>DASYFD010000122.1:0-17745 GCA_036498625.1 Xanthobacteraceae bacterium | reverse complement strand
GGCACGCTGCCGTCATTGCCGTGATCGTGCCAGGTGCCGTTGGGGGTGATGATGATGTCGCCGCGGGCCGCGTCGCAACGCTCGCCCTCCACATTGGTGTAGCCGCCCTTGTCGGACAGGATGGTGCGGCTGGCATTGGGGGAGTGGACGTGGGCGGGCGCGATGTCGCCCGGATTATAGATCGAGATGGCGCAGCGGATGGTGTTGGTGACTTGCAGCCGGCCGTTGAGCCCCGGATTGGTCAGCAGGATGCTTTGGCGGTCCGCGAACTCGATCGGCGATACATCCGCCTTGCTGGCGATGCCGGCGATCCGCTCCAGATAGGCGCTGTATTCCTTCCAGCGCCAGCGGTGGGCCGCGGTCTTGAGCTGGTTGGCCGCCACCCGGCCGCTCGCCATCTGGCCGGCGCCGCTGACGCCACCCGAGTCGGTGAACCAGGGACGCTGGGCGGGCGAATTCATCTGGGTGCGCACCCAGACAAAGGATTTCGCCGCATCGGTGTTGAGTTGCTCCATCATCTCGCGCGCCTTGCTGGAAAGCGCCGGACGAACCGCTTCCGCGGCCTCTTTTTGCGTGTGGGTCGCAACCGCCATGGTGACCTCCTGTCGAGGGCTTTGGCCCGCTCGATCTTGAATGCCGGCCTGATTGAAATTCGGGCCTGTCGGCCTTGCCTATGAGGTATATCTCTCCCGAACGCTTTGCAATGACGACAAGGCACCCGCGCGCCGGCAGCAGGCGCCGGGCGCAGGCGCTGGCCTAGCTTGTCCCGGCCTCGAGCCGGGACCATTCCGATCTCCGTGGGTGGTACGGTCCCGGGTCAAGCCCGGGACAAGAAATCCCGGATCGCGCGGCTGAAGGCCGCGGGCTGCTCCACATTGGAAATGTGGCCCGCGCCCTCGAGCTCCACCAGGGCGGCGCCGGGCACCGCTTCCTTGATCTGCCGAATGCCGGCAAGGGTGGCGTCCTTGGTCCCGACCATCAGAAGGGTGCGCCGGTCGATGCCGGGGAGCCCCGGCCGCAGGTCATAGTCCGACAAGGCCTGCGCGCAGCCGCTGAACCCGGCAATCGGCGTGGTGCGGATCATGTGGCGCACCTTGTCGAGCACGGGCGGCTTGGCGGCGATGAAATCGGGCGGGAACCAGCGCCCGATGGTGGGCTCGACCAGGGCCCCCATGCCGTCCTTGGCGGCGATCTCGATGCGCTCCTGCCACTGCTGCGCCGAAGCCGGGGTGGAGGCGGGCCCGCAATCGCAGGCGATGATGCGGTCGAAGCGCTGCGAATGGCGCTGCGCCAGGTAGAGGGCCGTCATGCCGCCCATGGAAAGGCCGGCGAAATGCGCCCGCTTGATCGAGAGCGCATCGAGCAGCGCCACCACGTCGGCGACCAGCAGATCGAAGCTGTAGGACCCTTCCGTCACCTGCGTGCCGCCGTGACCGCGCTGGTCGTAGCGCAGGATGCGAAACGACGACCTGAGGTCGGCCACCTGGTCGTCCCACATGGACAGGTTGGTCATCAATGAATTGGAGAACACCAGCCAAGGCGCGCTTTCCGGACCGTCGATCTGGGTGTTGAAACTTATGCCGTTGGCAGTAATCCGCATCGCCGAACCTTTCGTTCTCGAACCGTCTCAGCTCACGCCTTGGAGAAAAAATCCTGCAGCAGCGCCAGCAGCGCGGCCGGTGCCGTGGTGGGCATGAAATGCCCCGCCGTCTCGATCAGCTCGAAGCGGGCGCCGGGAATCTTTTTCGCCAATTCCTCCGTGCCGGCCGGCGGCCGCACGGTGTCGTGGCGGCCCGCCACCACCATGGTGGGGCATTTGATCTGCGGCAACAGGTGCAGCATGTTGGTGCGCGCCAGCATGCGGTGCCCGAGCCCGAAGCCGACCGGATCGTTGGCGAGATACCGCCCCCGATAGTTCTCGTAAGTGGTCCGGTCGGAGAGTTCCGGCGGGTAGGACTTGTCGAGCGTGATCGACATGACGCCGCGCATGCCGTCGCGCTCGGCGAGGTCGGCGCGCTCGTTGAGCACGCCGGCACGGCTCGGATCGACGCCGGGAGCCGGGTTGCAGAGCACGATCGAGCGCACCTCTCCGGGATGACGCTCCATGAAGCGCAGCACCTGCGTGCTCGCCGCCGCCACCGCCACCAGATGATAGGGCGGCGGCAGGTCGAGGGCCTTGAGCATGGCCTCGAGGTCGCCCACCGCGTCGTCGTTGCTGAACTGCGCCCGCACCTTCTCGGTCAGGCCCTGCCCGCGCTGATCGTAGCGCAGGACGCGAAAGCGCTCGGAAAGGCCGGGAGCCACGCCGTCCCAGCTGTCGAGCGTCCCGCCCAGCTCATGCAGCAGCACCACCACCGGGCCGTGCGCCCCGGCCAGCTGATAATGAATGCTTACGCCGTTCGCTTCCTTCCAAGGCAAGGTTCCGTCCTCCTGGTCTGCCCCGTTCGCTTAGCCAATCCCTCGCTTTTGCGCCAGCGGCAAGATGGGCGGGTCGCGCGCCCCAATTCCTGAGTCATGGCTGGACACTTGGATCACGTCCGGGGGAAGGCTTGTTCCGGCCGTGACACAAGGGCGTCTTCGCCCGTCTTCGCGGGCTACGCGCGGCCGTGACGGGAGGCAGGGGTGACCGCCGCGCAACCGGCGTGCTAGAGCTACCGGCCCTGACGAGCGTGAAGGGAGCCGCCGCGCCAATGAGCTGGTCCGATACCTTTCTCGACGCCTTGAAGGAAAACGAGATCCGGCTCGTCAGCTATGTTCCCGACAACGTCATCACCCCGCTCATTCAGGGAGCGCAGGCCGACAACTACTTCATGTCGGTCAACGCCACCCGCGAGGACGAGGCGCTCGGCATTGTGACGGGCGCCTGGATGGGGGGCATGCGCGGCATCGTGATGATGCAGACCTCAGGCTTCGCCCTGATCGCGAATGCGCTCGCCTCGCTGGTGGTTCCCTATCAGATCCCCGCCATCATGGTGGTGTCGGAACGCGGCACCATCGGGGAGTTCAACATCGGGCAGGTGATGGTGGCCCGCACCGTGCGGCCGGTGCTCGATTCGCTTGCGGTCCAGCACCACACCCTCACCGACGAAGCCACCATGGGATTCGTGGTCGATCGCTCCATCAAGCAGGCCATGCTCACGCAGAGCCCGGTCGTCTTCATCCTCTCGCCGCTCTTGACCGGCGGAAATCCCGTAGGCCCGAAATAACCGCCCGATAAAGTCCCGACATCCAAGGAGCCACAATGGCCGCATCCGGCACCCCGAAGGTGCTCCATCGTGCCGATCTGACCAAGCGGCTGGTGGGCAAGCTGAGCGACCAGGCGGTCGTGGCCGGCATCGGCAATGCCAATTTCGACCTCTACGCCGCCGGCCATCGGGCGCAGAATTTCTACATGCTCGGCAGCATGGGCTTGGCGTGCCCGATCGCGCTCGGCGTCGCGCTGGCACAGCCGGAGCGGGGCGTGATCGCGCTCGAAGGCGACGGCTCGCTGTTGATGTCGCTCGGCTGTCTCGCCACCATCGCCACGGTCGCGCCGCGCAACCTGACCGTCATCGTCTGGGACAACGGCATCTACCAGATCACCGGCAAGCAGCCGACCGCCACCAGCTATACGACCGACATCGTGGCGGTGGCGCGCGGCGCCGGCATCCCCAACAGCTCATGGATTCAGGACGAGGCGCATTTCGAGGAGCTGATCAGCCGCGGCTTCGAGCAGGGCGGCCCGGTGCTGCTGGCCGCCAAGATCGACGACAAGCCGGGCGTCATCCAGCCGCCGCGCGATCCGGCGCTGGTGCGCAACCGCTTCATGAAGGGCCTGGGCAACGAGAAGGCGGGGGTTCTGGACGGGTAGGGGCGCTTTACGTTTCCGGATCACGTCACCGGCGAAGGCCAGCAGCGTTTCGGATTGACGGTCATCGACCAGTAGCGCGAGGCGTAGAGGCGCGAGCCGAAATAGGCCGTGATGCTCGGGCGGCCGCTTTTGCGCTGGAACGCGATATAGGTGTGCAGGCCACGCTCCTGCGCGAGCGGGCGGTCCGCCAGCGCGGCCACGCAGCGGGAGTAGGTTTCGGTCCCGATTCCGCACCCGGTCAGGAACGCGCATAGCCGCGCATGGGCGATATCGTCGTTTGCCATGTAGGGAAACATCGGCAGGTACAGCACGGCATTGCCGATGTGTTCCGGCGTTTCGCGGCTCAGATGGTAGGACGCGAAAATCGGGCGGCGCGACAGCGGGTCATGTCCCGCGACAATCGCGCGGCAGAATGCCGACCAATCGCCGGGCTCGATTCCAGCGATGGCCTCGCAGCGCTCATCGAGCGCATCGAGCGTTGCGTCATGATGCCGGATATAGACCTTGACCCGCGCGGTCGGCCCCGGGTCGAGATCGAGCGACAGGTGGGAGAACGAATCCTGCGGCGCCTTGCGCGCCGCCAAGGCGGGCCAGGCCGCGGCCAAGCCGAGGCGCGCCAAGGTTTCGCGGATGATCGCGTCGGCGCGGTCGATCCCCTGCGCGTACGGGCAGAGATAGATCTTGACGAGCGGCGCGCCGTCACGACCGAAATCAACACCATGCCAAACCGCCCACGCGGCGTTCGGATCGGTTGGAACGAACAGATCCGCGATCTGCCGGAACCTGGCGAGATCGACCTGGGCGTTGTGCGCCAGCCATTCGTTGACGCGCAGTCCGGCATTCCAATAGGTCGGCGGGCAGGCCGGATCGTCTTGCGCCTCGATCAGGATGCGAATGTTGGGCCGGCTCTCACCCAGCACGACCGAGAACTCGAACGGCGTGCAGTCGTCGGTGATCCCCGACCAGCGCGGCGGCAGGCGGACGTCACGGTCGTGGCAGAGAGGAGCGAGCGCGTCGAACAGCCCGACCACCTGCGGCGACCGATCCTGCAGGCCGGCGGCCTCGCACAAGGCCGCCAGCTTGCGGCTGCCGCAAGCGAACGCCGTCCGCCCGGTGGAAGGCGCATCGAGCATGTCACATCCTCGGCATCCTTGCCGGCGTCATCCTATCAATTGCGTGCCGGCGGCACATTGGCATTGATCGCGAAACGATTGTTCGGATCGAAACGTGCCTTGAGGCGCGCGATCCGATCATAGTTGACGCCGTAGGCGTCGCGTACCCGGGCGTCCTCGCCGTCGTCCAGCAGATTGGCGTAGACCGGACGGCCGGGGGCGGCGAAATGCGCGAAGGTACGCTCGACCCAGGCTTGCGCGGCGGGCCGGTCCTGTGGGCTTTCCCAGTCCGCGAGGAAGACGGTCTCGAAGGCCGCCGCGCGATGCGGGAAGGCGGTCGCGGACGCGGGCATGCGGGCGGTCGCGCCGTGGCGCCAATGCAGCAGCGTCAGGAAATTGCCCGAGCCCGCGGGCAGCGGTTGATCGGTCATGAGATCGATTGCCGCATCGTCAAGGCGCTCGAAGCTCAGGCTGCGTTGATAAATGGACCGGCCGGGTGCGATGTTCGCGCCCGTCATGAATACTTGCGCATAGCGCGCCGGCGCGAGCGTGCTTGCCGCGGGCTCGCCAAAGCGTGCGAGGCTCGCAAGCGCGGCTCGGCCTTCGTCCGGGTCGCCGCTCAAGAATGCGGAAATAATTGCGATCGGCCCTGATGCGGTGGCCAAGAGCCAGGCTTCCAATCCCAAGGCGTCAGGGGCCTCGACACAAAGATCGCGAAAGCGCCGCAGCACGTGCCGATGGGATTCGCCGCGCACAACCACGGCGCCGCCATAGCCCTGCGCCGGCATGCGGGTGTGAAACGCCAGGCGCGTCACCACGCCGAAATTCGCGCCGGCGCCGCGCAACGCCCAGAACAGGTCCGGTTCCTGGTCGAGCGAGGCCACCACCTTCCGTCCGTCCGCCAGCACGAGCTCGGCCCGCACCAGGCTGTCGCAGGTCAATCCGGCCGCACCGTTGAGGAAACCCAGGCCACCGCCGAGCGTCAATCCGGCGACGCCCACGTCCGCGCAGGTGCCGAGCGGCAATGCCATGTCGTGGGCATCGAGCGCCGCCGCCACTGCCGCGCTGGTCACGCCGGCGCCGACCGCAACCACGCCGTTCGAATAAGCCTCGATGGTGTCGAGGCGGCGCAGATCGATCACCAGGCCGCCGTCGCTCGACGACCAGCCGGCAGGGCTGTGCCCGCCGGCGCGGATCGCGACCGGCAGATCGTTGTCCGCCGCGTAACCGAGCGCTGCAACGATGTCGTCGGCGTCGGCTACCCGCACCACGGCGGCGGGCCGGCGGTCGAAGCGGCCGTTCCAAATCCGGCGCGCGTCGTCGTAGGCGGCATCGCCGGGGCTGATCACCTCGCCGCGGATGCGCGCTGCCAAGCGCCCGGACAATCGCCCGGGCGTCCAACCGAGGCTGCGCCCGTTCTGCATCGTGATCGCCTGGTCCCGATGATCCTGGCACTTTGTCTATCACGCCGAGGGGGGGTGCCCGATAGGCCGCTCGATCAGCGAGTGCGCTTTTGTCCAAGCGCCAGTTCGCCCCGGGCCAAGACCGGACCCCCGCTTCGCGTCAAACTGGTACCGCAAGAGCGGCCGCCGGCCTGATCGGCCGGAGCTCGCGCCCGCGTTTGATCCGCAATCGAGACCTGCCGGGAGCACGATGATGTCGCAAGGTTTCAAAGGTCAGTTGGCGCTGATCAGTTTCGGGCTGCTGGCGGCCACATCTTCTTCCGACGGAGCCGCGGCGATCCCGCAGGATGTGTCAACCATCTCACCGGCGGCCCGCTGGCTGCAGCTCGATCCGCCGCTGCGCTTGGCGCAAAGGCTCGACACGCTCAAGCTCGATACCGCCCCGAAGCTCGAAAAGTTCGACAAGAACGAGAAGCTCAACACCTTGAAGCTCGGCCCTGGGACGGACAAGCTCGACGTGCCCACCAAAGGGTCCACGAAGAGCGAGCTCACGCCTCCGGATCCGAACAAAAAGACAATAGACCAAACCACTAATGTACATCTTGTGGTCGTTCAGGATCCGAAGTTCGGCGACCTCAACGTGACCGCCTCAGCCAAGGCCGCCTATCTGAGCCTGCCGGCCAACATCCAGGCGAAATTGGGCAATCCGCAGGGCGGCAAGGCAGTCTCGGCTGCCGCCTTGGTGAAGTTGGCGTCCTCCATAAACCTGGCGAAGAAACAGTTTAAGCCACCCGCTTCTGGCCCGGCGCAGGCATGCGCCGACGACGGAGGAACTTACTTCGGCGGCAGTGTCGGCTGCGTTCACTTGGCCTGGTAGTCCCAGTTCTTGACACCTTCCCTGGCAACTTGTGACCTCTGCGCCCGGCGGTGGTTCAAAGGTTGTCCGGCGGTCTGGCCATGCCAAAGCGTTCGGGCTCGGCCGCGCGGTCTTGGCTGACGCGAACGGTCGCATCGGGCGAGCTCCGCCTTCGCAGCAGCTCGGCACGGGACAGGCCGTCACGATGATCTCAGGCGCGGTCGCCGACCACCTCAAGACGGCCATCGGTTCCGTCGGTAGCTGGGTCGCGAGCTTCTCCGATGCCGCCCGCGCCCACATGGCGGCACCGGAGCTGCGGCAGGAAATCGGCCTGATGTCCGCCATCGACGGCTATCACCGCATCCGGCAGACCACGCCCCTGATCGTCGCCGCGATCCAGACATTGGACGCGCGCCGCCAGCACGACGATGCCAGGTTCTGGGTTCATCATCTGGCGGAGGAATACGGGCACGACGCGGTCATGCGGCGCGACATCGTGGCGATGATCGGCGACGAGGAGCAAGCCTCCCAAGTCTTGGCGCGAACCTCGATCACCCCGCCGAGCGCCGCTCTGGTCGGCTTTTTCGCGTGGCAGGTGCGCCACGACGATCCGCATCTCTTGATTCTGTTGCGGCTGTTCCTCGAGACCTTCATGTCCGGGCTCGATGACGACAAGGCGGCTGCCATCCACGCGCTGTACCCGGGCGGCAGCGAGACGGTGCGGCTCCATCGCGACGCCGACCAGGACCATGTCGGCGAATGCCGCGCCTATTTGGACAGGCATTTCACCGATGACGATCTGCCCACGCTGGTGTGGGTGCTCGACTACATCGCGCTCTGCCTCAACGACAGCCAGTCCTGGATCGCCGCGCAGGTGCTCGGTCGCCGGTCCTGACGGCTCGCGTATCGGATCAGGGTCGAAAGAGCTGGAAGGGGCTGGGCGGCCCGCCGTGGACGGGCAGCAGGACGGTCGTGACCGGCTTGGTCACCGGTGGCGAGTTGAACAGGTTGTAGATCTCGTGGGTCTGCAGGGGCAGGCGGCTGGTGCGATCTTCGATCGGCAGATAGGGCGGCGCCGTATAGGAGAATTTCGACTGCGTCATCACGATCACGGTCGCGCGTCCCATTTGGGCGAGGCCGGGATCCATGCATTTGCCGGTCGCGGTGCGGCCCTCCGGACAGCGCATTTGGGCATCGGCCGCGGGCGCGAGCGCGAGCAGGCAGAACACGGTCGCGCCCAAGCTCATTGTTGATTGTCTGCGCATGATTGAGCCTTTCAGAACCTCGCCAGTCCGCCCAGCGTGAACAGCCATGCGTTGCTCGATATGGCGGGCACGGCGGAATTCCCGATCTTCAGATCTTCGGCCATCTTTTGCGGGTTGTCATTCTCATGGGCCCAGAAACGCTCGACCCGGGCGTTCACCGTGATCTCCTTGCTGACCGCGTAGCCGGCCGCGCCGCCTGCCGACCAACGGGTCTTCGCCGGCAGGAACTGGAAAGCGGTGGAGCTCCAGGCATTGTGGTCGCGAAACAAGAAGCTGCCGGTCGGGCCGATCGAGAGGTTGCCCTGCTTGTAGGTGAGATCGAGGATCGCCTTGTAGATGTTGCTGTTGGAATCGAAAGCTTCGGTCACCAGCTCGGATACGCCGAGCATGGCCACCTTGTTTCTTCCGGAATGGGCGAATTGTCCGGTGAAGGTCGAGGAGAAGGATTCGGTCCAGTCATAGGCGGCTGCGAGGGCCGCGATGTAGCGGGGCCCGCTGCGGTAGAAATCCGCGCCGTCGAGCCGGGTCACGGTTTCCATCACGTAGGACAGCGAGCCCTGGACCACGAGACTGCCGTTGCGCGCTCCGAGCGTGACATTGGGAGTGATCTGGTCGCCCGGATCGATGTGGGTGGTGCCCTGGAACAGCGTCACCGGATCGATGGCGCCCTCGCGGTTATACGGCCCCCGATTGGTATAGCCGAGGCCGAGCGACATCACGGCGTTGTCCGCCAGCGCGAGCGTGACGCCGGCGGTCGGGCCCAGGTTCCAGCCTTCGCCGAAGGTCGCGAGGTCGACCAGATCCGAATCCAGCCGCGCGAATGCGGCATTGCCGTAGAGCGCCGACTTCCCGGTCGGCGCGTTGACGGCGAGCGACACGAACGGATGTGCCCCATCAAGCCCCAGATAGGTCACCTTGCCGGTGACCGAGGTGTCGGTGGTGGTGGAGACGTCGCCGTTGGCGCCCGGGGTCGATTGGCGCGACGAGACATAGCCCGAGCGCGACAGGAACTCGACCTTGTAGTTGTCGTTGGGGCGGCCGACCAGCTGCATCCCGACCGGGACATAGAGTTGCGAGCCGCTGCCGGGCGCCCTGACCGGAAGCACCGGAATCGTCACGGTGTTCGGATAGCCGCGCGTGCTGGTCCAGGAAAAATAGCGCGTGTCCTCGTTATAGGTGAATTGCCAAATCCCGTCGCTCGATGTGGTCGTCGCGGTCTTGGCCGGGGCCTTCGTGGGCATGGCGGCATCCGCCGCCAGCGCCGGTGAAGCCGCCGCAAGTCCGAACACCAATCCGAGAATGATCGCGTTCACCCGCCGCCCCTATCGCAAGCCCAATCTTAACCCGGTACGTCGGAATAATCCGCCGGGAATTGTTCCTTCCCCTACATAAAATTGCCCGAAGCCCTACTGTGGTTTGCCTTCGCCTGAAGCAAGCGATGCTAGCCGGGGAGCGGTTCGGCCGGCTTGGGCAGAACCGAACAGGAACTTGTCCGGAAGCGCAACCCTCCGCCAAAACCCCGGAATACTGAGGCTTTTGCACGGGCCGGGCAATCGGAAGATCGCCCTGCGCCGCCTGCTTGTCATCGCGACGGCGAGGCCGCCGCGGCTATTTCTTCGGCTGCATGGTGTTGAACTGCGGCAGCTGGTTCTGGCAACTGGTCCCGACCTTGCATGAGCTTGGCGACACGGTGTTCTTGCTGCCGACCTTGCCCGGATCCTGCTCGAACCAGATGAAGGCTTTGTCGTTGCCGGAATTGGTGCCCTTGAGCTTGGCCGGCGGGTCCGGCTGCGGATTGAAGGCGTAAGCCGATGGCATCGCCAACCCGATCCCGACCAAAGTGGCCGCCACGGTGAGAAGCCAACGGCGCTGTGCGTTCGACATGCTGTGCTCCTTTCAGGATTACTTGTACTGGTTGCTCTGCACCGCCGGCAAAGCGTTCGCGCCTTTCTTTTGGTTGCTTTGGAATTTGTAATCATCGATATGAATCGTTTTCCCGTCACCCTTTTGCTTGAGCTGGTCGGTTTGGAACTGATCGATATGGATCGTTTTCGTATCGCCCTTCTGCTTAAGCTGGTCGCTCTGGGTGCGCACGTCCCACCCCATGCCGGAGATGGTGCCGGGATTGCTCAGCTTGTTCTCCGCGACCTTGACCACCAGATCGGCGACGGCGTCGTCCGCCGCCGCGATCGGCGCCGCGGGCGCTGCCGCCGACACTCCCAGCGACACGCCCAGGAGCGAAACGGCTGCGAGCAGCCGTTGCGACATGCCTACGGTCTTGTCGTTGCGCCTTGCGCCCTGCGATTTGTCATGGTCCGTCATGTTGCGCTCCGTTGGCTTCGTCGATCTGTCGGTAAAGGATGTGCAGATGCAAATGCTTGCGGTCTTCCACGTCCTGCGGCTCGGCCGTTCCGGCCGCCGCGCAATGGCGGGCAATGGCCGCGTCCATGTCGATGAGATCGGTCGCAAGGTCAGCGTCCTCGGCCGGCGTTTCGGATTTCTCCAACGAAACGTCGGCGCCCAATCGCTCGCGTGCGGCGCAATACCAGCGGAAATAATCGTCGGCCGCCGCCATGAAGGGCGCTGCGTCCTGCATCGTTAGGAACTCCGCGATTGTTCCCTTGTCGGTTGCTTCGCCCGCGGATTGCGGATGTCCCTCCAGCCGGGAGAACCATTCGGTGCCGTCGTCGCGCACGTGGCGCCCAAGCGGATAGAGCCGGCAGACCAGCGGGCGATCGGAATGGACCGTGCAGCCTTCGGCACCGAGGAAAACGCAGCCCCCCGCGTCAGTCTGTCGCAGGATGGTGCCGGCGCCGTCGCGCGTCCAGGCGGCGCGGAACTCTCCGGTCGTCTGCCCGAGGCCGCGGGCGAGCCGCGCCACCTCGTAAGGATTGACGTGTATGACCTTCTGATGACAGCACCGCGAGCAGCGATTGCAGATGTAACCGAATGGCTCTTTGCGCCCATTTGATTGGGCTTCGGGCGCGGTGCCCGGGCGCGACGATTGAGACACCACCGAAAGCTCCGGCATGCCGACCTCGTCGGAACGCCGCAGGTTCCGGCGTTCTCACATTGGCTTCGACATAATCAAGCTAGCGGGCGGCGGGCCGGTGCGCTTGGGCAGAACCGAACAACGGCTTGGCCGCAGGCGCAATCTTCTGATAGACCAACCCCTGGTATAGGACGTTCTGCACTGATGGGGCAGCCAGGAGTTTGGCCAGTGCCGGATACGATCGACAGCTTTCCGACGTTCCGATTTACCACCGACGCTGTTCCGGAGCGGGATCGGCACGCCGCATTTCGCGAATTCTACGGGCGCGAGGTGCTGCGGCTCGAGATCGAGCCGCTCGGAGACATGCCGTTTCGCAACGACATGGCGGTGCGCCTGTTGCCCGGCCTCGGCATCGTGTCGGCCTCCAACACCCCGTTCCGCGTCGGTCGAACGCGGGAGCTCCTGACCGATGGCAATGACAGCTTCATCGTTCAGATATCGACCACAGCCGGTGTCGCGTCGCAGCTCGGGCGCGAAGTTGCGGTGGCGCCCGGCGACGCCATCGTGCTCTCGAATGCCGATGTCGGGCACTACACCTTTCCGTTGGAGAGCGAGATTACGGCACTCAACGTGCCGCGCGCCGCGCTCGGTCCGCTGCTGCGCGATCCCGATGCGGTCCTGGTGCGCGCGGTGCCGCGCGCGACGCCAGCGCTGCGGTTGCTGATGTCCTATACGGCGATCCTACGCGAGGCGCGGGCGCTGGCGACGCCAGAGCTTGGGCGTATCGCAGTCACCCACGTCTACGATCTCCTGGCCGTGGCGCTCGGCGCCACGCGCGAAGCCGACGAGATGGCTCAGGGCCGTGGCATTCGCGCCGCGCGGCTGTCGGCGTTCAAAGCCGATATCGCTCATAATCTTTGCCGTCCGGATCTGACGGTGACGGCGCTGGCGCGGCGCCACGGTGTCTCGCCGCGCTACGTGCAGATGCTGTTCGAGACCGAAAGCACCACGTTCTCGGAATTCGTGCGGGACACGCGTCTCGCTCGTGCGCATCAGATGCTGACCGATCCGCGTTGTGCCGGTCGAACCGTCAGCGCCATCGCCTATGAGATCGGCTTCGGCGATCTTTCGCATTTCAATCATGTCTTCCGCCAGCGCTACGGCGTGGCGCCCTCCGAGGTGCGGGCCGCGGCCCCGGATTCGACATGACCGCAGCCGCTCCGCCGAACCACACGGTGGCGGCCTTCCGTTTTTCGACGGATGATATTCCGGAGCGGGATCGGTTGACGGCGTGGCGCGAGGTTTTCGGCCGCACGGTCTGCAGCCTCGATATCGCGCCGTTGACGCCGAAGGGCTTCCATTCCACCGCCACCGCTTTTCGGCTTCCGGGCCTGGGGGTGCTGGCGGGCGTCACCTCGGGCGTTGATCTGACCCATTCGCAGGACTTGATCGCCGATGATGATCTTTCCTTCATGACCGGGCCGATGCCCAAGTGGACGGCCTCCCAGCTCGGCCGGAATCCCGTGCTTGGTGCGGGCGACGGATGCCTGATGAACAATGCGGAAGTGGGATCGATGTGCCTGCCTTCGGCGACCCGCTTCATCACCTTCCGGGTGCCGGTCGCCGCCATCAAGCCGCTGGTGCATGATGTGGACGCTTGCGTTGCCAAACGCATCCCGGCCGCATCGGAAGGGCTGCGGCTGCTCGCCGGCTACCTGGGCATTCTGAAGGATGCGATCGCCATGGCGACGCCCGAGCTCCAGGAGCTGGCCGCCACCCATGTGTGCGATCTGTTGGCGCTCACGCTCGGCGCCACCCACGAGGCCGAAGAGGTCGCCCGCGGCCGCGGCTTGCGCGCCGCGCGCCTCTATGCCGTCCTGGCGGAGATCAAGGCCGGCTTCGCGGACCAGAAGTTCTCCTCGGGCGAGGTGGCGAGGACGCTCGGCCTGTCCGAGCGCTATGTGCAGGATCTCCTCCACCACACCGGCCTGCATTTCTCCGAGCGTGTGCTGGAGCTGCGGCTGCAAAAGGCCGGCGTCATGCTGGCGAGCGCCCGTCATCGCCATCTCAAGGTCATCGAGATCGCCTTGGCGTGCGGCTTCGGCGACATTTCCTACTTCAACCGCTGCTTCCGCCGGCGGTTCGGCGCCTCGCCCTCCGAATTTCGCGGGAGCGGCAGCGCGGACGGGTAGAAAACCGGCAGCGAAAGACCGCGAGCAGGACCTGGAATGGGCCACTGCCATGGCGTCGATGGTAGGCAATAGTGCTTCCGTCCGGTTCTCGACCGACGAATTGCCGGAACGCGACCGGCTGGCGATGTGGCGCGAAGTCTTCGGGCGCCATGTCATCAAAGCGCGGTTTGAGGTCATTCCCGGAGGGCGGTGTTTCTATGCGGGCACGTTTCGACGCATGCCTGAGCTTTCGCTTGCGGTCGCCGCCGGGCGCGGCTTCAGCGCGGAACGTACGCCGACGCTGATCAGCGACGGCGACGACGACCTTGTTCTGACGATCAACACCGAAGGCATCGCTCATGCGTCGCAGCTCGGCCGCGAAACGTCGCTCTCGGCCTTCGAAGCGGTGCTGCTCTCGAGCGCGGATGTTGGCAGGGTGCAATACCCGGGCCTGGCCCGCTTTATCGTCATTGCGGTGCCGCGCAAGGCCGTCGCCGCGATGGTACGCGATCCAGAAGCGGTCGTCGGAAAAGTATTGCCGGCGCATACGCAAGGATTGCGGCTGCTGACACGCTACGTGACTGCGTTCGACGACGATGCCGCAACATCGCCCGAGCTTCGACATGCATTTGCGACCCATGTCCGGGAGTTGCTGGCGCTCGCCATCGGCACGACGGTCGACGCCGCCGAGATCGCGCGCGGCGGCGGCGTGCGCGCCGCGCGCTTGCAAGCGGTTCTGGCCGAGATCAAGGGGCGGTATGCCAATCCCGGTTTGTCATCCGGCGACATAGCCCGGGCCCTCGGCTTGTCCGAGCGCTATGTGCAGGACCTTCTTCACCACACCGGCTTGCATTTCACCGAGCGTGTGCTGGAGCTGCGGCTGCAAAAAGCCTGCGCCATGCTGGCGAGCGCCGGCCATCGCCGCAAGGTCATCGAGATCGCCTTGGCGTGCGGCTTCGGCGACATCTCGTATTTCAACCGCTGCTTCCGCCGACGGTTCGGCGCCTCGCCTTCCGCGTTTTTCGGGACGAAGAGTCGCGATTAGGAAGGAGCGCGTCTGCGCGTGGTTGATCAAGAGCAGCGCTTCCCAACGAGCGCCTCAGCTCACCTGAACAAATCCTTGTACACGTCGTTCCAGTGCTCGTAGCCCTTGGCCGTGATGGCGGGCGTGATCACGTTGCCGGTGAAGCCGCCGGTCTCCGGAATGAGGTCCGGAATGAGCGGCGGGACATCGGGACGTGCCGGCAGGTAGTCGGCCTTCTGGAAAATCTGCTGGCCCTCCTTCGAGGTCATGAACTCGACGAACAGCATGCCGGCATTGGGATGCGGGCTGTTGTTGGTCATGCCGACGAGGCCGGGCGAGACGGTGACGGGATTGAGCCGCACCCAATCCACCGGCGCGCCTTTGCGGGCACTGATGGCGGCATGGTGGTTGAGAATCTGCAGGCTGAGCGAATATTCCCCGGCGATCACCTGATCGAGCACCGCGCGGGCGCTGGCGTTGACGCTCTTGATGTTCTGCCGGCTGAGCTTGCGCAGATAATCCATGCCGCGCTGTTCCCCCATGCTGGCGAGCACATTGCCGATGAAGCCGGGCGCCCCGGTGAGATCATTGGGCTTCCACACCATCTTGTTCTTCCAGTACGGCGCCAGCAGATCGTCATAGCCGTGGGGACGCTGGGCGGCCGGCACCAGATCGGTGTTGAAGGCGGGCGTGATGACAAACAGGTGGGAGGAGACCCAATAATGCTCGGGATCGCGGTAGCGCGCCGGCAGCTCCTCGCCATTGGCGGTGGTGAATTGCCGCGCGGCGCCGGCCGCGATCAGGACCTCGAGCCCGGTGTTGAGGCCGAACAGGTCGGACATCACGCGTCCGGCCTTCTGCTCATTGAGCATCTTGAGAATATTGACCTGGCTATCGGCGCGCGCGTAGCTGACCTTGATGCCATATTTGGCCTCGAACGCGCTCGCGAGCGGCCGCACGATCTGGTCCACGATCAGGTCGGTGTAATAGACCACCTCGCCTTCCTGCTTGGCCTTGGCGATCAGCGCGCCGCTGATCTCGGCGGCGTGGGCCTGGACGCCAAGCGCCAGAGCGGCGGCGAAGACTGTGCAATATCGGGCGATCGAAGTGTTGCTCATCGACGCGGTTCCCCGGGCACTGCTGTTCTTGCATTATCCACCAAATCAACCTTTGACGCACGCCCTTGCCGCACACTCCCGCTCGTCCCCGCGAAGGCGGGGACCCAGTCCTCTTCGTAAAATGATTTGGCCGCGCGCGCGGGCACTCAGCGCTTTTCGCGAGCGGACTGGGTCCCCGCCTTCGCGGGGACGAGCGGAGCAATGTCACTCCCGCAGCACCACCAGCGCGTCGAGCGCGAAGGCGCCCTCGCCGGCGGGCAGCGCCTTGAGCGGATTGATGTCGATGCTTTCGATCCGGTCGCCCAGATCGTGCGCGAGGCGGCCGAGCGCCAGCATGGCGGAAAGCACGCTTTCGGTGTCGGCTGGCGGGGCGCCGCGATAACCCCGCAGCAGCGCACCGGCGCTGGTGCGCTCCAGCATCATCTGCGCCTGCCAGCGCGCCAGCGGCACCGCCCCGAAGCTCACGTCCCGGCTCAACTCCAGGAGCACGCCGCCGGTACCGAACATCAGCACCGGCCCGATCTCGGGATCGCGCTGCACGCCCAGCACCAGCTCGATGCCGCCGGAAATCTGCTGCGCCAGCAGCACCCGCTCGAGCCGCGCGCCGGCGCGCGCGCCGGCCAGATTGGCGGCGATGCGCGCATAGCCGGAGCGCAGCTCATGCTCGTCCGCGATGCCGACGATGACGCCGCCGATATCGGATTTGTGCTGCACGTCCGCCGCCAGCAGCTTCAGCACCAGCGGATATCTGACCTCCCGGGCGCCCTGCAGGGCCTCGTCCAGTCCGCTCGCCACCACTTCGCGCGCAGTGCGGATGCCGTAGGCGCGGATGAGTGCCTTGGCGTCGGCTTCGTTGAGCAGCGAGCGGCCGTCGCCGGTCAAGTGGCGGCGCTCCAGCGCCGACGCGATGGCGGCCTGCTCCGACGGCGACCCGCCGGCAGCCGGCGCGTTGTCCTGCCGCCCGTGCAGCGCGCCGTAGCGGCCGGCGGCCGCCACCGCCTTTAGGGCCTTGTCGACCTCGTGGAGCACCGGCAGGTGCCTGAGGTCGGCCCGAAACGCGCGGGCGTGGTCGGTGAAGCCGTAGGAGATCATCGAGACCACCGCGATCGGCTTTCCGCCACGCGCCGCCAGGGCATCGACCTGGCGCAGGTTCTCGGTCTTGGCATTGGTGCCGGGCGCGGCCGGCAGCTCTTCCTGCACCAGCAGCGCGTCGAGCGAGGGATCCGACAACAGAATGTCGATGATGCGGAAATAACTTTCCCGGCTGCTCAGCGCCGTGAAGCCGCCGTCAAGCGGATTGCCGAGCGAGGTGCCGACCCCTAGCACCTCGCGCAGCCGCGCCGTGGTTTGCGGCGCCAGCGCCGGGAAGGCCAGCCCGTTGCGGGTGGCGGATTCCAGCATCAGGCCTTTCAACCCGCCCGAGAAGGTCAGCGCGCCGAGCCGCGGGCCGCGCGGCGGCGCCGCATGGGCGAAGTAATCCATGGTCTCGACCATCTCGTCGAGCGTGTTCACCCGCACCAGCCCCAGCGTCTCGGCGACCGCATCGAAGCAGGCGAGCGAACCGGCGAGCGCGCCGGTGTGCGCCAGCGCGGCCCGCCGGCTTTCCTCCGAGCCGCCGATCTTGACGGCGACGATCGGCTTGCCGGCGTCGCGCGCGTATGCGCAGGCGCTCTTGAATTCGTCCGCGTGCCGGATCGCTTCGATGAAGCAACCGATCACCTTGATGTCGGGATCGTCCACCAGATAGCGGATGTAGTCGGCGGTGCAGAGCCCGAGCTCGTTGCCGCTGGTGAGCGCGTAGCTCGCCGCGACGGCGCGGCTCGCCAGGGCGCGGTAGAGCGCCATGATGATGCCGCCGCTCTGCCCCACGATGGCGGCGGGACCGGGCGCGAGCGCGCGGATGCGGTCGTCCGGAATGGTCAGGAGGCGGTGCGGCGCCGCCAGGTTGCCGTTG
>DASYFD010000121.1:0-16139 GCA_036498625.1 Xanthobacteraceae bacterium | reverse complement strand
TGTCGCCGGAAATCGAGCGCGAGGGCCTCGATCTCGCGCTGCACGGCGAGACCATCCAGTAGCAACAGCGGTTGGGGCGGAACCCGGCACCGCCCTTTCCGTCGAGAGGCCTCGGCTCACGCCGGGGCCTCTCTCTTTTTGGGAACGTCGTCCTGGCCTTCGCGCGCGGTCAATCTCGCGGCAGTGCTTCATTCCTAGGCAGCCGCCCGAAAAACTTGCAGCAGTCGCCTCCGGAACGTCATCCGTCTTAAGCAATCGGCGCGACTTGTTGCTCGTAACCCTCCTAGCGCTCTCGATTCGCTGCCGATTCGGAAAAAGTCGCGCACTTCGGACGTCGAATGCCAAAACGTCGCAGGGTGGCATGTCCATTGCAATGGTTGGGGCGGAGTTCATGCAAGCCGATCAAGGGGGCAGCCCACCAAATCTTGTTTTCGATCCAAGGATCGGAGAGGCCAACCCGTCGCCCTTCGGAACTCTTTTCCCGCATTCCAACTCCCATGGGAGGACAGAGAGATGAAAGCTACCCTAAGTGCGATCTTCATGTCGGCCACGCTTCTGGCCTCGCCCGCTTTCGCGGCCGGTGGCTATATTCAGGCCTCGAGCGAAGAAGACCAGATCGTGAAAGATGCCAACAAGGGCCAACTGGTCACGATGAAATCGACTGATGCCGCGAAGGGCCTCAAGAACAACAACGGCGTGGTGATCCTGGATCAATCCGGGACCTACTTCACGATCGTCGGCGTTCAGGTCGGCAGCCGCGGCGGTACCGGCTTGGTGCGGCTCTGGTTCCAGACCAACGGCAAGGACGTCGACAACAGCAACTGCGAGCAGCAGGTTCCGACCCCCGACTATACCACCGTGATGATCTCGCAGGGGGTGGGCGAGTACAAGAAGGGGGACAAGGTCAATGCGATGATCTCGGGCTCCGCGGCGGGCATCGGTCTCGTCTACAAGAAGCCGGCCGGCGAGCCGGCGGTGCCGAGCGTGATCTTCTCGGCCTGGAAGATCGACTGAGCAGGCTCGGTCAACAGGGGGGCGCCACAGCGGCGCCCCCCTTTCTCTTGTACCAGACTGCCGGATTTGCGGCTTAGCGAAGCGCGGCCGCGAGCTTGGCGGCTTGTTCCTTGAGCACCTCCGGCGCTTCTTTGACGCTTGCCGGAGGCTTGAGGGCGATGCCCTCCCGGCGGGGAATGACGTGGACGTGGAGGTGGAACACCACCTGGCCTCCAGCGCTCTCGCTGAACTGCTGCAGCGTCACGCCATCGGCGCCGAACACGTCGACGCTGACCTTGGCGATCTTCTGCGCGACCTTGACCACATGGGCGAGATCATCGGGCGCCACATCGAGGATGTTGCGCGCCGGCGCCTTCGGCAGCACCAGGACGTGGCCCGGCGCGCGGGGCATGATGTCGAGGAAGGCGAGCGCCTTGTCGTCCTCGTACACCTGGTAGCTCGGCAGCTCGCCGCGCAGGATCTTGGCGAAGATATTGTTGGGATCATAGGCGGGCATGGAGGCCTCCCGGGCGGCGTTGCACGATCTGTGAATTGCACGAAATTGCCCTGCAGTCATTCCTTCCGGAACGGTGCCGCTTCGGCGAACTCCTCGATCTCCTCGGCCACGAAGGCTCGCTCGTGCTCGAGGAAATTCGCGACCGCCCGCCGCAACGCCGGATCCACGATGTAGTGCGCCGAATAGGTGGTGGTCGGCAGATAGCCGCGGGCGATCTTGTGCTGGCCCTGCGCGCCGGCCTCGACCCGGGCGAGCTTGTGCGCGATGGCGTATTGGATCGCCTGATAGTAGCAGACCTCGAAATGCAAGAACGGATGATGCTCGACGGCGCCCCAGTGGCGGCCGAACAGGGTGCGGGATCCGATGAAGTTGATGGCGCCGGCGATCCAGCGTCCGTTCCGCTTCGCCATCACCAGCACGATGTGCTCGCGCATGCTTTCGCCGACCATCGAATAGAACGAGCGGGTGAGATAAGGATGGCCCCATTTGCGCGAGCCGGTCTCCATGTAGAACTCGAAGAAGGCGTCCCACACGGCTTCGGTCAGGTCCGATCCGGAGAGCCAATGAATGCTGATGCCGGGCGCGAGCGCATCGGCGCGCTCGCGCCGGATGGTCTTGCGCTTGCGCGACGCGAGCGCGGCCAGGAAGGTGTCGAAGGACTCGTAGCCGGCGTTTTCCCAATGGAATTGTCGATGGGTGCGCAGCAGATAGCCGTGCGATCCGAGCATTCGCCATTCCGGCTCGGTCGGAAACGTGACATGGACCGAGGAGGCGTTGGCGCGGCGGCAGATCGCCGCGAGGCCGTCGGCGAGCGCGCCGCGCACGGCCTCCGCGCGCGGGCCGGGACGTACCAGCAGGCGGCGCCCGGTTGCGGGCGTGAACGGCACGCTCACCTGAAGCTTGGGATAGTAGCTGCCGCCGGCGCGTTCATAGGCCTCGGCCCAGCCGTGATCGAACACGTATTCGCCTTGCGAATGGGATTTGGCGTAGCAGGGCGCAACGCCGAGAACCTCGCCATCGGCGGCTTGCGCGATGAGGTGCATGGGCTGCCAGCCGGTGCGGTTGCGCACCGATCCCGAGCGCTCCAGCGCCGACAGAAAATCATGTGAAATGAATGGGTTATACTCTGATTCTGAAGCTGGTTCGGCAACCCCGATCGGTACCCCGGCGCCCTGCTGACACAAGGGTTGCAGATCGCCGCCCAAGGCACTGTCATGCGGATCGATCGCTGCTGCCGGCGGATTGGCGCAGGCCTCCCACACCGCGCGCTCGATCTCTGCGAGCGCGTTTGCGACCCGCAAAGTGATCTCGGTCGCGGGGGCCGACGTCTTGGATCTGGCAGTCATCGATCGGGAGACGCTCTCATGCAGGCGATACTCTTGCAGGCGGTGACATTCTTGCGCGAATGAATTGCAATTCTAAGGCCGAATTCCCTCGAAGATAATCTGGTCGGCAAAGCGCGCAGCGCGCCGACGGTCCTCGTCGCTGCGCACCGTCCAGGTCAACAGCGGCATGCCGAGAATCTTGCGCGCCGCAAGCGGCAGTGCAGCCGGCAAATCCTTCACCGAATAGGCGAGGAATTGCGGATGAGCCTGCAGCACATCCCGGCCATAAGCCACCGCGTGTCTGCCTCGCTCGACAATGTGGCTCCGGTCGAGATGTCCGGACCAGCCCTCGGCCACGATGCCGCGCGTCAGGCCCGGGGCGCACGCGCGCAAGGCCACGATCTGGGAGGGATCAAACGACATGATGGCGGCGGGTCCGGAATAACCGGAAAGCACGGCGGCGGCACGCGCCGCCAGCCGCTGGTCGCCGGCTCGGCCGGCCTTCAATTCGATCACCAGGGTCACGCGGCCGGCCACCAGGTCGCACAACTCGCCGACCGAGATCATCCGGTCGGTGCTGGCCTTGAAGGCGACGCGCCTGAGCTCGGCGCTGGTCAGCGCGTCAAGCCGGCCGCTGCCATCGGTGAGCCGGCCGAGCGCATCGTCATGATGCACCATGGCCTCGCCATCGGCGGTGATCTGGAGGTCGCATTCGATGGCGTAATCCGCGGCGGCGGCGGCCGCGAACGCCGTCGACGTATTCTCGATCACGCCGGCCCCGGCGTCATGGAGCCCCCGATGCGCCACCGGTCGTGCGATCAGCCAGTCGAGGCCCGGCACGGGACGATGCCGCCGGTCAGGCCAATTCGAACAGGCCTTCGACCTCGACCGCCGCATCGAGGGGTAGCGAGGCCACGCCCACGGTGCTGCGGGCATGCCGGCCCTTGTCGCCGAATACCTCAACCATCAGGTCGGAGGCGCCGTTCATCACCTTGGGACCATCCACAAAGGCGGGGTCGGAATTGATGAACCCGCCGAGCCGCACCACCCGCATCACCTTGTCGAGATCGCCGACCGCGGCCTTGACCTGGGCGAGCAGGTTGACGGCGCAGGCGCGGGCAGCCTTTTGGCCGTCCTCGATCGAGACGTTCTGGCCGAGCTTGCCCTTCGCAACCAGCTTGCCGCCGGTGTCGAAACAGACCTGGCCGGAAACGACAAGCATCGAACCGGTGCGCACGAAGCCCACATAATTGGCGATCGGGCTCGCCGGAACCGGCAGGACGATACCAAGCTCGGAAAGCTTTTTCTCCACCAGACCCGCCATGTCGTTCTCCGCAGTGATTTCCGTCCGGAGGCCGCAAGGCCCCATAAGTCCTAGCCTTTCGGCCGCCGGCCCTTGTCTTCGCCCATCGTCGGCCCGGTTGCAAGCGCGCACAGCGCGCGGTTGCGGCCGCGCGCTTGTATCTCTATGTTGCACTGCAGGCCGGCCACCAGGAGACAGGTTAAAATGATGATTTTCGGCAAGAAAATCGGTGCTGCGGCGACGGTAGTTTGCGTGTTGGCGATTGTGTCGGGCGAAGAGCTGGCGCCGCGCGCGCGCGCCTTGACCCCGGCCGGCGAGCTCGCCTCCCATCGTGCTATCTATGAGCTCGCGCTCGCCCAGTCGCAGTCGCACGGCGGCAATTCCTCGACGGTGTCGGCGCGCGGGCGCATCCTCTACGATTTCACCGGCAGCGCCTGCGAGGGCTACAAGCTCGAGTTCCGCCAGGTCTCCGAGCTCGACAACGGCGAGGGCAAGGTCACGCTCAGCGACCTGCGTTCGAGCACCTGGGAGGACGGCGACGCCAAGAACTTCCATTTCAAGTCGGAAAATTACATGAACAGCCGGCTGCTGGACCAGGTCGATGGCGAGGCAGTCCGCCAGCCGGACAATATCGCGGTTGCGCTCACCAAGCCGCAGGACGCCAAGCTCAAGCTCGACCGTTCGATCGTGTTCCCGACCGAGCATGTGCGTCGGATCATCGACGCCGCCCGCGCCGGCAAGACCATCCTGGAATTCCCGGTCTATGACGGCTCGGAAAAGGGCGAGAAGATCTACAACACGCTCACCGTCATCGGCCGCGTGATCCCGCCCAATGAGAAAATCCCGACCGATGCCGCGGCCGGACAGGCTGCGCTTGCCGGCCTCATCCGCTGGCCGGTCACGGTCAGCTACTTCGATCGCAAGGCGGCGGTGGGCGAGCAGACGCCGGTCTATGCGATCACCTTCGAGCTCTACGAGAACGGCATCTCACGCGCGCTGCTGCTCGACTACAATGATTTCGCCATCAGCGGCGAATTGAAGTCGCTCGAGTTCAGGGACGTCAAGCCGTGTCCGTGACGGGCGCGGACGCTCATTCCTCGTCGGGTTGATCGAACACCAGGCCCTTCACCACGGCATCGTCGCCGAAGCGCGCGCGCAAGCGATCGACGGCGCGCTCGGCGTCGGCGGCTCGCCGATCGATGAGGTCGGCGAAATCGCCCGGTGCGGCCGGCACCAGCGCAGAAACTCCGATGCCGATCAGGCGGTATTTGGTGCCGTTGGTTTCGCGCGCCAGCAATTCGCGCCCGCAGGCGAAGATCTTGGCGGCGAGCTGGGTCGGCTGGTGCAGCGATTGTGCCCGCGTGCGCAGGCGGAAGTCGGCGGTCTTGAGCTTCAGGGTCACGGTCGCGCCCGCGAGCGCGCCGCCTTTGAGTCGGCCCGAGACCTTTTCGCATAGGCCCCACAGGCGCAGCTCAAGCTGGCGGAACGCGGCGATGTCCGCCTCGAAGGTGGTCTCGGCCGAGATGCTCTTGGCCTCGCGCTCGGGCCGCACCGGACGATCGTCGATGCCGCGGGCGAGCCGCCCCAGGCGTGTGCCTTCGGCCCCATAGCGGCGAATCAATTCGGCCGCGCTGGCGCGCTGCAGGTCGCCGACCGTGCGGAACCCGTCGGCCGCGAGCCGGGTCTGCGCGACCTTGCCGACGCCGAAGATCTGGGTCACCGGCCGGGTGGCCAGGAAGGCGGCGGCTTCGCCCGCGCCGATGATCGCAAAGCCGCGCGGCTTGTCGAGATCGGAGGCAATCTTGGCCAGGAACTTGTTGCAGGAAAGCCCGATCGACACGGTGATGCCGAGCTCGCGCTCGATCCGGTCGGAGAATCCGGCAAGCGACTTCGCCGGCGAGGTGCCGTGCAGGCGCTCGGTGCCGGAGAGATCCATGAAGGCTTCGTCGATCGACACCGGCTCGACCAGAGGGGTGAGGTCGTGCATGCAGCGTCGCACCTGCGCGCCGACGCGCGCGTATTTCGCCATGTCGGGCCGCACCACGCTCGCGGATGGACACAGGCGGCGCGCCTCGAACATCGGCATCGCGGAGCGGACCCCGAAGGTTCGCGCCACATAGCAGGCCGTGAGCACCACGCCGCGTTGGCGGCCGCCCACGATCACCGGCTTGTCGGCGAGCGAGGGGTCGTCGCGCTTCTCGATGGTGGCGTAGAATGCGTCGCAGTCCACGTGCGCGACCGAGAGCCGGTCGAGCTCCGGATGCCGCAGCAGCTTGGGCGAGCCGCAGGCCGGGCAGCGGCCGCCCGTGTCGGCGACGTCAGCTCTGCAATCTCGGCAGAAGCCCGGCATGGTCCTTCAGGCTGCGCCGGTGTGTCCGGGGCGCTCCGCCAGCGCGTCGCGGGCGCGCCCCACTTCCTCCGGCTTGATGCCGTGCTCGGCGGCAAACGCCAGCAACAGGCTCTCGTCGCCTGCCACGTGGTCGAGCACGCCGAGCAGAAAGCTCGGCTCGCGCGCGGTCGCGCGCAGCGATTGTGGTCCGAGCCCGGTGAGCGCGAGGAACCGCTCGAGCCGCTCGTGATCGCCAGCGAGGAAGCTCAGAGCCGCGACGGCGAGCTCGGCGGCGGCCTTCTTGCGTCCTTTGGAGCCGGACTTGCCGGCGGTCGAGTAGTGCGGTTTCTTCATGGCGGGCTCCGCGCCTTGCACGATCGTTTGATCTCTGTCCGCAGCAACGCTAGGGTCGCGGCCTGCGCGCCGCACGAGCCCTCCAACAAGCCATGACGGCAAGCTCGGGGCCGCAACGCAAGGGAGGAACAGGCATGCGTTATCGTCTTTTGGCGGCTCTGTGCGCCGGCAGCATGGCTGCCGCATGCTACCTGATTTTGAGCAGTGGTGCGCAAGCCGTCGATCATCCGGACCTGTTCGAGGTCACCTCGCCGGATTTCGCCGACAATGGGCTGTTGAGCGAAGCCAATGCCGGCACCGGCACCAGCCTGCGCGGACCCTGGGCCTGCGGCGGGCAGAACATCTCGCCGGCACTGTCCTGGTCGCATGCCCCGGCCGAGACCCAGAGCTTCGCCGTCATCATGGACGACCCCGATGCCGCCTCGGGCCGCGGCGGCAACCACTGGATCACCTACGACATTCCGGCCTCCGCGCACGGCGTGGCGCGCGGCGACGCCGACCAGCCCGGCAAGTTCGTCAGCGGCAATTCCGGCAACAAATTTGCCTACCACGGCGCCTGCGCGGAGCCGGGCGCCAAGGCGCATCATTTCATCTTCTTCGTCTATGCCCTCGATATCGTGCTCGGCAAATTGAAGCCGGGCCTGACCAAGGCCGAGTTCGTGGAGCAGATCAAGGGCCACAATATCGCCGAAGCCAGCATCATGGGACGCTACCAGCGCGCCGCCGACGGCAAGGCGATGCTGTCGGCCAAATGAGGGCAGGGGACGGTTGGTCGCGAATCGGGCTCTAAAGCCTCATTCCCCTTGTGGATCGCCGGGTTGCGGTCTTATCTGCACGGGGGCGTGAGGGCCGGCGTTTGCCTTTCCGTAAGGAATTGCCACTAGCCTTTTTCCGTCATGCCCAAGCTGCCACCGACGCTGGGCGGCGGGAAGGTCGGGGATGGCAAAGACCGTCATGATCGTGGAGGACAATGAGCTCAATATGAAGCTCTTCCACGACCTCTTGGAGGCTCACGGCTATCAGACCGTCGGCACGCGCAATGGCATCGAGGCGCTCGACCTCGCCCGCAAGCATCGCCCGGATCTGATCCTGATGGACATCCAGCTGCCCGAAGTCTCCGGTCTCGAAGTGACCAAGTGGCTCAAGGAAGATCCCGAGCTGCAGGCGATCCCGGTCGTGGCCGTCACCGCCTTTGCGATGAAGGGCGACGAGGAGCGCATTCGCGAGGGCGGTTGCGAGGCCTATCTGTCGAAGCCGATCTCGGTCGGCAAGTTCATCGAGACCATCCGCCGCTTCTTGGCCGTGCCTGAGGGAGACCGTCGATGACTGCCCGCGTTCTCGTCGTCGACGACGTGCCGGCCAACGTCAAGCTGTTGGAGGCGCGGCTCTCGGCCGAGTACTTCGACGTCATGACCGCCGTCAGCGGCGCGGAAGCTCTGGCGATCTGCGAGCGCGCGGAATGCGACGTGGTGCTGCTCGACGTGATGATGCCCGACATGGACGGCTTCGAGGTCTGCCGCAGGCTCAAGACCGGGATGGCCACGCATCATATTCCGGTGGTGATGGTCACCGCGCTCGATCAGCCCTCCGACCGGGTCAAGGGCCTGGAATCCGGTGCCGACGATTTTCTCACCAAGCCGGTCTCCGACGTGGCGCTGATCGCGCGCGTGCGGTCGCTGTCGCGGCTCAAGATGATGACCGACGAGCTGCGCATGCGCGCCGTCACCTCGCGCGAGATCGGCATCGAGAGCCCGGAGCGCGAGGCGCTCGCCGAGGCCGGCCGCAACGGCCGTGTCCTGATGGTGGATGACCGGCCGGCGCTGTCGGACCGCATCCAGAGCATGCTGGCGAGCGAGCATACGGTGGATATCGAGCGCGATCCGACCGAGGCCTTGTTCCACGCCGCCGAGGGCAGCTACGACCTGATCATCGTCTCGCTCGACCTGGAGAATTTCGACGGCCTGCGGCTGTGCAGCCAGCTGCGCTCGCTCGAGCGCACCCGCAACGTGCCGGTGCTGGCCATCGCCGAGGCCGACAACAATACCCGCCTGGTGCGGGCGCTGGAGATCGGCGTCAACGACTATCTGGTGCGGCCGTTCGACAAGAACGAGATCCTGGCGCGCGTGCGCACGCAGATACGCAAGAAGCGCTACACCGAGCGGCTGCGCGACAATGTGCAGCTGTCGATCGAGATGGCGATCACCGACGCGCTGACCGGCCTATACAATCGCCGCTACATGGAGACCCATGTGGGCACGCTGGTCGACCAGGCCGTCACGCGCGGCAAGCCGCTCTCGGTGCTCATCCTCGACATCGACTACTTCAAATCGATCAACGACACCTATGGGCATGACGCCGGCGACGACGTGCTGCAGGATTTCGCCATCCGCATCCGCAAATCGATCCGCGGCATCGATCTGGCCTGCCGCTACGGCGGCGAGGAGTTCGTGGTGGTGATGCCGGAGACCGACATGGCGGTCGCCACCATGGTGGCGGAGCGGCTGCGGCGGCGGATTGCGAGCGAGCCGTTCCCGATCCAGAAGGGCGCCCGCACGATCGAGGTCACCATCTCGATCGGCATCGCGGCGCTGGGGCCGGGCGACAATGCGGCGGCGGTCATCAAGCGCGCCGACCAGGCGCTCTACCGCGCCAAGCGGGACGGGCGCAATCGCGTGGTGCCGGACGCGGCCTGAGCGAGCGGTGACCGTCAACCTTAATGTTTTAGGATGACCGCAGTCTTACGGCTGTTCACAAGCTAATTTATTGGAATTCCGAGGCCGTTGCGCTAACCTTTGCTCGACGCGATGGCTCATATCCCGGCGTTATACGAGCTGGGCCCCATCGAATCAGCCTAACGTATTGATATACCTTCTGATAACCCTACGGAGTGCTCAGGTCCGCCGCATCTCCTGGGTCCGTGGGGTTCGGCCGGTTCGGGAGCGGTGCGAGTGGCCTCCTCAAGAAGCCGCTCCCGACCGGCCACCTTTTGAAGGGCGCTCGCGCCAGCCGATTATCCGCTGAATTGCACGCAGGGATTGCGTCGGCCGCCAAGCTTCGCTGGGCGGCGCTTTCCGCCCCTGACCAAACGCCGATTACTTGATCTTGGCTTCGCGGAACTCGACGTGCTTGCGGGCGACCGGGTCGTATTTTTTCTTGACCAGCTTGTCGGTCTGCGTGCGCGAGTTCTTCTTGGTCACATAATAAAATCCGGTGTCGGCGCTCGACACCAGCTTGACCTTGATGGTGCTGGACTTGGCCATGGCAAACCTCACATGCGCTGGCGCCGGCACCGTTTCGCCGACGCAACTCTCAGGCGCGGAACCTAGCGGCTCGACCCGCAATGTCAAGAAACGACGTGCCCTACAGCAGTTCCCGCACGAAGTGACGATGCAGCATCTGGTAGAACGGAACCGGCAGATCGTGGCCGAGCCCGCCGGCAATCCGCGCTTCCAGCTCCTCCAGCACCACCGCCGTGATGGCCGGCATGTCGAGGTGCCGTGCCTGTGCGATCGGCATCCACTTGAGCTCGACCAGCTCGGCGTCGGGCCCAATCATCCCCTCGACCCGATGCGCGATGGCGCCGGCATCGGCGGCGAAGAAGCGCGTGTCGAAGCGCTTCGGCCGGCGCGGCGGCGTGATCGCCCGCGCCACGAAATGGATGGCCGAGAGGTCGGGCAGGATCCGCGCCTGCGCGAACGCTGCCCAGGCACCGGTCGGCGTCTGTGACCGCAGCGGCGCCGGCGCGCCGAGCAAAAGGCCGGTCTCCTCATAGGTCTCGCGGATCGCGGCCAGTGCCAGCGCCCGCGCCTTGGCGGCGCTCGGCCGCTTGACGGCGCGCATCAGGCGCTGTTCGGCGTGGCGGTCGAGCGGGCGCGCCGCCGCCATGCGCTTGTCGCCGGGCTCGAGCCCGCCGCCCGGAAACACGTATTTGCCGGGCATGAATTTATGCCCGTCATGGCGCTTGCCGAGCAGCACCTTGGGGACCGGACCCGAATTGTCGATCAGGACCAGCGTTGCCGCATCCTTCGGCCGCAGATTCGGCAGCGTGAAATAGCTCTCGTCCTCCAGCAGCTGCTTGGCCAACGCATTCATGCGGTCGAGGCCGCGCAGATCGGCGTCGTTCATCGGTGCCGCTTCCCGCCGCCGCGCGCCTTGCGACCGGGAGCCGAGGCACCGTGCGGCCGCCCGTCGCGCTTGGAGGGCCGGGCGGCCTTGTCGCGGTGGCCCTCCGAGATGAGCTCGAACCGCAGCGCGCCGGCGAGCGGAACCGCCTCGACCAGCTTCACCGTGACCCGGTCGCCCAGCCGGTAGCTCTCGCCGCTTGAGCCGCCCACCAGCGCGTGGCGCTCCTCGTGATAGCGGAAGTACTCGTTGCCGATGGTGCGCGCCGGGATGAAGCCGTCGGCGCCGGTATCGTCGAGCTTGACGAACAGCCCGACCCGGGTCACGCCGGAGATGCGGCCTTCGAAGGTGGCGCCGACCCGGTCGGCCAGGAAATGCGCGAGCAGGCGGTCGAAGGTCTCGCGTTCCGCCTTCATGGCGCGCCGCTCGGCAACCGAGATGGTGGCCGCGACCTCGCCCAGCGTGGCCTTGTCGATCGTGTCCGCGAGCCCGCCGTCGCCGAGCTTGCCGGCGCGGATGAGACCCCGGTGCACGATCAGGTCGGCATAGCGGCGGATCGGCGAGGTGAAATGGGCGTAGCGGCGCAAATTGAGGCCGTAATGGCCGTAGTTCTCGGCGGCATATTCGGCCTGCGCCTGCGTGCGCAGCACCACCTCGTTCACCAGCTTCTCGACATCGCGGCCCTTCACCCGCTCGAGGATGTGGTTGAACTGCGCGGCCTTGAGCTCGCTGCCCTTGGCCAGCGAGATGTCGACCGTCTTGAGGAATTCGCGCAGCGCATTGACCTTGGCGGGATCGGGCTCGTCATGCACCCGATAGATCAGCGGCACAGACGCGCGCTCGAGCGCCTCGGCGGCCGCCACATTGGCGAGGATCATGAACTCCTCGATCAGCCGGTGGGCGTCCAGGCGCGCCGGCGTGACCACGCGATCGACCGTGCCGTCGGGCTTGAGCACGATCTTGCGCTCCGGCAAATCGAGATCGAGCGGACCGCGCTCGTCGCGCGCCCGCTTGAGCGCCTCATAGGCCGCGTAGAGCGGCGTGAGCACGGGCGCAACCAGCCCCTTGGTGTCCGCGTCGGCGCGGCCGTCGATCGCGTCCTGCGCCTGCGCATAGCTTAAGCGTGCGGCCGAGCGCATCAGCACGCGGTGGAAAGTGTGCCCGCGCTTGCGGCCGTCGGCCGCCACCACGATCCGCACCGCCAGCGCCGCGCGATCCTCGCTCGGACGCAGCGAGCAGAGGTCGTTGGAGATGCGCTCCGGCAGCATCGGCACCACGCGATCCGGGAAATAGACCGAGTTGCCGCGGATGAGCGCTTCGCGATCGAGCGCCGAGCCCGGCTGCACGTAATGGGCGACATCTGCGATCGCGACGCTGATCACATGGCCGCCGGGATTCTTGGGGTCGGTATCCGGCACCGCATGCACGGCGTCGTCGTGATCCTTGGCGTCGGGCGGATCGATGGTGACGAACGCGACCTCGCGCCAATCCTCGCGCCCGCGCAGGCCGGCCGGGACCGCCGCCTCCGCCTCGCGCAGCGGGGCCGGGGGAAACACATCGGGGATGCCATGGGCGTTGATGGCGATCAGGCTCACCGCGCTCTCGCTCTTGAGCGAGCCGAGCTTTTCGGTGACGCGCGCCATGGTGAGGCCCAGTCCGCGTCCCTGCGCCACCTCGACCGCCACCAGGTCGCCGTCCTTGGCGCCGCCACCGGCGCCGGGCGGAATCGCAAGCTCGCGGCCGAGCTGCTTCTTGTCGATCGGCGCCAGCCGCCCGCCGCCGTTCGGCAGCGCGCGATAGATGCCGAGCACACGCTGCTTGGCGCGATCGACGATCTTGATGACGCGGCCGCTGTGGCGGATCGCTTCGTCGTCATCGCCGCTCTCCTCGACCCGCAACAGCGCGCGGTCGCCGACGCCCGCGACCTCGCCCGGCCGCGCGCGGCGGGGCACGCGGATGCGGATCTTGGGCGGGGCCCCGTGCGCCTCCTCGTCCCATTCGGTCGGAACCGCGATCAGCTCGCCGTCGCGGTCGCGGCTGCCGATGTCGGCGAGCACGACCTGGGGCAGGGTGCCGGGGTGATGCAGCTTCTTCTTGCGCTGCGCCACGCGGCCCTCGTCGGCGAGCTCGCGCAGCATGCGCTTGAGCTCGGCGCGGTCGGCGTTCTTGAGCCCGAAGGCGCGCGCGATCTCACGCGTGCCGACACGGCCCGATTGCTCGCCGATGAAGGCGAGGATCTGCTGCTTGGTAGGATTGGATGGTTTGCTTTGGGGTCGTTTCACGAAAAATGATTCCGCGAGGGATGCTCGCTCGGGACTAAACTAGAGCGGATTGCGGTGAAGTGGAACTGCCTTGCGGCGCCCGAGACGTGCCCACATCGTTGGCTCCAGGAAGGCGCCGAGCACACGGCGTGCCTCGCCCCGCGTGCGGGGAGAGGGTACCGAGCAATGCGAAAAACCCAACTTCGGCCCGGTGAGGGGGCGTTTCCACAGGCTCAGACTCGTGGGAACGCCCCCTCATCCCGACCTTCTCCCCGCGCGCGGGGAGAAGGAGTGAGAGGGCGTGCGTCCCTGACGATTCTGAGGAAGATGTGTGTGCATACCCTCGCGCACGGTTTCAATGGGCGGCCTTCTTGGCTTTGCGGGCGGGCTTCTTGGCGGCGCTCGGGGCGGGTTTGGGTGCCGCCGGCTTGGCGCGCGGCTTGGCCTTGGCGGCGGCAGCGCGGGCCGGGGTGCGGCGACGCTGCGCCGGCAGCCGGCCGTCGGTCGCGCGCGCATCGAGCAGCGATACCGCCTCCTCCAGGGTGAGTTCCTCGGGCGTCTTGTCGGACGGCAGCGATGCGTTGACGCCGTCATGGCTGACATAGGGCCCATAGCGGCCGGCCTTGACCACGATCGGCCCGCCCTTGTCGGGATGATCGCCAAGCGGGCGGCCTGGCGCGGCCCCGAAGCGGCTCTTGCTCGGCCCCTTGGCGACCTTCTCGGCGATCAGGGTCACGGCCCGGTTCTGCCCGATGGTGAGCACGTCGTCGCCGGCGTCGATGTTCGCGTAGATCTTGCCGTGCTGCACATAGGGACCGAAGCGGCCGATGCCGGCGAGGATCGGAACGCCGTCGTCCGGATGCTTGCCGACCTCGCGCGGCAGCGACAGCAAGGCGAGCGCGCGCGCCAGATCGACATCGTCGGGCGCCAGACCCTTGGGCAGGCCGGCGCGCTTGGGCTTCTCGCCGTCGACCATCTCGCCGAGCTGCACATAGGGCCCGAAGCGGCCGTTGCGCAGCGTCACCTCGAGGCCGGTCACCGGATCCTCGCCGAGCTTGCGGGTGCCGCCGTCGGCCGCCCCATTGGCGCCGGCGGTGAGCTGGCGCGTATAGCGGCATTCCGGATAATTGGTGCAGCCGATGAAGCCGCCGAACTTGCTGAGCTTGAGCGACAGCTGGCCGCCGCAGGTGGGGCACTGGCGCGGATCGGTGCCGTCCGTGCGCGGCGGAAACAGATGCGGCCCCAGCATCTCGTTGAGGGCATCGATCACCTGGGCGACGCGCAGGTCCTTGATCTCGCCGACGGCAGCGGCGAAATCGCGCCAGAAGTCGCGCAGGAGATCGCGCCAGGCGATCTCGTTGTTGGAGACGCGGTCGAGCTGCTCCTCGAGATCGGCGGTGAAGCCATATTCGACATAGCGCGCGAAGAAGCTCTCCAGGAACGAGGTCAGCACCCGGCCCTTGTCCTCGGGCATCAGCCGCTTCTTGTCGATGCGGACATAGCCGCGGTCCTTGAGCACCTGCAGGATGGACGCATAGGTGGACGGCCGGCCGATGCCGAGCTCCTCCATGCGCTTGACCAGCGAGGCTTCCGAATAGCGCGGCGGCGGCTCGGTGAAATGCTGGTCGGCATCGATGGCGCGTTTTTGCAGCGGCTCTCCGGCGCTCATCGCCGGCAGGCGCTTGGAATCCTCCTCGTCGGTGACGTCGTCCTCGCCTTCCTGGTAGAGGGTGAGGAAGCCGTCGAACTTCACCACCGTGCCGGTGGCGCGCAGATCGATGGTGCGGGCGCCGGCCTTGGCGGTGATGTCGACGGTGGTGCGCTCGAGCTCGCCGGATTCCATCTGGCTCGCCACCGTGCGCAGCCAGATCAGCTCGTAGAGCTTGGCCTGGTCGGAATCGAGGAACGCCTTCGCCTCGGCCGGGCGCAGGTTGAAGTCGGTCGGGCGGATCGCCTCGTGCGCCTCCTGGGCATTCTTGGCCTTGGTCACGTATTGGCGCGCGGCGGCCGGCAGATAGCGCTCGCCGTAATCCGCTCCGATCAGCTTGCGGCTGGCCGCGATCGCCTCCTCGGCGATCTGCACGCCGTCGGTACGCATATAGGTGATGAGGCCGACGGTCTCGCCCTTGATGGTGACGCCCTCGTAGAGCCGCTGCGCGATCCGCATGGTGTGGGCGGGCGCGAAGCCGAGCTTGCGGCTGGCCTCCTGCTGCAGGGTCGAGGTGGTGAACGGCGGCGGCGGATTGCGCTTGGCGGGCTTGGCCTCGACCGAGACGACCGTGAAGGCGGCGCTCTCGAGCGCCTTCTTGAAGGCTTCGGCTTCCGCCCCGGTGCCGATGTCGAGCCGCTGAATCTTCTTGCCGTCGGCGCCGATGAGGCGGGCCTCGAAGGTCTCGTTGCGCGGGGTGGCGAGCTTCGCCACCAGCGACCAGTATTCGCGTGCGACGAAGCGCTCGATCTCGAGCTCGCGGTCGCATACCAGCCGCAGCGCCACCGATTGCACGCGCCCGGCCGAGCGGGCGCCTGGAAGCTTGCGCCACAGCACCGGCGACAACGTGAAGCCGACCAGATAGTCGAGCGCCCGCCGCGCCAGATACGCATCCACCAGGGCGCCGTCGATGGCGCGCGGATGCTTCATGGCGTCGAGCACGGCGGTCTTGGTGATGGCGTTGAACACCACGCGCTCGATCGCCTGCGACTTGATAGCCTTCTTCTCCTTGAGCACCTCGAGCACGTGCCAGGAGATGGCCTCGCCTTCGCGGTCCGGGTCGGTGGCGAGGATCAGCTTGTCGGCGCCTTTGACCGCCCGCACGATCTCGTTGAGGTGCTTCTGGGCCTTGGCGTCGACCTCCCAGAGCATGCGGAAATTGTGCTCGGGATCGACCGAGCCGTCCTTGGCCGGCAGGTCCCGCACATGGCCGAAAGAGGCCAGCAC
>DASYFD010000120.1:0-34417 GCA_036498625.1 Xanthobacteraceae bacterium | reverse complement strand
CTTGCCGTAGCCTTCTGGTTCCGCTCTTCGAATACGCGCGCCATGTACCTGCCGGACTTCAACTATTCCGGCCGTCTCGAGTTGCTTGTCTGGTCCATCCCGATTATGACGGTGCTCCTGGTTGGCGGCGTCGCCTGGGTCGGTTCATACGATCTCGACCCGCCTAAGTCGATTGTCTCTAGGGTCAAGCCACTCAGGGTTCAGGTCGTCTCGCTCGACTGGAAATGGCTGTTCATCTATCCCGAGCAGGGCATCGCGAGCGTCAATCAACTGACTATCCCAGTTGGCACGCCGGTGAGCTTCGAGCTGACATCCTCTGGCGTCATGAACAGCTTCTTCGTTCCCCAGCTCGGCAGCCAGATCTACACCATGGCGAAAATGGTGACGCGCCTCAATCTGCAGGCCGATCATCCCGGAACCTATCGGGGAATGTCCGCAAATTACAGCGGCGCGGGCTTTTCCGACATGCACTTTGCCGTCGATGCGGTCCCTGCGGAACAGTTTCCGCAATGGCTGAGTGCGACCCGCAGTGCCGGTCCAGTGCTTGATGCGCAAAGCTATTCCGCGCTGGCGAAGCCTAGTCAAGCGGTCGCACCTTTCACCTATCGTGCCGCGACTCCCGATCTCTTCAACACGATCCTGAGCGCCGGTTCGCGGGCCGATCCGATGCGCATCTCAGCCACTCATTGAGGTCAGAACAATGAATCTCCTTGGCAAGCTCGACTGGAACGCCATCCCGTTCGATCAGCCCATCGTCATGGGCGCCTCGGGCGGCATGATCCTGGCCATCCTGTCCGTCCTTGGGTTGGTCACGTTGAAGGGCTGGGTGCCCTACCTGTGGCGCGAGTGGCTCACCTCCGTCGACCACAAGCGCATCGGCGTCATGTATCTCGTGCTGGCGCTGCTCATGCTGCTGCGCGGTTTCTCCGACGCGATCATGATGCGTACGCAACAGGCACTTGCCGCAGGCGGAGCGCAAGGATATCTGCCGCCGGAACATTTCGACCAGATTTTCTCGGCGCACGGCACCATCATGATCTTCTTCGTGGCGATGCCGTTCGTGATCGGATTGATGAACTTCGTGGTCCCGCTGCAACTGGGTATCCGCGACGTGGCGTTTCCGACATTGAACTCAGTCAGCCTGTGGCTCACCGCATCAGGCATTCTGTTGACGAACATCTCGCTGGTGATCGGTGAGTTCGCGAGGACGGGCTGGATGGCTTATCCTCCGCTCAGCGAGCTTCAGTTCTCACCCGGCGTCGGCGTCGACTACTACCTTTGGTCGCTGCAGATCTCCGGCATCGGCACGCTGCTGACGGGAATAAATTTCGTCACCACGATTCTGAAAATGCGGGCACCCGGCATGGGCTACATGCGCATGCCGGTGTTCTGCTGGACCGCGCTGGCGTCGAACCTGATGATTGTCGCGGTTTTTCCAATCCTGACCGCCACGTTAGCGATGCTGCTGCTCGACCGCTATCTCGGCTTCCACTTCTTTTCGCTCGACGCGGGCGGCAATGCCATGCTGTACGTGAACCTGTTCTGGATGTGGGGTCACCCGGAAGTCTACATCCTCGTCCTGCCGGCGTTCGGCATCTACTCCGAGGTGAGCGCGACCTTCTCCGGCAAGCCGCTGTTCGGCTACCGCTCGATGGTCGCTGCCACCATGGCCATTTGCGTTCTCTCCATGATGGTTTGGTTACATCATTTCTTCACCATGGGGGCCAGCGCGAACGTCAACGCCTTCTTCGGCATCGCGAGCATGATCATCGCGGTTCCGACCGGCGTCAAAATCTTCAACTGGCTGTTCACGATGTATGGCGGGCGCATCCGGTTCACGGTGCCGGTCCTCTGGACCATCGGCTTCATGGTGGCATTCATCTTCGGCGGGCTGACGGGCGTGCTGCTGGCCTTGCCTCCTGTCGATTGGCAGGTGCACAACAGCCTTTTCCTGGTCGCCCATTTCCATCACGCCATCATCCCCGGCGTCCTGTTCGGCGTCATTGCCGGCTATCATTATTGGTTCCCCAAGGCATTCGGCTTCAAGCTCGACGAACGCTGGGGCAAAGCCGCGTTCTGGTGCTGGTTCGTCGGCTTCCATCTCGCATTCATGCCGCTCTATGTGACGGGCCTGATGGGCATGACCCGGCGCCTGCAGCATTACGACGTTCTCGCCTGGCGACCGTGGCTCCTGGTCGCCGAGGTCGGCGCGCTCGTCGTTCTGGCGGGAATCGTCTGTCAGATCATCGAGCTGGTGGTTTCGATCCGCGATCGCGAGCAGCTCCGCGTGACCGGCGATCCCTGGAATGGACGCACGCTGGAATGGGCCACGGCCTCGCCGCCACCGGCCTGGAATTTTGCGGTCCTGCCGCATGTCTCCGAGGCCGACGCCTATTGGAATACCAAACAGCGCGCAAAGGCGGGCGCAAATCAAGCCGCGCAAGCACGCGAGTACAAGCCGGTCGAGATGCCGAAAAACAGCGCCATCGGCTTCGTCAACGCATTCTTTGCCGTCGTTACCGGCTTTGCGCTGATCTGGCACATCTGGTGGATGGCCGCTGCGGGTCTGCTTGGCGCATTCGTGGCGTTTCTCATCTTCGCGTTTCGCGGTGAGGAGGAGGTTGAGGTGCCGGTGGAGCAGATTGTCCAGTTCGAACGTGGCCACCCTGCGGAGGTTATGCTATGAATATCGCCGTTGCCATTGATGATGTTCATCACGAAGCGCTGCCGAACCCCAGCGAAGCCGGTCCCGCACCAAAGCGGATCGTCGTCGCCTACGGCTTCTGGATCTTCCTGTTAAGCGACATCGTGATGTTCTCGGCGCTGTTTGCGGCCTACGCGGTGCTGGTGCATGCGACTGCGGGCGGCCCGGCAGGCGCAGGGCTGTTCAATCAGGTCAACGTCGCGATCGAGACCGGCTGTCTTCTGGCCTCGAGCTATACCTGCGGGCTGATGTCGCTTTCGCTCAATGCGCGGCGCGGGCCTGCCATCTATTTCTTCGCCTTGATCACCTTCGTGCTCGGGGCCGCCTTCCTGGCGCTCGAGATTCGCGAGTTCGCCGACATGATCGCGCGCGGCGCGGGCCCGCAACGCAGTGCTTTCCTCTCCGCATTCTTCACTCTGGTCGGCTGCCACGGGCTGCACGTTACCGCCGGGCTGGTCTGGCTGGCAGTCATGATGGCCCAGGTCGCCGTCAAGGGCATCCGCGCCACCGTGGAGCGCCGGCTGCTGTGTTTTGCCCTGTTCTGGCACGCCCTCGACATCATCTGGGTTTGGCTGTTCACGGTCGTCTATCTGATGGGAGCTCAACCATGACCGACATGCGGTTCGATCGCGCGCCTGGCGACAGGCCCATACTGACAGACCATGAATCGGGAACGCCCGCCGGCGTCCTCATCTACACCATCGGATTGGTGCTCGCCGTCCTCCTCACCGCGACGTCCTTCTGGGTCGCCAACACGTGGCTGCTCTGGGGGCCCGGAATTCCCCTCGGCCTTGTCGTTCTGGCCATCGCCCAGATGGGAATTCATCTGGTGTTCTTCCTTCACGTCACGACCGGGCCTGACAACACCAACAACGTGCTGGCGCTGGCTTTCGGGATTCTGGTGGTGCTTCTGGTGGTCGCCGGCTCGTTGTTGATCATGGCAAATCTGAACGGAAACATGATGCCATCCCCCGAGCCGATGAATTTGCACATGCAGCATTGAACCGGTCGGCTTTGACGACCCCCCGATCTGCTCAGCGTGCCGATGAAAAGGAGCGCAGCAATGAAGCTTACAAGCCCATCCAAGGCTATCACGCCCAAGGCAATCACGTCGGTTGGCTTTCTCCAGCGGGCGAGACACTACCGTCTTGCGGCGGCCATCTCCGATGCGCCGCGAGACGTGGAGATGTTCCTCGACCTCGCGATGATGTTCGAGCGGCTCTCGGAGCAATTCGCGCGCGCAGAGGTGCGGCTGCACCCGCATTGAGCATGACCGGTTCGGGAGCACAGCCGGATGCACACGAGCGCGGCATCGCCTCGATTGGGCGTAAACCTGCCCGAAGCGCTGACGGCTGCGGGCGCGCCGCTGCTGTTTGGCATTCGGCTGTGGGCCTCGGTCTGTCTCGGCCTCTTCGTCGCGTTCTCGCTTGACCTGGACAACCCGTTCTGGGCCGGCACCTCCGCCGCAATCGTGTGCCAGCCGCAGCTCGGGGCTTCGTTGCGCAAGGGCTGGTTCCGGATGATCGGCACGGTGGTCGGCGCCACGGTCGCCGTACTGCTCACCGCATGCTTTCCGCAGGACCGGATCGCCTTTCTCGGGCTTCTGGCGGTATGGTGCGGCGTGTGCGCCTTTGCCGCCACGGTGTTCAGCAACTTTGCGTCCTACTCGGCTTCCCTCGCTGGCTATACGGCGGCGATCGTCACCGCCGACAATCTGGGCGCGACCGGAGGGGCGAGCCCGGATGTCTTTCTGCTGGCCGTCACCCGTGCGAGCGAGATCTGCATCGGAATCGTGTGCGCAGGAATCGTTCTCGCCAGCACCGATCTCGGCGGTACCCAGCGGCGACTCGCAGGATCAGTCGCAGATCTCGCCGCCGACATCATGGCTCGATTCAGGCGCATGCTGTTGGCTGCGGGACCACAATTGCCCGACACGCAAGCCGAGCGGCGCGAGCTCGTTCGGCGCGCTGTCGCGCTTGATCCGATCGTCGACCAGGCCCTCGGAGAATCCAGCCACATCCGTTACCACGCGTGGACGCTCCAGACAGCCATCCACGGTCTGTTCAGGGCGCTGGATGGGTGGCGCGGGGTCGCAACGCATCTAGGCCGTTTGCCCGAGGCGCTGGAGCGGCAGCAGGCGGATATGATCCTGCGCAGCCTACCCTCAGAGCTCCGGTCGGTGCCGGATAAGGACTCGCCGGCCCGCTGGACGGAACATCCCTTGGCCATGCGGGGCAGTTACCAGGAGGGGGTTCAAACTCTGCTTTCCCTGCCGGCCGATACGCCATCGCTGCGGCTCCTCGCCGACGAAACCGCCCGGGTGCTGGCCGGCATGATGCATGTGCTCGATGGGCTGGCACTGCTTGTCGATCCTCCTGGACCACCGTCTCCTGTCTCTCGCGGCCTTCGGCTGGGCGTACCCGATTGGATGCCTGCTCTCATCAACGCGGCACGCGCAATTGTCGCCATCGGCACGGTCGAGGTCTTCTGGATTGCTACCGCTTGGCCGAATGGCGCTTTCGCAATGTTTGCCGCTGCGACCATGCTCCTGTTGCTTTCGCCGAAAGGCGATTTGGCTTTCGGCGGCTCCATCGCGGTCGCGGTAGGGATCTCTGGTGCCGTGATTTGCGCAGCCGTCATAAAGTTCGCGGTGCTGCCAGCCTTTGAGACCTTCCCGGCCCTCTGCGCCGCCATCGGTCTCTTCCTGGTGCCGGCCGGTTTCATAATGGCGCGGAGCCGGCAGCCTGCGGCGATTGCGTTGATGACAGCCATGGGGGTGAACTTCATGGCTCTGCTGGCGCCGACGAACCCGATGACCTACAACACGGTCCAATATTACAACACCGCGCTGTCGATCATGGCGGGATGTGTCATCGCGCCGCTGGCGTTCAGCCTCCTGCCGCCGCTGGGGCCGCTGCCGCGCGCGCGCCGCCTGCTCGCCCTTACCCTGCGCGATCTGCGCCGCCTGGCGGTCGATCGGCAGCTGACGCCACGGGAGGACTGGGAGGGCCGCATGTACGGCCGGCTCGCGGCGGTGCCGGACGCGGCCGAGCCGTTGCAGCGCGCGCGACTGCTGGCGGCGCTTTCGATCGGTAACGCGATCATCCACCTTCGCCGCATGGCTCCGCCCCTCGGGGCGGCTGTCGAGCTCGACGCCGTGCTCGCGGCCTTCGCGCAGGGAAACAGCGCGACAGCAATCGCATGGCTGCATCAGCTCGACCACCGCCTTGCTTCCGATCCCGACCACGGTCAGGAGGCCGCCGCCGTACTCCGGGCGCGCAGCCAGGTCCTCGTCATCTCCGAGGCGCTCTCCGAGCATGCGTCCTATTTCGACGCAAGGGGATTTGCATGAGCTTCACCGAGATCGACCTGTTCGGCGTCTATGTCGCGCCCATCTCGGTGATGATGGTCGCAGCCTGGCTCGTCACCATCGTGCTGCGCCGGCTCGCCAGCCGGTTCGGCCTGCTCAGATACGTGTGGCATCCGTCGCTGTTCGTGTTTGCTCTCTACATCATCGTTCTCTCGTCCTGGATCCTCATCGTCTCGCGGAGCTCGTCATGACGGTCACTGAAGTCACCCCAAAGCGCGGCAAGGCGGCCGATGCTCCCGCTCCGATCCGATCGCCGGAGCCGATGTCCCACGCGCCCGCAAGCCCGAAAAGCCCGCGCATGCGCATCATCCCGGTCCTGCTCACCCTGGCGACGGTGGTGCTCGCGGTGCTGCTCGGCTGGGGGATGTGGGAAGCCTATATGGGGACACCGTGGACGCGCGACGCGACCGTACGTGCCTATGTGGTCACGATGGCGCCGGAGGTCGCCGGCCGGATCGTCGAGCTGCCCGTCGGGGACAACAAGTACGTTCACAAGGGTGATCTGCTCACGGTGGTCGACCCGATGAACTATACGATCGCCGTCGATCAAGCCGAGGCAACGGTGCAGCAGGCGCAGGCGAGCGTGCAGAGCATCGACGCTCAGATAGCGGTGCAGCAGGCGCAGATCAGCGCCAGCGCGTCTCAGCTGGAGCTGGCCAAGGCGGCGCTGGTCTTCGCGCAGCAGCAGGCTACCCGCTATCAGACGCTGTCGCAAAAGGGCGCCGGCACCGTCGAGCAGGCCCAGCAAATGGCCTCGCAACTGCATCAGCAGGAGGCTTCGGTGCAGACTGCGACGGAAAACCTCAATCTGGCGCAGCGGCAAGTCGAGGCGCAGAAGGCGCAACGCCTCAGCGCCGAGGCCACGCTCGCGCAAGCCAAGGCTCAGCTCCACCAGGCGCAGGTGAATCTCGAGCGCACCCGCATCGTCTCCCCGGTCGACGGCTACGTGACCAACCTGCTGGCGCAGCTCGGCGACTACGTCAATGTCGGCGCCAACACCATCTCGCTTGTGGACGCCGATTCATTCTGGATCGACGGCTATTTCGAAGAGACGACGGTCGCTCCGATCCACGTCGGCGATCCCGCGCAAATCAAGCTGATGGGTTACAGCCAGATCATTCGCGGTCACGTCGACAGCGTCGCCCGCGCCATCAATGTGTCGAACGCCCAACCCAACAATCAGGGGGTGGCGACCGTCAACCCGATCTTCACCTGGGTGCGCCTGGCCCAGCGCATCCCGGTCCGAATCCATATCGACGAAGTGCCGCCGGGGGTCGTGCTGTCCGCCGGCATGACGGCCACGGTGGAGATCGACGATCGGGTGCGCGTTTCGGCAGGTAGGACGCGCGTCAAACCTGACAGCAAGACCGACTGAATTGGACGACCTATCGATCGGCCCAATTGATTGCATCGAAAGAATGTCACCGGGCACGGAGGCAAGACTGTGTGGCGACCGAATTTTCACGAGCCTTCGAGCCGGGAGGTCGCCTATGCGGCCGGCCTTGGCATCGCATGTCTCGTCACCTATTGGGTCATGGTCTCGCTTCTTCCCGGCCTGACCGGCAGGCCGAGCACGCCGGTCGCGATGATATGGGCGGTGATCTCCGCTGCTTTCGTATACAAGGATACGCGAAGCCACAGCATATCGGCGGGAATATCGCGTCTGATCGGTACTCTGATCAGCGTCGTGCTTTGTCTGGCTTACCTCTCGTTGCTCCGGGCATCGCCGGTCGGCATGGCGATCCTGCTTGCGATCGGCACGATCCTCACGACCTGGCTGGACCGGCCAGGCGAGATTGGCGTGACCGCGATTACCACGGCGGTCGTGATGATTGTCGCAACGAGCGAGCCTCAAGACGCGTGGCAACAACCTTTGCTGCGCCTCCTGGACACCGTCGTCGGTATCATCGTCGGCGTGGCCTGCAAATGGGCCGCTTCATCCTTGTTGAACAAGATCCTCGCCGAGGAAACGTGACAGCGTCGGCCGGCATGACCGCTACTGTCGACATCGCCGATGGAACTCGCGCTGCAACGAAATAGCTACCGGTCGAAGCCGTACCGGCAGCAGGCCTCGCGACGAAATCGGTCGGCCACGCCGGCTATTGCACCAGCTCATACAGCTTCACGACTGCCTTTGATCCCTTTAGAGAGCGGGCGTGGCGCACAATTTCCCGGTGCGCCTCGCTATTCATGTACGCGGCAATGTCCGATTCAGAATCCCATTCCGAATAGGAAATGAATTCGTGAGCATCCCTGCAGCGAAGCAGCTTCTCGGAAACACATCCTTTTTGCTGGATCATGAGCGGTGCATTCCGTCTTCCACACGCGCATCGCCTTTTCCGCTTCTGTCGGATCGAGAGTGATGTGAATGAGCCGAACGATTGACATAAGATTTCTCCTGCCCAGATAGCCATGATAACGCCCGCAGGGCAGGTTTAGTTGCCGCGAGGGGGCGAGCGGGGCTTGGCCCGGGGGCCGCGGCGTGGTCGCCGAGTTGTCAGCCTCCGACTCCCCAGATTTCGCGGGCGTATTCGCGGATCGTGCGGTCGGACGAGAACCAGCCCATCCGCGCCGTGGTCATGATGCCGGTCCGCCACCAGGAATTCGGCCGCTTCCACAGCTCGTCAACGCCCCGCTGGGCATTCCAGTAGGCGTCGAAGTCGGCGGCGACCATGTACGGGTCAAAGTTCAGCAATGCGTCGACCAGGTCGCGAAACCGATCGGGGTCGTCCGGGGAGAACACTCCCGATGCCATGCTCTCGATGGCGGCGGCCAGCCTCGGGGAGGCTTCGGCGGCCTCGCGGCCGGTCGATCCCGAGCGGCGCTTCTCCTCGACCTCCGGCGCGGTCAGCCCGAATATGAAGAAGCTCTCCGCCCCGACCTGCTCCCGCATCTCGATATTGGCTCCGTCGAGCGTGCCGATCGTGAGCGCGCCGTTCAGGGCCAGCTTCATGTTGCCGGTTCCGGACGCTTCCGTGCCGGCGGTCGAAATCTGCTCCGAAAGATCCGCTGCCGGAATGATCTGCTCTGCCAGGCTGACGCTGTAGTCCGGAAGGAACACGATCCTGAGTCGATGACCGACAACCGGGTCGGAATTGATCATCCGCCCGACATCATGCGCGAGCTTGATGATCAGCTTTGCCCGTGTGTAATCGGAGGCTGCTTTTCCGGCAAAGATTTTGACCCGGGGTATCCAGCCCGCGGATGGCTGGGCGCGAATCGCATGCCAAAGAGCGATTGCCTCAAGAATGTTGAGCAGCTGGCGCTTGTATTCGTGAATGCGCTTGACATGCACATCGAAAAGCGCGGACGGGTCGACCGCGATTCCGGTAAGCGATTTGACCCGGCTGGTCAGCGCCATCTTGTTTCGCAGCCGCGTTTCGGCAAAGCGGCCGATGAGATCGGGGTTGTCGGCATGACACTCCAGCTCGCGCAACGCCTCGGTGTCGTCCTGCACGCGCGGGCCGACGACCTCCATCAGCAGCGCGGCGAGACCCGGATTGGCCTGCTGCAGCCAACGACGAAAGCTGATGCCGTTCGTCTTATTGACGATCTTGTCCGGCGTCATCGTTGCAAGCCCGTGAAAGATCGTTTGCCGCATGAGCTCCGTATGCAGCGCGGAAACGCCGTTGACCTTGTGCGAGCCGACGAAGGCGAGATGGCCCATGCGCACGCGCTTGTCGCCGCTTTCGTCAATAAGCGAGACCGAGGCGATCATCGCGCGGTCGGAGATGCCGCGCTCGGCCAATCCGCCTAGGTGAAACCAGTTGATCAGATAGATGATCTGAAGGTGCCGCGGCAGGAGCCGGTTCAGCAGCGACGCCGGCCAGCTTTCGAGCGCCTCCGGCATCAGTGTGTGGTTCGTGTAGTTCAATGTCCTGGTGGTAATGCTCCAGGCATCCGTCCAGGAGAAGTCATGCTCGTCCACGAGGATACGCATCAGCTCCGCCACCGCAATCGCCGGATGCGTGTCGTTGAGCTGAATAGCGGCCTTGTCCGGCAGCGAAGCCAATGATCCATATTGCAGCCGGTGTTGCCGCAGTATGTCCTGCAGTGAGGCCGAGGTGAAAAAATACTCCTGCCGCAGGCGCAATTCCTGGCCCGCGGGCGTCGCCGTGCTGGGGTAGAGCCTGCGACAGATCGCTTCCGCCTCGGCACGAGCCGCCAGCGTATCGACGATCTCCTCGCCGCCCGACATCTCGAGATGAATCGGGTCGGCCGGGCGAGCCGACCACAATCGCAAGGTGTTGAAGTGCTGCCGGCGCCACCCGACGACCGGCGTGTCATATGCCACGGCGTTCACGGTCTCGGTCGGATACCAGATACCACGCGCGGTATCGGTCTCGCCGCCGACATACTCGACCGTTCCGCCAAAACGGACCGGATAGCTCAGCTCCGGCCGGGCGAACTCCCATGGATTGCCGTAAGCCAGCCAGTCATCCGGCAGCTCCTGTTGCCAGCCTTCGCGTATCTGCTGCTTGAACATCCCGTGCTGGTACCGGATCCCGTACCCGCAGGCGGGCAAGCCCAGGCTTGCCATGCTGTCCATGAAGCAAGCCGCGAGTCGGCCCAGCCCGCCGTTTCCCAACGCCGCATCCGGCTCGAGCGCGCGCAGACGGTCGAGATCGACCCCCAAGCTTGTCAGCGCCGCGCGCGCCGGTTCCACCAGGCGGAGATTCGTCAGCGCATCGAACAGCTGCCGTCCGATGAGATATTCGATCGACAGATAGTAGATCCGCTTCTTCTGCTCGGCGTCGGCGCGGCGGGTAGAGTCCAACCAGCCGTCGATGATCTGGTCCCGGGCCGCAAGGGCGGTCGCCACGAACCAATCATACTCGCACGCGCTCTGCGTGTCTTTGCCGGCCGCAGAGGTCAACTTTCCAAGGATCGCCGCGCAAAGCTCCTTCGCATCTGTCGACATCGACGGCGGCAATGATTCGTATTGATGCACGATCGCGCCTCGCCTTTCGTGAGGGCCGGAAAAACTACTTTGACGTAATACCCAAGCGCACACAACCCTCCTGCGGTCGGCGGCGGAGGATCATGGTGCTTCCCCTCGATGATAAGGACCAGGCCGTCGCCCGGTTGGGAGATGCGTCGGCATTTGTTGCTTGAAGGCCGTCCCTGAAAACTCCTCCGGAACCCGGCCTTTGAAGCAGGCTTTCCGGGGACCGGTTCGCGGCCAGGTCGATCTTCATCCTTCGCGATTCGCGGGCGCCGCTCAAGGATGCAAAGCGGCCCTGCCCACCATCCCCGCGGCGCGTCCACTTGTCTTGCGGGCAAAGTTGGTGGACTACTGGACAGCACAATCCGGCGGAACCAATGGATATCGGCGTCATCACCGAGGGGATGGCAGAGAGCGAGCTCCTGGAGCAGCCCTGGATCCATCACCGGCAGGCCCTTCTGGCCCGAGACATCCGGATTCATCTTTACCGGAACGGGGACGTCGCGGGCTTCAGCCGGGGCTTTGACGCCATGCTCCTGCACGTATGGCAGGACTGGGACAACTCCCAGCACTTCGACCCTCGGCGCATCCTACCGGTCCTCGAGCGCTATGCGACATACCGTGCGCGCTATCCGCAGACCGTCCAGATCATCCTCAATCATACCGACATGGGACGGCGCCCGTACGCGACGCCGTATTGGAGAGACGGCGATCCGGTACTCTATCTGACACCTGCCTATGATCGCACGGAACTGGCGCCGTTCCCGCCAGAAGCCATCTGGGCCTATGCGAAAATTTGGGGAGAAAGTTGCTTCTTGTCCGCCGCGGCTCCGATACATCCGGCCGGCTTCATCGGCAGCGAAAGCGGGCCGCCGGGCTATCGGCGGCGCGTCGCCGCCGCAACCGCGCGCGTGGGAATAGGCATGTGCGCACCGGGGTGCCCGCTTCCCAAAGCCCGATACGACGCCATGATGGCGCGCTGCCGGATCGCAGTCTGCCCGCGCGGATGGGGCGAGAACAGCAGCCGGCATTGGGACGCCTGGAAGTCCGGAAAGCCCGTTCTCACCGACCGGGAGTGTGATTGTGTGGAGATGATTCCCGGCGTCCGGCTGCGTGAAGGCGAGCATTACCTGGTCTATGACGACCCGGACCAGATCCCCGATATCGTGTCCGATTGGACCCGGCCGTCGCGATCCGCCGATCTTGCCGAGATTGCGCACAACGGCAGGCGCGCGGCGTTGTCCTACGATGCGCTCGATTGCATCGCGCGATTTTTCCATTCGATCGTCCCGGGCGCCGGAGCCGTGGAGCCCGGCTGGCTTCCGGGGCCGGTACCGGTGGAGGCTTCGCGGCCGCCGCATATCGACGTCATCATACCGGTCCGCAACGGTGCGCGCTTCATCGAGGCGTGCCTCGACAGCGTCCGCGCGCAGACCTTGCAGCCGGACGCAGTCATCGTGGTGGACGACGGCTCGACCGACGACACGCCCGCCCTGCTGCAAGCCTACGCGGCACGCTGGCCCAAGCTGCACCTCATGCGCAGCGCTCCGCGCGGCGCCTCACATGCCCGCAACCTTGCCCTGCAGGCCTCGCAGGCGGAGTTCATCGCCTTTCTCGACAGCGACGATGTTTGGGCGCCCGAGAAGCTCGAGGCGCAAATGGCGCTGTTTTCTCCAGAGCGGACGCGGCTCGGCATCGTCCATTGTGCCTGCATTCAGATCGACGAGCGTGGCCAGGCTTTCAGAGGGGCCCGAACATTCTCCCCGTCTCGGCGCGGTGACATATTCCAGGCCATGATCGAGAGTTTCTATCCCATTGTCGCACCCTCGACCGTCATCGTCCGCCGCGACCTGATCATGAAGGTCGGAGCATTCGACGAGACTCTGACCTGCGGCGAGGACCTGGATCTCTGGCTCAAGTTGGCCCGCATTTCCGAGGTCGACTACCTGACGGCTCCCCTGACCGGTCTGCGCGTGCATGCGCACAACACATCCAGCCGGGCCGTCGCCATCAATCCGGAGCTGGTGCTGTTCCAGCGGCTCAAGATTTGGAACAAATGGATGGATCAGGTCTCTGATCGTACGCGCATACTGGCCGAATTTCGGCGCGAGGCGGCCTCGGTCGGCGTCGCCAACGTCACGCGGCGCCACCCGGAGTTCGGGCTCTATGGCAGATTGAAGCGCAGCGACAACGAGCTTGCCAGGAGCCTGGTCGATCCTCCCTATCGCTACCTGCAGATTCCGCATCGGATCGCGCGCATGACGGAGCGCCTGAAGGTGCTCGTCGCCAAACGCCTGATCCTGCGCAGCCGGTTCTTGCTCCGGCTCTGCCAGCGTGCGGGAAAATTTGAAGGGGTCGAGTGAATTCCACGGCAGCCGGCAGCGGCCAGGCGCATCAGCGCGCCGCCGGGCTCAGCCATCTCGCGCATTCGTCCCGAAAGCCCTGCACCAGCTGCGCCGCGCACAAGCGCTCGAACCGGTGCCTGGGCAGAGGCGAAAGCATCGTCCATCGTTCGCTCCAGGGCGGGGTCGGGGTCGCATAGATCTCGCCGCGCTGCCACATGAGACGCGCACGCCCTCGCCCACACCGATAGGCGCGTTTCGCCCACGCGGCCTCGCCCAATTGCGCCGCGCGCACGATGTGCCGGACCCGGGGCTCCTTGGCGAACCAGCAGCGCGCGCCCGCGCTGGCGACGCGATGGCAGAACTCGACCTCGCTGCCCATCGGGTAATCCGGGTCGAGCGCATTGGGGCCCATGACTTCATCAAACCGAAATCCGCGCCCGAAGACCGAGGTCCTCACCGCCATGTTCGGTCCGTAGATGTCGCCGGCGTCAATTGGCCCTTCGGGCAATTCGCGCTCGCTGAACATCATCGCAAAACGCAGTCTGGTGGCCAGCAACCAACGCGGCGGCGGAACCTCGAACAGAGGCTCGATCGAGCCGCCCAGCAGCTCGCAGCCGTTCTCGCGGTCGAGGTAGCGCGCCCAGGCGGCCAGAAATGCGGGATGTGGAATGGCATCGTCATCGCTCAGGATGGCCATCCGCCCCTCGAGGGCGGGAATCCCGGCATTGAGCGCCCGGTTCTTGCCCGGCTGGCTCAGCGAGATCAGCTCGATCGGGAGCTCCTTGCGGAACGAATTGACGATGTCGGGCGTGGCGTCGGTGCTGCCGTTGTCGACGATCACCATCTTCCAGCCGACCGGGGGCGGTGTCACGCGCCGGTAGCCATCCAGCACGCGGGGCAGGACGTGCGCCCCGTTTCTGCACGCGATCAATACCGTCAGCTCGATGTTGCGCATGCGGGCCGGAGCGGATCGATACGCTCCCCCTCAATCACGTTTCGTCGGCCGACGAGCCGCGCACGGCCGCGCCATAGAGCTCGAGGGTCTCGCACAGCATCCGTTCCAAGTCAAAACGGCGCGCGACCAACGCAGGTCCTTCGACGCGGGTGCGCGCCGCCCAAGCCGGATCCTCTAGGACAGCGAGGGTCGCGCGCGCCAGATCCCGGGCCGAGCGTCTCGCCACCAGACAGCCGGTGCAGCCGTCCGCCACGGCTTCGCCGGCGCTGCTGAAATTGCTGGTTACGACCGGGCGGCCGGCGGCTTGCGCCTCGATCAGCACGTTCGGCGTTCCCTCGCACAGCGAGGTGAGCAGGACCACGTCCACTGCCGCGTAGACCAGCCCGATATCAGCAACCGGCCCGGGGAAAACGATCCGGTCGCCAAGCCCGAGTGTCGCGATGCGAGCAACGATCATATCCCGCATGGCCCCGTAGCCGACCAGGAGGAAACGCACATCCGGCCGGCGCTTGCCGATCTCCGCCGCCGCGTCGAGCCATAAGCCGGGGTCCTTCTGCGGCAACAAACGCATCACGGTTCCCACGACCGGAGCGCCGGGGTGCAAACCGAGACGGTCGCGAAAGCGCGACACCTCGATGGCGGAGGGCGCGCGGACCGCTCCCGGCGTGTAGCCATTGTGGAGCACCCGGATGGCCCCCGGCTGCAGCCGCAGCCAGCGCTCGTATCCGGCAGCACCGGCCACGCTGTTGTTCAAGATGCTCACGGCCGGGTTGGCCGATACGCTGCGATAGCCATGCCAAAGGGCTTCGACGATCTCGGCAGGATACTTTTGGATCGTCATGGCTTCCCGGCAGTTGCGCTGACCCATCACGATGCGGGGAACCCCGAGCTCGCACCCGGCGAGCGCAGCTACGACCGCCGGAACGTCGAGCCAACCATGCACGACGCCGGGGCGATGATGCCGGATGGCCGCGCGCACCGGCTCCAGCCTGTTGATGAACAATTGCGGCAGATGGATCGCTTCCGTGATGGGCGCTCGTCCCGAAGCCCGGCCGGGCCCCGCGTCGAACGCGGACGAAAGGTGCGGCGTGATACCGAGACGCCTGAACTCCTCCTCGACGCTCGGGTCGCCGGGCGCGAGCGACCCCAGAGCCAGGACGCGGACATCCCAACCGCGCGCGATGAGGCCCGCGGCGGTCGCCACCATCTGCCGCTCGCTTCCGCCGCGGTTGTAGGTCGAGGTGATCATCAGCACGCGCTTGGGCTCGACCCGATAGCTCGGATCGCGGGTGCGGGCCATGCGCCGGCACGTAACCGCAACCGGGCTGTGACGGCTCGGCCGCAGCGCCAGAACACGCGGCCAGCCGACCCGGGCGAGGCAAGCGGCCGCCAGATGCCGCAGCAGCGACACCTGCTGGACGCCGGAGTCCGCCTGCAGGTGAGCCGAAAGATATCCGGCTTTCAGCAGATCGAGGCACCAGAAGATGCCCAGCACCCGCTCCGGCCTGGCGCAGACCAGATGCCCCCGGAAATGAAACGGGAGATTGATGCGCCACCGACCCTTTGAATCGACTCCGCAGGCAACCTCCCGTCCGGTGCCGCGGTAACCGCCCGGAGCGGATGGGGCGCGCCGGTATTCACCCGGAACGGCCGCGTCCACCACGAATTGATCGAGGCCCCGGGCGTCGGCGTACGATAGGATGGCATCGAGATCGGCATTGCCGTCGCGCCCTCCGATTTGTCCGGCAAGCGGCCTCGACGCGGCACCTGCCGATGGGAGCTGCCGATCATGATTGGCGTCCATGGCCCGATGGATCGGCCGGCCGAACCAAGGCGCATGCCGCTCGATGATGCCGGGCTCCTCCGTCGGCTCGACCCCGTGCTTTTGGAGAATTTTCCGGAGGTTTGCCCGCATCAACGCGGGATCTTCCAGCGTCAGCCGCTCGCTCCCGTGATCCCGATAGTGATAGAGACGCCGCTCCACGATCGCAACGCTCGCTCCGTTCTCGAGCAGGGTCCAGATCAGGTGATAATCGTCGATCCCGGGATAGTTGCCGATGTCCTCGTCAAGCCCGCCGACTCGCAGCAGGCACTCCGTTCGAAAGAGGAAGAAATGCTCCAGATAGCTCGCTTGCTGCTCGAGGGATCGGCACGATAGAAACCCCTTCAGCGAGGCGTCTTTGCTCGCCTTCTCGACCACCCCTCCGTCCGGCAGATGCACGAAGTTTCCGCTCGCCACGATGTCTGCCGTTGCGCGCATGCTCTCGGCGACCGCGGTCGTCTCCAGCCAATCATCCGACAGCAGCAGCCCGACGCGTTCCGCCTGCGCCGCGCGAATCCCCTGGTTGATCGCGGCCGGAAAGCTGTCGGGCCGGTCCTCCACGACGATGACGAGATTCGGATGGCAGGCCGCGAGGCGCGCCAGAATCTCGAGGTTCGAGCGCGGCGTCAGCCGCGATCGAACGACGATCACCTCGGTCGGGACGCTCTGATTGACAGCAGACAGAAGCGACTGCTCGAGCCAGCTGTCGACCTGGCGAAGCAACGGAACCACGATGCTGGCCGTATAGCTCATCGGGTCAGCCAGCCGGCCATGCGATCCAGCAAGCTTCGGCCAAATGCGGCTGCGCCCCCCGTCCTCGCAATTGCGCCGGCCGCTCGCAGATAGCTCTGGTCGCAAACGCGGTCGGCGCTCTGGAACTCGCCGAGCGACGCCAGCTTCCTCAGCAAGTCAGGGTAACGGTCCAGCCATTTCCCGGCATAGCAATCGTGCAGTCCCAATCCGAAGACCCGGCGGGAGCCCGCCTGCTCGAGCAGGCTGGATTCCCACTCCGCATAGCTCCTGGTCCCGGTGAACAGTGAATAGTCGTCGAGATGAATCGGAATTTTCACGATCCCGTTCTGCAGAACGCAATCGGCAAAACCGAAACCATGGGACGAATTGGCAAGCCATTCGAAATTGTGGAATGCGAGATTTTCATCGGTCAATTCGCTGGTGGTGCGCGATTGCGGCGGCCGGTAGCCGCGCACGCGCAAATCGACCTCACGGCATTTTGGCAGCTGATCCAAGTCTGCGAGCTGATGATCGAAGGAATGGAATCCGATCGCATGGCGCGAGTCGGCCGCCAGGATGGCTTCCCGCCTGCGATCGAACAGGCTTCCCAGAATGCAATACGTGGCCGGCACGTCGAATTCCCGCTCGATCCGCAACATCCGCTCCAGGTTGCTCCGGCATTCCGACGGTGAGATCGCGGTATCAACGTCCTCCTCGATGTCGTGAAAGATGCATATCTTGCGTCGCCGGTCCGCCTCGGGCGGCGCAAGATTCCCGCCGCGCAGACGCACGATGCGCGCCGCATTGGCTCGCAACGGAATCTCCCAGTATTCGGCCGCGCCCTCCACGACGCGCCGGCACCGGTATTCGCTTTCGGCATGATCGTAGATGCGGGCAAACAAATCCGGCCGAATGGCTTTCTTGGTGTGTGCCACGATATGCCGGCCGGTCGGTGAACGAACCGAGGATATGCCGCCATCGAGACCCGCATCGAGCACGGCATTGAGAAGAAAGATGTACCAGTATTTGAACCTCGTCTCCAGGCGCGTCTTGCAGGCTTTGCGCAGGTCATGTTGCCGGTACAGCTGTTGACAGACGTCTGATTGCATCGTCGTGATCGTCACGACCGAACCGCGCACCCACAGGCCGGCTGCCGCGATCAGCCCGCTGCGTCCGAATTGCTGATTATGCCAGTTGACCTCGCGGTTCTCGAACAGCCCATCGGGCAGCCCGTGAGAATCCAAGGTGTAGAGATTGAGCTGATGGAACGATCCGGCTTGCAGGGTCCGGCGAGGCACGCCGCGCCGTTCCAGCAGCAGCCGCGCATCGGGGTACGACTTGGGTATCAGGACGGCAGAGTGGCGAAAGATTCGGCGCGGCGACAGGCCCCTTCCCGCAAACGCAGCCGGTTCGCCGATCTTGCCGTACATCTGGAGCACCGTTGCGAAGGAGCGGCCCAGGCCTCAGCCGGCCTTGGGGCCCACTCGGGCTAGGCAGTTACTCAGAAATTGCCCGACCAAAGACACCTTTTTGAGGCCCGATGGCGAGGGCAGGTGAACGAACAGGTAACCGGATTTCAGCAGATCGAAGCACCAGAACAAACCGAGCAGGTGCTCCGGCTCGCTGCAGATGAGGTGGCCCAAGGGCTGAAACGGGACCTTGATCCGGGCGCGGCCATTGGGCAGCACGACATTTTGCACCGGCCGGCCGCTGCGGCGGTAGAGCTGCGGCGCCGCCTGCGCATGCGCCAGGTATTCGCCCGCATCGGGGCCATCGAATACGAAACGCGCCAGTCCGACCGCGGCGGCACGGCCCATGATGGTCTCGAGGCTCGCGCTTCCCTTGTCCTTGGGTGGGTCGAAGTCGGTTTTCACGCTGCTGCGAGCTTGTCTTGCTCGGCCTCGTTCCCGGGCGACGTCGGGGAAAGTTGCGGGATGATGGCGCAACCAGGATTCCAGCATGATGATCGACCATAGCCGAGGCAGCGACACCGATTCCGGGGAACGCCACTCCATGAAGCCGAGGACGGCGTCGCGGCCCAGCGCCGCCGGCAGCCTGGCGTCGTCGGCCTTCAGCATGGTGGCCGCGACCTCGCGCAGCTCGCCTCCCGCCCAGTCCGACATCGGCAGCCCGAAGCCCTGCTTGGGAAGATTGACGAGCTTGCGCGGCAAATAGCGCGCCGCGATCTCGCGCAATATCAGCTTGCCGTGGTCGCGCCTGGCCAGGGCGCGGCCAGGAAGTAATTCGACGAAGCGGGCGAGCTCAATGCTCAAATAAGGTGTCCGCACCTCGAGGGAATGGCGCATGCTCATGCGGTCCACCTTGGAGAGGACGGCGCCCGGCAGGTAGTTCTCGGTGTCGGTCCGGCGCATCACGGAGAGCAGGTCATCCGCGCCCGCATCGACGTCCGCCCGCAACCGGCTCATGTGAAGATCGAGCGCCGGCGGCACGAAGCCGAGCAGATCGCGAATCTGTGCCTCCTGAGCGATCAGAAGGCGCGGGCCATAGTGGGCTGCGCCTGGCCGCCAAGCCGGCAACCGGCCCTCGCGATACCGTTCGCGCTCGTCGAGCGCGGCAAGATAACGCCGGTAGCCGCCGAACATCTCGTCGCCGCCATCCCCGCCGATCGCCACCGTGACGTCCCGCCGCGCAAAGCCGCACAAATAGTGCGTGGGCAGGCAGGAGCTGTCGGCGTTCGGTTCGTCCAAGAGCCGGCCGAGGCCCGACAGGAAGTCGGCGGCGCGCGGCTCGATGATGAGCTCGTGGTGATCGGTCTCGATGTGACGGGCGAAGGTCCGCGCCGTCAGGTGCTCGCTCTCCGTACTGTTCTTGAACCCGATCGAATAGGTGCTGAGCGGTATGCCGAGCTTGCGCCGCAGCAGGGCACAGGCCGTGGAGGTATCGATTCCGCCCGACAGGAATGCTCCCAGAGGGACGTCGGTCCTGATGCGCCGGCGCAGGCTGCGCACCAAGATGTCCTCGAGCTCGTCCGCCAGCTCGGGCAAAGCCCGGTCTGTTCGGCCGTCCACAGGCCGGAACGAGAAAGACGCGCCATTGGTCTCCTCACCGGTGGCGAAGCGCCGCATCCAGTGGCCGGGGCGCAGCTTCCTGACCTGACGATAGATCGAGCGTGGCGCTCCGATATATTGAAAGCACAGCACCTCACCGACCGCTGCCAGATCGATCGTACCATCGAAGCCCGGGAGTCGCTCGAGCGCTTGCAGCTCGGACGCGAAGGCGAGCCCGCCATCCGGCAGATCCATCAGGTACAGCGGCTTCTCACCGAAGGGATCGCGCGCAAGCATAAGCTCGCCCGTCCGCGTATCGAACGCCGCAAAAGCGTACATGCCGTCCAACTTCTCGAGGGCCGAAGCGCCCCAAAGCGCCAAGGCCTCGACCAGGATCTCGGTGTCGGTGCGACCGCGCAGGCGAACGCCGGCGTTCTCGATGAGTGGTTTCAGCTCCTGGTAGTTGTAGATCTCGCCGTTGAAAGTGATCACCAGGCGCCCGTCCTGGGACATGAACGGTTGCCGCCCAGCTTGCGAGGTGTCGATGATGCTCAACCGCCGATGACCGAGAACGCAGCGGCCCTGCGGGTCGCTCCACTGCCCTTCCGCATCCGGACCGCGATGCGCGAGGCTGTCGGTCATGGCCTGGACCAGCCGCGCGCTCTCGCCGGCCGGAAGGGGCTGGCGGGGTGAGTAGAGGCCGGCAATGCCGCACATTCACCCTCTCCCACACCGCGAGATCGGCCGCCCGAGGCTCACGTCGGGGCTTAGCCCCGGCGGGGGCCACGAGGAACCAGCAATCGTCATGGCTTGATGCGTGCAACATCGAACCATTTGCCTGCGATTTGCTTGCGATTTGCAACCTGCTCGCATCTCATGCGTTCCCATGCGGGATGATGCTTGAACGGAACCGAAGGACCTCCAACAATCACCGCATCGCTTGCCGGTCAGGCGGAACATGCTAGTATTATTCCTTATTTGACGTCCATCGGAGTTGATGCGGCCGGCATGTCGCGGCCTTTCAACCATCGCGAGCGCGACAGGGGCGGGACAGGGTGTCTTTGCGAGTTGCCGTCGGCGAGAGCACCCGGAATGGAGCGCACGCGCTCGTGCACGGCGGAGCTTCCGCTGCGCCTGCAGTGGGAGGCTGGCGGATCAAAGTTCTGGTGCTGATCCCTACGCTCGGCATCGGTGGCGCCGAGATGGACCTGGTTCGAACTCTGCCGCGGTTGGATCGCGCCCGCTTCGAGGTCGTGGTCTGCGCGTTCATCAGCCGCGGCATTCTGGCCTCACAGTTGATCGACGCCGGCATCGAGGTGGTTGGCCCCGTCGCGGACCACGCGCACCCGTCTCGGCCGCTTGATAAGGCGTCGGGATCGGCCGCGCGCGCGTGGCAGGCTCTGCTCCGCATCCTTCCGTCCGGGCTAGTCCGCGTCCTGCGGACAGGCTGGAGCTGTCTCAGTCATGCGGGTCCGATCGGGTGGAAAATTCGCCATGACGGCTTCGACATCGTGCATGCGATCCTGCCGAGTTCCTACCTGTTGGGTGTCTTGGCGAACCCACTGCTGCGGCGGCGCCCGCTGGTGATGAGCCGGGTATCGCTGAATTGGTATCAGCAGGAGGTGCCGGCTTTGGGCCGGATCGAGCGTCGCATGCTTCACAAGATGGTCGATCTTGTGATCGGTAATTCCCAGGCGGTCCTGCAGGATCTGCGCCAGGAGGGCCTTGCGGACCGCAAGCTGCTGCTCGTCCACAACGGGATCGACGCGACCGCATTTGCGACCCGGATGATCGAGCGTCACCAGGCGCGTGAAAAACTCGACATCCCCCAGTCCGCTCTGGTGCTCACCGCGGTCGGCAATTTGTTTCCCTACAAGGGGCACGCCGATCTTCTCGAGGCCCTCCATCTCCTGCGCGACCGCCTCCCGCCGGATTGGGTTCTGCTGGTGGTCGGTCTCGATGCCGAGGGCCACCTCGCCGAGCTCGATCGGCTGTCGAGCCGCCTGCAGTTGTCGCGGCACGTCCGGTTCCTGGGGCAGCGCCAGGACATCCCGGCCATTCTGTCCGCGGCCGACCTCCATGTCAGCGCCTCGCACACCGAGGGATTTCCCAACAATATTCTTGAAGCGATGTCGGCAGGGCTTCCGGTCGTCGCCACCGCGGTCGGCGGCGTCCCCGAGCAAGTGGTCCATGGCGTGACCGGCCTGCTGGTGCCCGCGCGCAGCCACGCGGGCCTGGCCGAAGCGCTCGGCGCGCTCGTGGCCGATCCGGAGCGATGCAGGAGCATGGGCCGGGCCGCACGCGAGCGCGTGCGGCTGCAATTTCCGATCGAGCGCAGCGTGGCTGCGCTCGAGCAGGTTTACGACGGGCTCGCCCATCGGCGCTCCGTGCGCCATCGTGCGGCCGTCCCCTCAGGGTGAACCACAAACCGCAAAAATGCCGGCCGCCGGCTGAGAAGCTTCATGCCGAATGTCGAGCTGACGGTCCTTCTGGCGACCCGGAACGGGGAGCAGGTGCTGCCGCGAACGCTCGGCGGCTACCGCCGGCTTTCAGCTCCGGCTGTTGATTGGAAGATCGTCGTCGTCGACAATGGCAGCACGGATGCTACGCCGGCGATCATCCGATCGTTCGCGCAGGACTTGCCGCTGCAAACACTCCAGCAGCCGGCAGCGGGCAAGAATCGCGCCCTCAACACCGGATTGGCAGCCGTCGAAGGGCGCCTCCTGATCCTGACCGACGACGACGCCATCCCGAGCCCTTCCTTTCTGCAGGAGTGGGTCAAATATCTGGACTTTCCTCGCCACTACGATCTGTTCGGCGGCGCCATCGCGCCACTGTTCGATGTGCAGCCGCCGCGGTGGATGCTGGTCCGACGGCTGCAATTCGAGATGATGTTCAGCGAGCGAAACTTGCCGGAAGGTCCGGTCGATGCCGGCGACTTGTATGGCCCCAACATGGCGGTCAGAACCTCGGTTTTGCAGCGGGGCTTTCGCTTCGATGAGGAATTGGGGCCAAACGCGCTGGATCCCGACTACCCCATGGGGGACGAAACCGAATTCTGCCGAAGGCTGGCGAGCGCCCGGGTGAAGTGCTGGTTTGCCAGCGGACCCCTCGTGCACCATATCGTGCGGCCGGGGCAGCTCACCGCGACCGCATGGGCGAAACGGGCCTACCGAGTCGGACGCGGACGCGCCCATCAGATGTGGAAGCGCGGCGATATCCTGGCTCCGCCGACGCCTTCCTGGATTGATTGGTTGGCAATGGTTTCGCCCGTGGCCAGGCATCGATTGACGAGCCTGTGCGCCCGTCGATTGGCGCAAGGATTCCGCGACGAATGCGTGCGCCGAACGGAGGCGCCGTCGGTGAGCAGCCTTTCTGACGCGGCCCGCGGGCCCTCTTAGCCTTCTGACGATCGGGATCGTGGCGCGGCGGCCGGCGGCAGCCCGTAGGCGTCGAGCGTCTCGTTGATCATGCGGTCATATCCGAAGCGGCCGGCGACGAATGCCGGCCCTTCGCTGCGCACGCGCTCGCTCCAGGCGGCGTCATCGAGGATGCCGAGCACCGCCTCGGCCAGGCGCTTTGGCGATCTGGCCACGACGACCTGCCCGGTTCGACCGTCCGCCACCGCCTCGCGGGTTCCGCCGACGTCCGTCGCAACGACCGGACGACCGGCCGCCTGGGCCTCCACCAAGGCATTCGGGACGCCTTCGACGAACGAGGTGAGCAGCAGGACGTCGAGCGCGGCGTAACCGAGGCCTACGTCGGTCATGGCATCCGCCAGGGTCAGCCGTTCGTCCAAGCCGAGCGACAGCGCGCGTTCGCGGATGGCTGCTTGCATCGGGCCGTCCCCGATGATGAGAAAGCGCACATTCGGCCGAACACCCGCGATCTCAGCCGCGGTGGCCAGCCAAAGGAAAGGGTCCTTTTCCTCCGCCAGACGCATCAACGTACCGACGACCGGCGTCGCGGGCGAAAATCCGAACCCGGCCCGAAAGGCGGCCACCTCGGGCGGCGCCGGCATCCGCACCGTCTCCGGGAGGAAGCCGTTGTAGAGCACCCGTACGCCTCCCGCCGGCAGGCCGAGCCATCGCTCGTAATCGGCTGCTCCGGCCGCACTGTTGTTGACCATGATCACGTTCGGATTGCGGGCAACCTGTCGATAGGCGCTCAGCAAATGTTCGGCCACCTTGATGCGGCGATGCATGATGCTCATGCTTCCCTGGGCGACGACCACCCGAGGCACGCCCAGCGCACAAGCGGCAAGCCCGCCGCCGGCTGCCGGCCCGTCGAGCCAGGTGTGAACCACCTCCGGGCGATATTGCAGGATTGCCATCGCCAGCGGACGGACCCGGTCGGCGATCCATCGCGGAAGCCGGTGCAGATCGGCCCCCAAGTCCGCATCGGGTGCCGGGCGTAGCCATCCGCCCCCCTGGCTTGCTGCAAAGTCGGAAAGCAGTTGCGGCCTCACACCTAATCTTTCGATCTCCTCCACCATGGTGGAAGTTCCCGGCTCGGCCGGCCCTACCGCGATCAGTTTCACGTCGTAGCCGCGCTGCAGCAAGCCCGCGATGGTCACCACCATTTGCCGTTCGCTGCCGCCGCGAACGAAGGAGGCCGTGATCATCAGTATGCGGCCCGGCACCGGCCGATAGCGCGGCGCATGATGCCGGCCCAGGTCTCGCAGGACCCGCCGCGGGCTTCTCAGGGTGCCGATTGTCACCCCGCAGCGGCCGAGAACGTTCCTGGCAAATTGTCCGGCCAGCGACTTCTTTTCCGGGCCCTTGGGGGTGGAAACGTGGACGAAGGCGTAGCCGGATTTCAGCAAGTCGAGGCACCAAAAAATCCCATGCACGTTCTCCGGCTTGGTGCAGAGCACGTGCCCGAATACCTGGATTGGGGCTTTGATGCGTGAGCGATCGTTGTGGTCGCTCGCGACCATTACGCTGCGAGCGCTCTCCCGGTAGCTTGCTCCCGCCTCCGATGGGCAAGCCGCGTATTCGGCGGCGGCCACGCCGCCCGCCACCACGAAACGATCGAGCCCCTGCGAGGCCGCATAGGCCTTGATGGCGTCGAGATTCATATGGTCGGACTGTTGCTCGATCGACAACGCCGGCGGCGGGGACATCGTCTCCACGAACCCCAGCAGGCAGCGATAGTCGGCCTCGATGGTCGCCGCATCGGCGCTTCGCGCCAGCAGGCCGCGACAGAGCGCGACCTTACCGATCCATTCCGTGCCGCCTTGACCGTCGTCATTGAGCTGCTGCATCAGGCGCACTAACGCCGGCCGGTCACCGGCGGCACGCAGCTCAACGCCCAGCCGGTACAGCATCCGGAACTGCTCCTCGAGCGCCAACCCGGCCGGCGGGAGCGATGCAGCGCGCGCCCTGGCGGGAGCGGAATGCTGCAGGAATGAGTCGAGACGGGCAAAGTCCTCGTCCGAATGGCGAGGATCCAATAGATCGCCATAGCCGTCCGCCAGCAGGCCATGCGCGAGCCCGATTTGAGCGATCAAAGCGCACGGATGCGGGCTCCGTTCGAGGCGGGCGAGGCGCCACCGCAATCCGGGCACCGTGTGCCGGTAGCGATAGCGCATCCCTTCGAGCACATGCTTTTGAAACGTATAGCGCGGCGTATAGATCGGCCGGTGCTCGCCGAAAGTCGCCCATCGGTCGGGATCGGAGGCGGCGGGGCCGCCGATGAATACCGTCTTCCAGCCGAGGCGATCGATCTCGCCGACGAAGTCGGTGTCCGGCGAGATGGAATCGCGGAATACCGTGCTCTCGAAACAGACGGTGCGGAACAGCTTGATGCCGACCACGTCTTGCGTCAGCGCATCCCGCAGCCGGCCCACCACGATGCCGGCCCGGCGGTGCATGCCACTTCGCAGGGCGGCGACGCAGCGCGGGTCGAGAATCATATCGGCATCGACCTGCACGAAGAACCGTGTCTTCACCCGCGCGGCGCCGGCGTTGAGCGCCTTGTGAAAGGGCGTCACGTCCCGCACCACGATGATGTCCCGCAGCGGCACGGTCTGGCGATGCAGGCTTTCGATGGCCTCGGCCGTGCTCGGCTCGCCGACCGTGAGCACGACCGCACTGACGTCATTCGGCCGCAGGAAGATCACTAGGCACCTCGACGCGTTCGAGATCGCAGCCCGTGGATAGCACGAGATGATCGCGAGGCTCTGGCGAAAACGGGGACCGAGGACGATGAAAGGACAGCTCGTCCGGCAAACGATTTGGATCGACCGATCGAGGGGGCGGCGCAGCCTGCCATCGGGCTAGTCTTGGAACTTGCCCAGCGCCCGGCAAAAACCAAGCAGAAGTCGGCTTCTCAGGATCAGGTGCCGCGCGACAAGGAGCTTCGCACGCTCGTAAGCCGGGGGCAGCGGGGACATCGCGTGCAGGTAATCGCGCCGGCTGGAGAACAAACGCTTCGCCAATTCCAGATTGCTGCGCTTCAATCTGCCGTAGAGACCGAAATCCGGACGATGCCTGAACGCGTTTGTCCTTCCGACCGTTGCCGCCTCGTGGCGAAATGTCTCGATGACGCGCCTCCTGTCCGCGACGTGGTGGATCCATTTGTTCCAGATCTTGAGTCGTTGAAAGAGAACCAGCTCGGGATTGCGTCGTATCGCGTTTCTGCAGGTGCTTCCGGAATGCACGCGCAGGGAGACCAGCGCATCGGTCACATATTCCACGTGCGAGAGCTGCGCCAACTTGAGCCACAGGTCCAGGTCTTCGCCACACATCAAGGTCTCGTCGAACCCGCCCGCCTTCACGATGAGCGCGCGACGCGCGACGACCGCCGAGGCCGAGCCGATGATATGGTAAAAGTCCTCCAGCATCGGGCGCAACACGTCGCCCTGTTTGGAGGGCGCGTAAATGCGTGCGCCTGGGAGCGGGTCGCCATGCTGGTCGATCTGAACCATGCCGCAATGGACGAACCCGACTTGGGGCTGATGAAACAACGACATTTGCCGCTCCAGCTTTTCCGGATGCCAGACGTCGTCGCTGTCCAGAAATGCGACGAAGGGCGCGGCCGATGTCGCAATGCCGGTATTGCGCGCATGCGAGGCGCCGCGCGGGTTGGTGCGTAGCATGTGCAGCTTCGGCCAATGCGCCGCGTTGCGCTCGAGAATGTCCGGGGTGTCGTCGGTCGATCCGTCGTCCACGACGACCACCGAGCGCGGCGGCAGCGTCTGCGCCCGCACGCTGTCGAGGCAGGCCTGGATGAAACGCGCGCCATTACGAACCGGGATCACGACGTCGACGGACGGCCAGGGGGCGGACGCAGGATTGCCTGCATCTGCCTCCAGAGGCTGCCCCCGCAGCTTCGCAAGCGAAGCCGGCGTCGCACGGTCCGGCAGCGCATGCTGATCGAGAGGCCGCGGTTCTGCGGCGCCAGTGGTCGCTAGGCCAGGCGGCGCTCGGCGTAATCCGAGCGCCAGAGATCGCGCTCGCCGGAAAGCCCAACGCGCGACCCGACGCCCCTGCTGTGCCATGGCCCGTACGGCAGACGCCGCCAATACGGCTCCGTCGGGATGACGCGGAAACAATCGAGGAAATGTTGGCAGCTTTCCGTGCGCAATGGTCGAGGGCCCCCACAAAGAGCGATTGTTGAGATTTCGTTCGTGAACGACCATCGCCCACGCGGGTTCCTTGTTGTCCACCGAGATCACCGGAAACATATCCAGGGCATCGTTGTGGTCGATCCCCAGAGGGGAGATCCAGCTCTCTGCCGCCGTCAGGGGCTCCACCAGGGTGAGAAACGGAGCTGAAGGGTGCGAATGTGAGCGCCACCTTCCGCTCGGGGAATGCGCAACGATGCCGTTGCGGAAAGAGACCAGAAAGGGGCGCCCGCCACCAAAGCCATCCCGCAGGGCACCGTCGACTGTAACCTTCACCTGCCGCATGAAGTGCGCCGCAATGGCATCGTCGTTGTCCATACGTGAGGCGACGACCGTGTCCGATCGAATGTGCTCGCGCTGGATGATGCCGATCCCCTCTCCGGTGGTTCGGGCAGGGATCGGGACTGCAACTCCATCGATAAAATCGAGATATCCACGCGGCGTGTCGGGATGAAACAAGACGAACCAGTCGAACTCCCGGTGCGTCTGATTGCACACGGAAGCCACGCAATAGCGGCGGAACAGCAGATCGCGGTGCGCCATCCAATCCGACGAGAACGGATCGATCGCGGCCGCTGCGGCAGCCGACAGCGCCACATTGTAGCGCGTGATGAGTATTTGCTGAAACCGCATGGCCTCAATTCGGCTGGGGAACGCCAACAAGTCAAGGCCAGGAACGCAATTGTCGATGCCTCGGGGGTCGACGCAACCGCGAGGCCCCGGGATTTCTGACGCGCTCTGCGCACGCCCTGGCGCCATCCTTTGCTCGCTCCCCCGCTGGCCTGCTCGCCACGACCGCCGCCGCCGGCTTGCGGCGATGGACGAGGCGGCATGGGTGCCGTATTTTGCCGGTCGGCCCGTCGCAGCGAACTCCGTCTGCAGCAAACGAGCTTTGACATGTTGATGACGAAGCTCCGGGAGGGTTGCGACCGGATCAGATCAAGGTGGCGCGAATCCGCCGGGCGGACCTGCCGGGGCGTGGTTCTGATGTTCCACGAGATCCATGCGGACGACGAGACCTATTTGCGCGAGCTCAAGTGCGGCTGCACCGCATCGTTTCTGCAGGCGATCATTGGCGAGTTGCGGCGCGAGCAATGGGACATCGTGGGGCCGGACGAGGCGTCGGCGCGCCTGCGGGACGGAGATCCGACGCGCCGCTTCGCCGTGCTGACCTTCGATGACGGCTACCGCGATGTGCGGACACAAGCGCTGGCGGTGCTCGAAGATCAGCAGGCACCGTTCACGGTCTACGTTCCGGCCGGCGCCCCGACCCGCGGGCTCGACGCCTGGTGGCTGGGCGTGCGCGCCTTGCTCCGCCGCTACGATCAGGTCGCCATATCCGGGACCGAGATGCGCTACGCGTGTGGCGACCACGCCGAGAAGGTCAAATGCCGCGCCGCACTCTCGGCTTGGGTTCACGAGGACTACCGGCGGGCAGTCCAGCTCCAGGAGACATTCCGGGCCTATGACATTTCCTTGGAGGCTCTCAATGGCGATTATTTCCTGGCGGAACCCGAGCTGCGGGAACTGGCGTGCAATCCCTTGGTGACCGTCGGCAGCCACACCGTGTCGCACGCGGCACTCGGGACCTTGGACGACGCCGGGGCGCGGCGGGAGATGGCGGGCGGACGCGCGTATCTGGAGTCCCTGCTGGACCGGCCGATCCCGCATTTCGCCTATCCGTATGGAGGCTCGCAGGCTTGTGGCGGTCGCGAGTTCGAGCTCGCCCGTGATCTCGGTTTCCGTAGCGCGGTTACGACCCGGGAGCGGCCCGTTTTTGCGGCTGACCGCATGCGCCCCCACGAAATCCCGCGCATAGGGGTATCCGGCACGATGGCGCACTTCGCATATCTTGCGCAACACCTGCGCGAGCTGAGAAACGCTTCGGCTGCCGATTTTTGAAATAGACCGTGTGGAGGTTCGATAGAATCGAGTCGCTTGATGAGCAGAACTCGATGGAATTGGGCGCGCGGCCAGCGAGGCAGAAAGCCTTCCTCAATTAACTCCTTTTCTCGAGGCGCAAGCCGCCGGAGATTTCTTCGCTCTCGACACCCGATCCCGGCCTCTGACGGTACAGGCCAGCAAGCGACCTTGTGGCAGGTGCGGCCGCCTCGGTTGGCGCCCCCTTTCAGCTCAGCCAGGTTACGCCGTATGTCCCGGATCGTTCGCTTTGGGGATGTCCAGCGCATCTTCGTCAGCAATGGGCGGCTTGGGCGGCTTGCCCGGCAACCCCTGCTCACCCAGCTCCTTCTTCGCAATGTCGTCTTCCGTAACGCGGTCCTCCTCGCGAACCTTGGGCATCGTGCGCTCCTGTTCTGATTCAGACGTTAGGTGGCCCTCGCCTTCGGGCCGGCGATCGAGGACGGGCAAGGGTGGCGACAGGTCGGCGCGCCAAGGTTGCACAACCGCCGTCACGGGGGAGCCCCGGCGCCCAGATGGAAGGAGGGGGGTGGCGCCGAGGCTCAGCGGCCCGGGTCATCGCGGGCTGCCGCAACGATAGCGCCGGCGGGCAGGCTTGGTTCCCATTCGAGCCGCGAACCATTGCGGTTCTTAAGCCCCCCGCCGTGCATGCCGCGGCCGAACGCCGCCGGTCCAGCGCGGATGGAACGATTCATCAACTTGGGCCTGTCCAATCTGGCGATCCCGAGCTAAATCCCCCCATTGGAGGGCGACGGATCGTCGGGGCCCCGGCGAGGTTCAAGCCCCTTGCCGGGGCCTTTCAAATGCCAGGCCGGGGGCCGAGGGACATGTCATGAAGGGCATTGGCTGCGCGGCCGCGGCCGTCATGGTGGCGTTAAACACGGCCTCCGCGCTGGCGCAAGACTATGCCGGCGCGACCAGTGCGGCTTGGTGCGCGGGTGCTCTCGGCGCCTACGCGCAGCCATCGGACCCCGCCTCCTACCTGGAGCGCGCCAGATCACGGCACCTTAATATTGCACAAGGTTTTTTCGGATCGGCGGGGGACAACGGCGCGACGACGTTGATATTCGAGAACATCGGCAGAGCGGGCGCAGCGAGCTGCAATCGAGCGTGTGCGCCTCAACAAGGTGAGGCGCGCGAAGCATGTTTCAACGCGTCGCCGGACTGCAAGCGGATTATCGCCTGCCTCAAAGAGTAGTTCAGCGTTTCCAAGCTTCGAATCATTCTCGCCCCGGGGAGCAATTCCTGCATCAGCGCTGGGGCACGGGACAGTTCTAACGAGCGCGACGGCGTTTGAGCCGCACTCTGGTATCGATTGACCTACTTGAGCCGGTCCTTGATCTTATCAAGTCCAGCCTTCGCGCACGCTTCGTCCCCCAGGCCCCCGGCAATGCCGTTGCGGGTGGGCGTGCCGCCGACGCCAATTGCGCCGATGACCTCGTTGCCCACCATGATCGGCAGGCCGCCAGGTCGGGCGCGGAGGCTGGAATCCGCGTCCAATTTCGCTTCCAGCGCCTTATCGGTCTTCATCTTTTCTACCAAGTCGGAGGTCGTGGTCTTGAATGCATTCGCCGTAAAGGCCTTTTTGGCGCTGGTCTCGACCGAATTCGCGCCCGCGCCGTCGGCCGAAACGAGCACCCGCAGCACGCCTGCGGAATCCACGATGGCGGCGACGACCTTGTCGCCCTTTGCGGTGCAGGTGCTGACCGCCGTCTGCGCGGCTTCAAGCGCAAGCGCCATCTGCAGACCCCTGGCGGGCGGCGGCTGTCCGCCTTGCTGCGCCAACGCAGCATTCGATGTGGCGGCAAGGGCAAGAACCCCAAGCGTGGCCAGTGATTTGATCATGGGACAAGTCCGGTTTGTTTTAGATGCAGAGCCAGATCGGGTAGAAGCCTGGGAGGCTACCGGCTCCCGGCAATGTCGGCAAGCTCCTGCGCAGCTCCGACCCGCGTCGTGAGCGCATCGGCCACCATCGGGGAGCGCGGCGTGCGAAGCCCCGTTCCGAGGCCGTTACCGTCGCACCCGAGGGCGCCGGTCAGGCCTTTTTTATGCGATAGAAGGTGGCATAAAGAACCGGCACCGCGATCATCGTAAAGGCGGTTCCGATGGTGAGGCCGGCCATGATCGTCACGGCAAGACCGGCCCAGAACACATCGGGCAGCAGCGGAATAACGCCGAGCACCGTGGTGGCGGCCGCAAGAAAGACCGGCCGCAGGCGGGAGAGCGCCGCGTATATGACCGCATCGTACGGCGACTTGCCGGCCGTCAAGTTGACGTTCACCTCGTCAAGCAGCACGATCGCGTTCTTGATCATCATCCCCGACAGGCTCATGGCGCCAAGCAATGCAACGAAACCAAATGGCGTGCCGGTCGCCAACAGCCCCGCGGTCATGCCGACGATCGCGAACGGAACCGTCAAGGCGATGACCAGCGCCGGCAGGACGGCGTTGAACAGGCCGACGATGATCAGCAGCATGACCGCCACCGCCGGAACGACGCCCGGGATGAGCGACCTTTGCGATTTGGTCGAGCTCTCCTGCTCGCCGCCCCATTCCATCTTGTAGCCGTTGGGCAGCTCTTTCGAGAACGTTTCGAATTTCGGCATCACATCCTGCAGATAGGTCGGCAGCGTGACGCCCGCGACCGGATTGGCCTGCAGCGTGATGGTGCGCTTGCGATCACGGCGCCAGATGACCGGGTCCTCCCATTCGGTGGAGAAGCCATCCACGACCTGATCGATCGGGATGGTCTGCGCACCGTTGTCCGGCCGGACCTGAACGCTCCGCAGGGCCGTAATGCTACCTTCCGGGCCGCTCTCACGAGTTGTGCGCAGCACGATGGGCAGTGCCTCGTCCTCCTGATTGAAGACGCCGATCACGCGTCCATCGAGCGACTGCCCGATGCCGCGCACCAAGTCTTCGCGGGTGATGCCGGCCCATCGCGCCCTGGCGTCGTTGAACTCGGGGGCGAACCGCACCACCCGCTGCTGCCAGTTCGTCTGCACCGCCCCGGTCCGAGGACTCTCCCGGAGGATCTCCGCACCCTTTGCGGCAAGCAAGCGCAGCGTATCGCCGGACGCAAGCGCCGGTCCCGAGATGCGGACCTCGAACTTCCAGGTATTGCCCGGCCCCAGCGCAAACGGTCGCAGAAGCGCCGACCCTTCCGGATATTGATCCCGCAGCCAGGGAGCGAGCGAGGACATCATGGGCCTTACGTCGCGATAATCCTGCACGTTCACTACGAGCTGGGCGTAGTTCGGCGAAATCGGCTCCGGATCGACCGGAAGATAGAAGCGCGGAGGTCCGGCGCCGATGAAGCTCGCAACGCCGGTGACGCGCGGATCCGCCATCAGCTTGCGCTCGATCCCTGCAAGGTCCTTGGCAACGGCTTCGATGCTGGTGCCCTCCGGCATCCGGTAATCGACCAGGAATTTCGGCATCGAGGAATCGGGGAAGAAGAGCTTGGTCACCAGCGAAAAGCCGCCGGCCGCGGCAATCAGCAAGCCCGCCGCGGTCGCCAACGTGAGAATGCGGCGATGGATGGCACCCTCGAGCAGGGCGCGGAAGCCGTGGAACAGGCCGCTGCCATAAGCGTCCCTCGCCTGATCGGCTGCGCCGGCGTGCAGCATTTGCACGCATTGAAGCGGCGTGATGGTGACCGACAGCACCCAGCTCAGGAGCAGCGATATCGCCACGACGGAAAACAGCGAGGAACAGTATTCTCCGGCGTTCTCGGTCGACGCGAAGATCGGATAGAAGGCCAGGACCGCGACCACGGTTGCCCCGAGCAGGGCCCAGGCCGGCTGCGCCGCCGCCTCGATCGCCGCCCGCGCGCGATCCATGCCCCGCTGCATGCGCACCTGTGCTCCTTCGGCGACGACGATCGAGTTGTCTACCATCATGCCCAATGCGATCACCAGGGCGCCCAGCGACATGCGCTGCAGGTCGATCTTCAAGATCGCCATGACCACGAAGGTGCCGAGGATCGTCAGGATGATACTGGAGCCGATGACGATCCCCATGCGCCAGCCCATCGCGAGCCAGAGCACGGCCAGCACGATCGCGACGGCTTCGGTCAGGCTCACGAAGAAGTCGCGCACCGAGGCCTCGACCAGCGCCGACTGCCAATGAACCCGATGAACCTCGATGCCGACCGGTAGATCGGCGATGAGCTCCCGAAGGCGAGCGTCGACGGCCTTGCCCATGTCGACCACGTTGACACCCGGCTGATTGGTGATCGCGATGGCGATCGCCGGCTCGCCATTGAAACGCATCATGGTGAGCGGCGGATCGCGATAGCCCACATGCACCTCGGCGATGTCACGAATGCGAATCAATTCTCCGGTGCGTCTGGCGCTGCCGGTGCTTTGAAAGCTTTCGAGCGCAGACGGCTGGACCAGCAGGTCCGCGATCGATTCAGGCGATGGAAACCGGCCGGAGGGCGTCACCGCCACGCGCTGACGGCCGAGCGTGACGGAACCAGCCTCGGCCACCGCATTCTGCTGCGCCACCGTCCGCTGCAGGCTGGCTTCCGAAATGCCCAGCTGTGCGAGCTGGGCCGGGGCGGCATCGAGATAGATGCGGCGATCCTGCACGCCCCAGAGCGCAACCCGAGCGACGCCCGGGACGAGACTCAGATCCTTCTTGAGCTCGTTGACGTAGCTCTTGAGCTGCGCGTAGCTGTAGCCATCGCCGGTGACCGCGAGCAAAAGGCCGTAGACATCGCCGAAATCGTCACCCACCGCCGAAGGTCCGGCGCCCTTGGGCAGTTGCGGCGCGATGTCCCCGACTTTTCGGCGCAACTCGTCCCAGATCTGCGGTATGTCCTTGGCCGTGTACGACGGTTGATGAAGACCTTGACGACGGAAAGCCCGTCCCGTGAAAACGATTCGAGGTAATCGACCTGCTTGAGCTCCTGCAGCTTGGTCTCGATCCGGTCGGTGACGTCCTGCTCGACCTCGCCGGCGGTCGCGCCGGGATAGACGGT
>DASYFD010000119.1:0-5751 GCA_036498625.1 Xanthobacteraceae bacterium | reverse complement strand
ATCGACCGGCGCCATCAGCGCCCTGCCCTCGCCCGCCACATGAACGTCACCGGCGGATAGTGATGTGATTCCAACGCATGATCGATATTCGGCGTCATCGTCCGCGAAGGCGGACGACCCAGTAACCACGGTGTTCAATTGGGCCACGGTGATAAATCGATATACCGGGGTTACTGGGTGCCATAGCCCGCGAAGACGGGCGTTACCGCCCTAATGCCGTTCGCGGGGCATTACACCGAGATTGGAGAGTATCAGAAGCACAACACTACGTCTGCAACAACCGGCGCAGGCTCGACACCGCATCGACGCGCTCCAGATTGTTGATTGTGGCGATGAGCTCATGGGCGCGGTCGGCGCCCAGCACCGGCGCTGTCAAGTCGAGCGCCTTGGCCTCGACCTCCTTGGCGTCCATGGGATTGCCGGCGGTGCCGCGCACCACCGTGGTGTGATGGCTGAGCGCGCGCCCGTCAGAGGTATCGATGCGCACGATCGCCTGGCGCGCCGGCACCGCCACTTGCAGCTCCTGGCTCGGCACCAGCTCGACCAGCTTGCGGACCGCCAGCACCTTCGGGTCGCTCATGCGGGCGGCGTCGTGCACGCTTAGGAAGCTGGCGCCGCGGTCGACGATCATCAGCGCGGCGAGGTGCTGCAGGCAGAGATCCGGGCTCGTGCTGTTGTCGACGATGCGCATGCTGGCGGTCGGCATATCGACTCTGATGTGCTTGATGTTGTCGGCGCGCACGCCGGGATCGTCGAGCAGCGCCGCGAAGGAATCGAGCACCGACTGCAGTGGCGCTCCGACGCTCCATTTCTTGATCGTCGTGCCGAATACCGCATAGCTCGAGCCGAGCTCGGCCAAGAGCTTCTCGGGCGCCGGCTTGTCGGCAAGCGCCGAGTAGATGCTGTCTTCCCCGGTGAACGGATCGTCGACTCCGGTAAATCCAAACGCCACCATGGTCGCCGCCATGACGCCGTTGCGCGCCCCCATGCCGCCGAAATCGAACGCCTTCTCCACATGCTCGTGGTCGCGCGTCCAGAAGCCGATGCCGGACGCCTGTTGCGCCGCATAGGAGAACGTGTGGCGCACCTGCCGCTGGTCGAGACGCAGCATCGCGGCGGCGGCGGCGGCGGCGACGAAGGTCGTCATCAGCACCGACGGGCTGCGGAAACCGGATCCTTGGGCAACACCGAGCGCGGTGACCATGCGCGTGCCGACGTCGTAGGCGAGGGTCACGGCGCGCAGGAGGTCCCGGCCGCTCCGACCCGCGAGCTCGCCCGTGGCGAGGGCGGCCGGCAGGGCGCCACAGCCGAGATGAACCGGCCCGACCGGATTGGTATCGTCGGTCTCGTCGGCATGGGCCGCCATGGCGTTGGCGAGCGCCGCATTGACGGTGGACGTCAGGATGCCGGTTCCGATCACCATCGCCTGGGGCTTGCCGCCGAGGCTGTCCACGTAGCGGGCCGCGAAATCTCCGGCCTTGAGACGCGAGCCGGACACCATCGCGGCCAGGGTGTCGAGCACGTGCAGCTTGGTCCTGGCCACGACCTCGGGCGGCAACTCCCGATCAAGCGCCTTTACCACATAGTCCGCGAACGCGTTGGTGGCGGGGGAGACGGGAGACTCGCGGGCCGGGTCGGCGGCCGCGGCCGGCGCCGGCGTCGCCGCGGTCTGCGCGAACGAAGCCGCTCCGGGAATTGCGCTCGACAAAATCGCCGCGCCGCTGGCATTGATCAACCAACGTCTCGTGTGATCCGCCTCATCGCTCATTGCGGCCTCCTTGGGCTGGATTGTGGATCGACATCGTGTTCCTATCATACGCCGGATCGTCAGCTTGCGCCCTCAGATTCCGGGTGGGGAAACGATTGTGATACGAACCGCGGCGCTCGGCCTTTTGCTCGGCTTTGCCGCCACCATGGCGGCGCCCGACGCGCGTGCCGCGGACGACTATCCGCAGCGGACGGTCACGTTCATCTGTCCGTTCCCGGCGGGCGGCGGCACCGACATCTTGACCCGCATGCTGGCGCAGGAGCTGCAGGACAAGCTCAAGCAGCCCTTCATCGTGGAAAATCGCACCGGCGCCGGCACGTTGATCGCGGCCGCGGGGGTCGCGAAGTCGCCGCCCGACGGCTACATGCTGCTGCTGGCTCCGGTCACCACGCTCGCCATCGGCCCCAGCGTCTACAAGTCGCTGCCCTACGACACGGTGAAGGATTTCGCCCCGATCGGTCTGGTCGGTTCGGCCGAGTTCGCGCTGGTCGCCAATCCGTCGCTCGGCGCCACGACGCTGCCCGAGCTGATCGCCTTGATCAAAAGCAAGCCCGGCCAGCTCAGCTACGGCAGCTCCGGGCGCTCGACCCCGCATCATCTGTTCATGGAGATGTTTCTCAAGATGATCGGCGGTGAGGCGCAGCACGTTCCTTATCGCGGGAGCCAGCCGGCATTGACCGACGTGGTGGCGGGGCAGATCCAGATGATGATGGTCGATCTCGCGGTGGCGATCCCGATGATCCAGGCCGGGAAGGTGAGGGTGTATGGGGTCACGTCGGCCACGCGGGTCGCGGCAATGCCTGATATCCCGACCATCGCGGAGGCGGGGCTGCCCGGCTATGCGGCAAGCGGCTGGTTCTCGGTGGTGGCGCGCGCCGGCACGCCGCGCCCGATCATCGACAAGCTCAATGCCGTGCTCACGGCCTATCTCAAGCGCCCCGATGTGGCCGAGCGGCTCGCCATCCTGGCGATCAATCCCCTGACCAGCACGCCCGATGAGCTGGAGCGATTCATTCCCGCCGAGATCGCGAAATGGGCACGGGTGGTGAAGGACGCTGGGATCACGCCGGAGTGATGGGTGGAGGCGAAGGCCACGCCACACGTGTCCCGGACTTGATCCGGGACCGTTCCAAACGCAGGACTCTGGAACGGTCCCGGCTCAAGGCCGGGACAAGGGTTCCGCATCATGCCCTCGCAAAGCGTGCGCGCCAGGTCGTGCCCCAGCGGCGGCGGCGCTCCGCCATCTGCTCGATCGCCATCAGCGCCGCCGGCGTCACCACCAGCGTCAATATGGTCGCGAAGGCGAGGCCGAACACGATCGCGGTCGAGAGGCTGATCCACCATTGGGTCGAGGGCGCCCCCACGGTGATGCCGCGGGAGAGGAACTCCACATTGACCCCGAAGGCGATCGGCAACACGCCGAGCACGGCGGTGGTGGCGGTGAGCACCACCGGGCGCGCGCGCTCGCGGCAGGTCTCCAGGATGGCGTCGCGGGCCTCGCGGCCCTCGCGCCGCAAGCGGTCATAGGTGTCGATCAGCACGATATTGTTGTTCACGATTACGCCCGCATTGGCGATCACCCCGATGCCGGTCATCACCACCCCGAACGGCTGGCCCATGATCAGGAGGCCGAGCAGTACCCCGATGGTCGAGAGCACGATCGCGGTCAGCACCAGGGCGACGGAGACGAACTTGTTGAACTGCGCCAGCAGGATCGCGAAGATGAGAAAGAGCGCGGTGCCGAACGCCTTGAGCAGGAACACCGAGGCCTTGGCGCGCTCCTCGTCCTCGCCCTTGAGCCGCCACACCACGCCGGGCCCGAGATCGGCCTTGCGCAACTCGTCCGCGATGCCTTGTTGAATTTTGGCGGTCTGCATGCCTTCCGGCACGTTGGCGGAGACCGTCATCACCCGATAGCCGGCCACCCGGTTGATGTAGCCCACGCGCGGCGCCGGCACCCGGCCGACAAAATTTCCGATCGGCACGTAGCCCATGGGGGTCTGCACGCGCAATTCGTCGATCTCGTCGAGGCTGCGCCGGTCGGCGGGAAATCGCACCAGGATATCGACCGCCTTGTCGCTGTCGGAGGGCCGGAACTCGGTCACCTTGACCCCGTTGGTGACCAGCTGCACGGCGGTGCCCACGATGCTGGGGCCGGCGCCGAATTTGGCCGCTTCTGCCGTGTTCACCTCGATCTTCCAGTCGATGCCGGGCAGCGGCTGGCCATCGTCGAGGTCGCGGATATCGGGGCGCGGCAGCAGGATGGCGGCGACCTTCTTGGCCACCGTCGGCAACACCTCCGGATCAAGCGCGCCGATCTGGATCTGGATCGGCTTGCCGGTCGGAGGCCCCGCACGCGGCGCCGTCACCTCGACCAGCACGCCCGGAATATCCGCGGTCTTGGCCCGGATCGCATCCATGATCTCGTGCGCCGGCGGCCGCAGGCGCCAATCCGCGAACTCGAATTGGATGACCCCGATCGTGTCCTCGGTGATGTCGCCATTGCCGCGCGGCTGCTCGCCGATGCGCGAATAGACGGTCTTGAGGCTGTCGAAGGTCAGCACCCGCTGTTCGATCTCGCCGATCGCGCGGTTCTTCTCGTCGAGCGAAAGATTGCCGCGGCCATGCACGATGACGAGGCCGTAGTCGGGCTCCACATTGGGGAAGAACTCGACCCCGCGGCCGAGCTTGCCGTAGGTCGTCATCACCGCGATCAGCAAAAAGACCGCGAGCCCCAGCGTGGAGCCGGGATGGCGGATGGCGAGCCGCACCGTGCGCATATAGGCGCCATCGCGGCGGGCGCCGTCGTCATGCGGCACGGCGGACGCCTTGCCGAGCAGCGAGCCGAGCGTGGGGGTGAAGAACAAGGCTACCGCGAGCGAAGCCGAGAGCGTCGCGATCAACGTGATGGGCAGGTACTTCATGAACTCGCCCACGATGCCGGGCCAGAACAGGAGCGGGGAGAACGCCGCGATGCGGGTCGCGGTGGCCGCGATCACCGGCCCCGACATGCGCTTGGCGGCGAGCGAATAGGCTTCCTTCGGCTCCATCCCTTCCGACATCCGGCGCTCGGCGAACTCGGACACGATGATGGCGTCGTCGACCAGCATGCCGACGGCGAGGATGAGCGAGAACAGGACCACGATGTTCACGGTCAAGCCCGCGAGCTGCAGCCCGAGCACGCCGGCGAGAAACGAGGCCGGAATGGCGATGCCGATGAACAGCGAGGCGCGGAAGCCGAGCGCGAACAGGATCACGATCGCCACCAGGAGGACGCCGGTGGCGACCGAGTTCTGCAGATCGGCGAGCATCTGCCGGATGACTTTCGACTTGTCCTGCGTGAAGGTGACATGGACGGCTTCCGGCCAGGTCTTCTGCAGCGCCAGCACGGTCGCCTTCACGGCATCCACGGTCTCGATCAGGTTGGCGCCGGTGCGCTTCGACACCTCGATCGTCATGGCGGGCTTGCCGTTGACGCGGGTGACCGAGGTCGCGTCCTTGAAGGTCGGCCTGATCTCGGCGAGATCGCCGAGCGTGACCGAGGCGCCGGAGGTGGCGACCACCGGGACCTTCAGCGCGTCCTGCGGGTGCTCGATCAGGCTCGGCACCTTGACGGCGAAACGGCCGGTCGGGCCCTCCAATGCGCCGGCCGCGATCAGGCTGTTGTAGGAGTTGAAGCCGGTGATGAACTGATCGAGGGATACCCCGTAGCTCTTCATCAGCATCGGCTCGGCGATGATCTCGACCGCCTCGTCGCGGGCGCCGCGCAGCTCGGCTGCAAGCACGCCCGGCGCCTGCTCGATGGCGTTCTTGGCGGTGCGCGCGATATGCAGCAGCGTGCGTTCGGGCACGTCGCCCGAGAGCGCCACCACCAGCACCGGATAGAGCGATAGGTTGACCTCCAGCACCTGCGGCTCGTCGACGTCCTTGGGCAGGTCGTGCTTGGACTGGTCGACCTTGGCGCGCACGTCGGCGAGCGCCGA
>DASYFD010000118.1:0-11657 GCA_036498625.1 Xanthobacteraceae bacterium | reverse complement strand
AGATGTCGGAATTCTCCGCCCAGGTGATGACGGTGCGTGGGCTCATCACGGTCGACAGGTCGCCGTTCACGAAGGCGTTGCGGGTGAGGTCGGCGACCCGCACCATCTTGTTGACGATCTCGCGCCCCTGATCGTTGCGGTAATGCCTGGCCTTGGCGAGCACGATCTCGACCTCGTTGTCGTGCGGCAGGTAATTGAGCGTGGTGACGATGGACCAGCGGTCCATCTGCCCCTGATTGATCTGCTGGGTGCCGTGATAGAGGCCCGAGGTATCGCCCAGCCCGACCGTGTTGGCGGTGGCGAACAGCCGGAACGAAGGATGCGGCTTGATGACCTTGTTCTGGTCGAGCAGGGTGAGCTTGCCGGAGACCTCGAGCACGCGCTGGATCACGAACATCACGTCCGGCCGCCCGGCGTCGTACTCGTCGAAGCACAGCGCGACGTTGTGCTGCAGCGCCCACGGCAAAATGCCGTCGCGAAACTCGGTCACCTGCAGGCCGTCGCGGATCACGATCGCGTCCTTGCCGATCAGGTCGATGCGGCTGATATGGCTGTCGAGATTGACGCGCACGCACGGCCAGTTGAGGCGCGCCGCCACCTGCTCGATATGGGTGGACTTGCCGGTGCCGTGATAGCCGGTGACCATGACGCGCCGGTTGTGGGCGAAGCCCGCCAGGATGGCGAGCGTGGTCGGCTTGTCGAACCGATAGTCCTGGTCGATCTCCGGCACGTGCTCGTCGGGCTCCGAATAGGCCGGCACCTCCATCTCGCTGTCGAAGCCGAACAGCTGACGGATCGAAACCTTCATGTCGGGCAGGCCGACGACCTTTGGCAAAGCGGTTGGTGCAGCAGCTTGGGTAGCGACGCTCATTGTTCCTCCGTGGCCTCGAAACAGCAGAGACCCGAATCGGTTCGAGTAATGCGGTCCGGAAATCTCCGCGAATTTAGCAGAACCGGGCGGGGGCTTGAAACCCACTTGGCGAGATCAGCGAAAGCCCACTGATTTCAAGTACTTGTAGGCCTCGATGATGGCCCGGAGGCGGTCCTCGGTGGAGCGATCGCCGCCATTGGCATCGGGATGATGCCGCTTCACCAACACCTTGAACCGCAACTTGATATCGTGCGTGTTGGCGTCGGCCTCAAGTCCCAGCACCTCGAGCGCCTTGCGCTCGGCATTGCGTATGACCCGGGTCTCGCGGCGCCGCAAGTGATCGCCGTCGGAGCCGTGCCGGGTGCCGGCGCCGATGTCGCGAAACACGCCGAAAGGATCGTCGGAGCCGTCGAGATCCGGATGCAGCCGGGCCGAATGGGAGCGCCCGGTCGGCCGCCCGCCGCTCATGCCCATTTTCCAGGTCGGGCGATGACCGGTCATCGCATCCTTCTGGTACTTGGCGATCGCGTCGTCGCTCATGCCGGCGAAGAAATTGTACGAGTGGTTGTATTGGCGCACATGGCCGAGGCAGAACCGCCAATGCTCGTTCTCGCGCGGCCGCCCCTTGGGGGCGCGATGGGTCGCCGCCGCGATGCAGCTCGGCCATTCGCACGCCGGCAGATCGGCGCGCGACCGGCGATCCTTGTCGGGCTTCACCCTGATGCTGTCGAACAGCGGCGAGTCGGTTTTCATGCTGGAACCATTATGCGGATGCGGCGCAGCCGCCTGCAAGCCTTGACAAATTGGATCAAATGATTTCGGCGCGATGCCGTCGTGGTTCTGGCATGACTCCCATGCATCGCTCATATAGCATCCTCGAGATACGGACATTTTAACATTTTCGGCCGAAAGCCGGATTTCTGCGTTTCACAAAATGCCGAGCTTGCCGCATGACGACCCGAGACGTCACCACCCGAGACATCATTGCCGAGAAGCTGACCAAGGCCTTTGCGCCCGAACGCCTCGAGGTGATCGATGAATCCCATCGCCATGCCGGGCATGCGGGAGCGCGGCCGGGCGGACAGACGCATTACAGCGTTCATATCGTGTCGCAAGCCTTCCGCGGAAAGAGCCGGATCGACCGCCATCGCATGGTCAATGCCACGCTGGCGGGCGAGCTGCAGGGCGGCGTCCACGCGCTCGCCATCCGGGCCGCGGCGCCGGGCGAAGCCGAGCCCTAGCGTTTTTGCATTGTCGTATTTTCGGACGGAAAACCGGATTCCACCCCATAGCCGACGAAGACCGGCGTCAAACCCCCTAATGGCCCGCGAAGACGGGCGTAAACGCCCTCATAGCCGGCGAAGACGGGCGTAAACGCCCTAACGCGCCTGCGCGGGCGGGCATTATCCTCGAAATGGTCTAGCGCGCCACGACGGCGGCCGCCGGCTTGCGCCCCAAGGGAGTGATGCGCAGCACCGTGATGCGGTTGCGGTGCCGGCGCAGCACGCGGAATCGGAAGCCGTGGAACGTGAAGGTCTGGCCCGGCTCGGGGATCAGCCGCGCCTCGTGGATGACCAGACCGGCGACCGTGGTGGCCTCGTCGTCCGGCAGGTTCCAGTCCATGGCGCGGTTGAGGTCGCGGATCGGCACCCCGCCGTCGACATTGACCGAGCCGTCGGGCTGACGGCGCACCCCCGGCACCGCGATATCATGCTCGTCGGTGATGTCGCCGACGATCTCCTCGAGAATGTCCTCGAGCGTCACCAGGCCCTCGACCTCGCCGTACTCGTCGACCACCAGCGCCAGCTGGGTCTTGCGCCGGCGAAACGCCTTGAGCTGCTCGGAGAGCGGGCGGATGTCGGGCACGAACCAGGGCGGCCGCACCACCGCCCCGATATCGACCTTGTTGAGATCGCCGTCGACCGCATGGATGGCGCGCAGCAGATCCTTGGCATGCATGATGCCGACGATATTGTCGGGCTTGCCGCGCCAAATCGGTACCCGGGTGACGGCCGCTTCGAGCGCCGCCTTCACCACCTCCTCGGGCGGATCGTCGGCATTGATCGTGATCATCTTGGTGCGGTGGATCATCACGTCCGAGACCGTGAGATCGCGCAGGTCGAGGAGCCCGCTGAACATGTCGCGGTCGTGCTTCTCGACCCCGCCCTCGCGGTGCAGGAGATCGACCGCGCCGCGCAATTCCTCGTGCGGCGATATGATCGATGGTCCCTCGCCGACCTGCATGCCGAAGCGGCGCAGCAGCCAGTTGACCAGCGCCTCGATCGCTGCCAGCGCCGGCGTGAGCAGGCGCACCGTCAGCGCGATCGGGCGGGCGACCGCGAGCGCGACATGATCCGGCTTGTTGAAGGCCACGGTCTTCGGCAGCACCTCGCCGAAGACCACGATCACGATGGTCATCACGATGCTGGAATACACCACGCCCTCATCCCCGAACCAGGCGATCAGGACCGCGGTCGCGAGCGAGGAGGCGATGATGTTGACCGAGTTGTTGCCGATAAGGAGCGCGCTGATCAGCCGCTCGCGCGACTCCAGCAGGCGATTGACCACGGCGGCGCGTCGGTCGCCCTGCTTGGCCAGCTGCAGCATGGTGGCGCGCGATGAGGCGGTCAGCGCCGTCTCGCTGCCGGCGAACAGCGCCGAGATCACCAGGCAGACGAGAACGATCGCGATCGCGAGCCAGTCGTAGGTGCTCATTGCCCGGCGAGCTTCTCGAGCAGGAAGGCGCGCACCTCCGCAGCATCAACGTCGGGCGCCACGAAGGCCTGGCCGATCCCGCGCACTAGAATGAAGGTCAGCCGGCCGCGTTGCACCTTTTTGTCCTGGGCGATCAGATTCATCAATTGATTGGCGTCCGGCAGGAAGCCGGCAACCGCAGATACATGGGTCGGCAGGCCGGCCGCCGCAAGATGACGCGTTACCCTTTCGGCCTCGGCGGCCGGCAGCAGGCCGCGCCGGGCCGAGAATTCAAAGGCCAGCACCATGCCGAGCGAGATCGCCTCGCCGTGCAGGAGGCGGCCCGAGAACCCGGCCGCCGCCTCGAAGGCGTGCCCAAAGGTGTGGCCGAGATTGAGCAGCGCCCGATCGCCGGTCTCGCGCTCGTCGCGCGCCACGATCGCGGCCTTGGCGCGGCAGCTGACGGCGATCGCCTCCTCGCGCGCCGGGCCGCCCGCGAACACCTCGGGCCAGCCGGTCTCGAGCCGGGCGAAAAAATCCGCATCGCCGAGCAACCCGTATTTGGCGACCTCCGCATAGCCGGCGGCGAACTCGCGCGGCGGCAGCGTGTCGAGCAGGGCGGTGTCGGCCACCACCAGGATCGGCTGGTGGAAGGCCCCGATCAGGTTCTTGCCATGCTTCGAATCGATGGCGGTCTTGCCGCCGACCGAGGAATCGACCTGCGCCAGCAAGGTGGTGGGTACTTGCACGTAATCGAGGCCGCGGCGCACCGTGGCGGCCGCAAAGCCGGCGAGATCGCCCACCACGCCGCCGCCGAGCGCGACCACGAGATCGCCGCGCTCGATGCGCGCCTCGACCAGCGCCTCGCAGACCTGCTCGAACACGCCGAAGCTCTTGGAGCTCTCGCCCGCCGGGACGGTCACCACCGTGGCTTTGATGCCGGCGAGCGTAAGGGCGGCCTGCGCCGCCGCCAGATGATGCCGGGCGACCGTGGCATCGGTGACGATCGCCGCATTGGCGCCCGGCCGCAGCGCCGCCATGCGCATGCCGAGCGACGCGAGCGTGGCGCGGCCGATCACGATGTCGTAGCTGCGCGCACCGAGCGCGACCTCGACCACGATCGGTTCGGGCGCTCGCAGCGGCGCCGTCATGGCACGCTCCGGTCGCCGACCGCCTCGGGCGCCGCGACCGCCGGCGCCAGCCGGGCCGCCAGCGCGCCGACGATCTCGTCCACGATCTTGTCGTGCGGCACCTCGCGCGACTGAATCGTGATGTCGGCCTGCGCATAGACCGGATAGCGCTCGGCCATGAGGTTGCGCAGCGTCTCGCCCGGATCGTCGGTCTTCAAGAGCGGGCGATCCTGCCGGCGCTTGATTCTGCGCATCAGCACGTCGAATTCGGCTTTGAGCCAGACCGACACCCCATGGGCCGCGATGGCGGCGCGGGTATCGGCATTCATGAAGGCGCCGCCGCCGGTCGCCAGGACCTGCGGCCCGCCTTCGAGCAGGCGGGCGATCACGCGGGTCTCGCCAGCCCGGAAATAGGCTTCGCCGTAGGTCGAGAAGATGTCCGGGATGGTCATCCGGTGCGCCACCTCGATCTCATTGTCCGCGTCCACCAGCGCAATCCCAAGCCGGCCGGCCAATCGCCGCCCGATCGACGATTTGCCCGCCCCCATCATGCCGACGAGCACCACCGAGCGCTGCCCGAGCGCCGCCACGATCGCGGTCTCGGAGATCGCCGTGCCGGTGACGTCCTGCCTGGCCTGGGCCGACATTGGGTCGCAATGCTCCATGGAAGCTGTCGTGGCTCGCTCGCCGCAACTGGTATCACAGGACGAAGGCTCGAAACCATCCGGGGGGACGGCGCGGCAACCGGACGCTTGTCACGGCGGGCGGAACGTGGTCGTAGTTTTTCCATTCTTTCAAGGCAATGTTGCGCCGAATCGGTTGAAACGATGCCCTCTCTCCTTCGCTTCCTGCTGGTCCTCTGCGTGCTGGCCGGCGCGTGCTACGGCGCGATGTTTGCGCTGGCCAATTGGTATGATCCCAAGCCGCGCGAGATCACCGTCTCGGTCCCGCCGGACCGGTTCACGAAACAACACTGAGCGTGGGCCGGCCCGCCGACCGGCCAGCGTTGGGCCGAGGGCAAATGGGCCGCCAGAAACCAAATTCCGATCAGAACCTGATCGCGCTGTTCCTCGACATGCTGGCGGCCGAGCGGGGCGCGGGCACCAACACGCTGGCCGCCTATGGGCGCGATCTCGCCGATTTTTCAGCCTATCTCACCGCCAAAGGGCGCCCGGTCGGGGGCGCCGCGACCGACGACGTGCGCGGCTATCTGGGGCAGCTCGAAAAACGCGGCTTTGCGGCGACCTCGGTCGCTCGCCGGCTGTCAGCGATCCGGCAGCTCTACCGGTTCCTCTTTGCCGAGGGCCACCGCGGCGACGATCCGGCCGCCATCCTGGAAGGGCCCCGGCGCGGCCGCACGGTTCCCAAGGTCCTGAGCATCGCCGAGGTGGACCGCCTGCTCGCGGCCGCCCGCGCGGCGGGCGAAGGGGCCGATCTCACCGCGCCCGAGCGGTTGCGGGCGGTGCGCCTGAATTGCCTGATCGAGCTCTTGTACGCGACCGGGCTGCGGGTGTCCGAGCTGGTCACGCTGCCGGCATCGGCGGCCGAGCGGGCGGCCCGCATGCTGATCGTGCGCGGCAAGGGCGACAAGGAGCGGATGGTGCCGCTCAACGAGGCGGCCAAGCAGGCCATGCGCGACTATCTGGCCCTGCTCACCAAGGCGAGCCCGCAGGCGGCCGGCCAGCCGGCGGGGGCGAAGCCGCCGGCGGCCAAGCCGCAGGCCCGACCGAAGTGGCTGTTTCCCTCTTTCGGCGAAAGCGGGCATCTCACCCGGCAGCATTTCGCGCGCGATCTCAAGGCGCTCGCCGCCGCCGCCGGGCTGCGTGCCGAGCAGGTGAGCCCACATGTGCTGCGTCACGCCTTTGCGAGCCATCTCCTGCACAACGGCGCCGACCTGCGGGTGGTGCAGACGCTGCTCGGCCACGCCGATATCTCGACCACACAGATCTACACCCATGTGCTGGAGGAGCGGCTCAAGAGCCTGGTGCGCGACCTCCATCCGCTGGCGGAGGCGCAGGACTGAAAGTTGCCCGGGCCCCGGCTCTTGTCGACCCAATGCACCGCCGATACCAATGGGCCGAACTGAACGGTGCGGAGGTATCGAATGTCCGAGGCGGTGGCTCAACCGGTGTCCGATTCCTGGGCGAAGCTGAAGGAATGGCCCGAGCTCATTCTGGAGCGGCTCGCGGGCGCCGGCGTCGCCCGCATCATCCTGAACCGGCCCGACAAGCGCAATTGCTGGAACCGGCCGCTCTGCCTCGCTTTCCTGGAGTCGCTCGACATCATCCGGGCCGACCGGGAGCTCAAGGTGGTGATCACCAAGGGTGCCGGGACCGTGTATTCATCCGGGCTCGACCTCAACTTTCTGCGCGAGGTCTCCAACGGCCCGCTGCTCGACTGGGACCGGCCCAACCTGACCATCCAGATCGCCGAGGCGGTGCGGGTCTTCCCGCGCATCATGATTGCGCAGGTGCACGGTTATTGCCTCGGCGGCGCGCTCGGGATCATGAACTGCCATGACCTGGTGTATGCGGCCGAGGACGCCCAGCTCGGCATGCCGGAGATCCTGCGCGGCAGCTTCGGTCAGCTGGTGACCTCGACGCTGCTGCACGGCGGGCTGCCGGTAAAGAAGCTCGCCCATATCGCGCTGGTGGGGCGCAACATCACCGGCAAGGAGGCCGACGCGCTCGGCATCATCAGCCAGGCGGTGCCGGCGGGCGAGCTGGAGAGGTACACCATCGGGATCGCGCGCGAGATCGCCTCGCGCCACCTGGCGCCGCTCGAGCACCATAAGATCACCGTGCAGATGGGCCGCGACCTCTCGATCTCGCAGGCCATCCAGCTCGATCAGCTGGTCGGGCAGCGGATGCGCCGCGCCATGGATCCGCTCAACGATGTCGAATCGTATCTCAAATCGCAAAAAGGCGGCCCCAATCCGGTCTATAAGCGGCCCGACGTTTGAGCCCGGCCGCGTCCTTACACCCGTCCTGGCACCCGCCACCCGTCCCTTGATGGAACGAAATTTTTCCCTCGATGCGCAGCTATCTCGACTTTGAGAAACCGGTGGCCGAGATCGAGGCCAAGCTGGAGGAGCTGCGCGCGCTCGATGCCGGCGACAGCGCTGCCGCCATCGGCGAGGAGGTCGCCCGCCTCGAGATCAAGGCGGCGCAGACCTTGCGGGACATCTATGCGACTCTCACCCCCTGGCAGAAGACGCAAGTGGCCCGCCACCCCGACCGGCCCCATTGCCTCGACTATGTGGCGGCCCTGATCACCGACTTCGTGCCGCTCGCGGGCGACCGCAAGTTCGGCGACGACGAGGCCATTGTGGGAGGCTTCGGCCGCTTCCATGGCGAGAGCGTCTGCGTCATCGGCCATGAGAAGGGCTCGGGCACCGAAGCCCGCCTCAAGCACAATTTCGGCATGGCGCGCCCGGAAGGCTACCGCAAGGCCGAGCGGCTGATGCAGATGGCGGACCGGTTCGGCATTCCGGTCATCTCCCTGGTCGACACCCCGGGTGCCTATCCGGGCATCGGGGCGGAGGAGCGCGGCCAGGCCGAGGCCATCGCCCGCTCGACCGAGGCTTGCCTCACGCTCGGGGTGCCGAACGTGGCGGTGATCGTGGGCGAAGGCGGCTCCGGCGGCGCCATTGCGCTCGCCACCACCAACCGGGTGCTCATGCTGGAGCACGCGATCTACAGCGTGATCTCGCCGGAAGGCGCCGCCTCCATCCTGTGGCGCGACACCGCCAAGGCTCAGGAGGCCGCGACCGGCATGAAGATCACCGCCCAGGACATGATGCGATTCGGCGTCATCGACCAGATCGTCACCGAGCCGATCGGCGGCGCCCACCGCGACCCGGAGGCCGCCATCGCGTCCGCCGACAACGCCATTCTGGCGGCGATCGAGGAATTGGCGGAGCTCGATCGGGATGCGGTGCGCCGCCAGCGCAGGGACAAATTCCTGGCGATTGGTCGCACCCTGGGGTGAGGCCCCTCCCCCTGCAAGGGGAGGGTGGCGCCCAACGGGTCCGGCCTTTGGCCGGCCCGATGACAGGCTCCGGCGCCGGGCGGGGGTCCCACCCTCCAACGAACTCGGAGTTTGGTGGTGAGACCCCCACCCGACCCGCTGCGCGGGTCGACCTCCCCCTTGCAGGGGGAGGTCAGGGCTGCCGCCTTGGCCGACTCGGATTTTCACAGCCTTGCCCTGATATTTCCCAAGTCTTGGCCTAGCGTGCGGGAGTCGGGACGGGACTGGCGGGGACTGCGGGCGGTGAGCACGTTCGGGGCTGGGGGTACATTGCGGATTCGGGGCGCTGACCTCCCTGATCGTTTACCTTTCGTTCACCTTCGCCATGATCTGTGGGGTTTAGCGATTTGCGGCGCCTTGCGGTCAAGCCGTCTTAAGGATAACCATTACTCAATGAAGGCCCGGGGAAAGCCTATCAGTCGGGGAGCCTCGCGTTGAATTCTCGTCCCCTGCTCCGCACGCTTCTGGCGTCCGCGGCACTTGCTGCTGCGATCGCGCTTGCCGGCTGCGACACCGATGGCGGCGTGGTTCCCTCCGGCCGCGCGCTCGCGCCCCTTTCCGACAAGATGCTCGCCGACATCGAGCAGAAGAACATGAGCAAGGAGTCGCCCATCCTGGTGCGGCTGTTCAAGGAGGAATCCGAGCTCGAGGTCTGGAAGCAGGACAATACCGGCCGCTTCGAGCTGTTGAAGACCTATCCGATCTGCCGCTGGTCGGGCGAGCTCGGCCCCAAGGTCAAGCTGGGCGACCGGCAGGCGCCGGAGGGCTTCTACACGATCACCCCCGGCCAGATGAACCCCAATTCCAACTACTATCTCGCCATAAATACCGGCTTTCCCAACGCTTACGACCGCGCCAACGGCCGCACCGGCGAATTCCTGATGATCCACGGCGATTGCTCGTCGGCAGGTTGCTACGCCATGACGGATGAGCAGATTGCCGAGATTTACGCGCTCGCGCGCGAATCCTTCTTCGGCGGCCAGAAGGCCTTCCAGATCCAGGCCTATCCGTTCCACATGACGCCGCTCAACATGGCCAAGCATCGCGACTCCCCGCACATGGCCTTCTGGAAGATGATCAAGGAAGGCAACGACCATTTCGAGCTGACCCATCTCGAGCCCAGGGTCGACGTGTGCGACAAGCGCTACGTGTTCGATGCCGCCGCCCCCAACGGCCCCGCGAGCTCGCTCAAGTTCAGCCCGATCGCCAAGTGCCCGGCCTACGAGGTGCCGCAGGAGATCGCGACCCCGGTGCGGGAGAAGCAGCAGAAAGAAGAAGCCCAGGTCGCGCAGCTCATCAGCCGCGGCACCCCGACCGTCCCGGTGCGCACCGGCACTGACGGCGGCATGAACCCGATCTTCATGGCGGCGGTCATCGCCCATGGCGGCACCGAAAGCCGGATCGAGTCGAAGAACCTGCCCGGCTCGATCCCGGCCAATATCCGCCCGCCGGGCGAACGCGTGGTCGAGCCGCCGACCGGCAGCACCATGAGCCTTGCTTCGACCGAATCGCGGCCGGCGCCAGCGCCCCGCGCCTCCTCCCAGCAGGTGGCTTCGGCCGCCCCCGGCTTTTTCGGCGGGCTGTTCACGTCCAGCGACGACAGCGCAAAAAGCAATGATTCCCAGTCGGACGGAGTGCTCGGCAAGATGTCCCGGTTGGTCGGCTTGAAGGGCTCTGATCAAGCCGACGCGCCGACCGCCGCGAAGACCAAGCCCGTCATCGCCAAGCCGGCGCAGACCGCGTCAGTTGTTGCGATCAAGCCCAAGCCTGCGGCCGCCTCCGCTGCAGCTCCGGCTCAATCCGATGTGAAAACCGCCACGGCGGGAGCCGCCAAGCCGGCGGCTGCATCGGCGCCGCAACCAGCCGAAGCGCAACCGGTCGAGACCGCCAATAACGCGGGCCTGTTGCGGGGCGCCCAGGCGACGGTGCCGGCCGGCGGTTTCGACAGCCGCTGGGGCGCAATGCGCTGACGCCGCAGCGCGGCTCCCGCTCTTCCAAAATCTCCCGGCAGAAATTCGGCGCGCCGCGGTTACGCGAAGCGGCCGTGGCAGTGCTTGTACTTCTTGCCCGAGCCGCAGGGGCAGGCTTCGTTGCGCCCGACCTTGCCCCAGCTCGCCGGGTTGCCGGCATCGCGGTCGGCCGCCGGCACCGCGGTGATCCCGTGCTGCGCCAGCGTCTCGGCTCCCGCGCGCGCGAGCGCCAGCTCGTCCTCGCCGGTCGCCGGGTCGATCTTGTGCGCCTCCATATAGGGCAACGGGGCTGGCTCCTCGGGCGGCGCCGACCTGATCTCGACCCGCATCAGCTGGGCGGTGACCGCCTCGCGCAGGCTGGTGCCCATCGCCTCGAACAGATTGAATGATTCCGCCTTGTACTCGTTGAGCGGATCGCGCTGCCCGTAGCCGCGCAGCCCGATCACCTGGCGCAGATGCTCGAGCGTGAGCAGATGCTCGCGCCACAGATGATCGAGGGTCTGCAGCAGGATCGACTTCTCGACATAGCGCATGACGTCGGGGCCCCACTGCGCCACCTTGGCGGCCATGTGCTCGTCGGCCCGGCGCACCACCCGCGTGGTCAGCTCCTCCTCGGCGATGCCCTCTTCCTTCGCCCATTCGTCGACCGGCAGGTCGAGATTGAGAACGCGCGCCAGCGCTTCCTTCAATCCCTTGGTGTCCCACTGCTCCGGATAGGCGTTCTCCGGCACGTGCTTGGCGACCAGGTCCTCGACCGCAGAATGGCGCATGTCGGTGACGATCTCGGCGCCGGTCGTGTCCTTCATCCAGTCGACGCGCTGTTCGAAGATGACCTTGCGCTGATCGTTCATCACGTTGTCGAACTTGAGCAGGTTCTTGCGGATGTCGAAGTTGCGCGCCTCGACCTTCTGCTGCGCCTTCTCCAGCGCCTTGTTGATCCAGGAATGGACGATCGCCTCGTTC
>DASYFD010000117.1:0-3145 GCA_036498625.1 Xanthobacteraceae bacterium | reverse complement strand
TCGGCCTGGAAGGAGGCGACCGCGCGCTGGTACACCCACAGCTTCCCGCTCAACTGCCACGGCATCAGCTACGCCCACCGCACCAACTATCTGGATCTCGACCCAACCTACAAGGATGCGATCGGCCGCCCGCTGGTACGCATGACCTACAACTACACCGACAACGACTACAAGATGTCGGCCTACCTGACCGAGAAGGCGGCCGGCATCGCGCGCGCCGCCAACGCCACCATCGTGGGCAACCCGCAGCCGCGGCGGGGCAACTACGGCGCCAACAACGGCGGCGCCGCGCACCACACCGGCGGCGCCATCATGGGCACCGATCCGACCACCAGTGCGCTCAATCGCTACCTGCAGTGCTGGGAGGCCAGCAACCTGTTCGTCATGGGCGGCGCTGCCTTCCCGCAGAATCCCGGCCACAACCCGACCTGCACCATCGGGGCGCTGACCTATTGGTCGGCACAGGCGATCACGTCGCAGTATCTGAAGGCGCCGGGGCCACTCGTTTCGGCGTAGGGCTGTAGCCCGGATGGAGCGCTACAGGGCGCCGTGGCCCGGCGCGAGCTATTCCGAAATGCATGGGGCTTGGGCCGGAAAAACGCCCGGTTCATTGAAAATACAATACCGATACAATGAACCACGCTCTCAGTTCCTCAAGAGCCATGCAGCCCGCGCAGGCACAGAGTCACGGGCTCTTTCGCGACTCCCCACCTGCCGGCCCCCAAAATCAAAAGCCCGGCGCAGTCTCCTGCCCCGGGCGCAATTCTTGAGTTTCAATTTCCCGAATAGTCTGATTTGCGGACCTGGGTCAAGGCCGACCGGCCGGCCGGCGGCCGCCAAAGCGGATTCCCCTTTTCCCGCAAAATGCTTTAACATCGCGCCACAACCCCAGCACAGCGCGGAGGAACCCATGCCGAAAATTCGCCACCTCGCCATCAAGACCAAGCACCCGGCCAAGCTCGCCGAATTCTATTCCCAGGTGTTCGACATGAAGGTGATCCACACCGAGAAGAGCGGCTCGGTGTTCCTGAGCGACGGCTATCTCACCCTCGCCATCCTGCGCAATCGCGGGGACTATGCGCCGAGCGGCTTCAATCATTTCGGCTTCCAGGTCGAGGACCTCGAGGAGATCGAGAAGCGGCTCAAGAAGTTCGACGAGCCCATGGAGGCGCGGCCCTCGACCCGGCCCTACGCGGAATATCGCGCCATGGATCCGGACGGCATCCCGTTCGACATCTCGGTGCACGGCTACGGCACCGTGGAATTCGCCGCCGAACGCGAGAAGAAGAAGGCGCCCGAGAAGGTCTAGTTACGATTTCGACGGCCGTTCCGGTGAGTCAGCCTCTCAGTGTCATTGCCGGGCTTGCCCCGGCAATCTCGACAGGGAATGCGCGGTCGCGCCGGCCTAAGCGAGATGGCCGGAACAAGTTCGGCCATGACACTTCGGGACACGGTCTACGCGATCTATTGGAGCGCACGCGGCGGATCGTCTGCTTCACGGGGGCACTGACACTGAGCGTGCTGGCGCCCGCGCGCGGCGCTTCCGCGGCTGACGCGGACTTCTATGCCGGCAAGACGCTCACCCTCATCGCGGGGCTGCCGCCGGGCGGCGGGGTCGACGGCGAGATGCGGGTGCTCGCCCAGTATTTCTCCAAATACATTCCGGGCCATCCGCAGATCCTGGCGCGCAACATGCCGGGCGCCGGCGGCATCGTGCTCGGCAACTACATCAACAGCGTCGCCGCGCCCGATGGGCTGACCTTGGCGATGCCGGGGCGCAGCGGCTTTCTGCTGAGCAACGTGGTGCCGCAAAAGGGCATCAGCTACGATCTCACCAAGCTCTCCTACGTGGGCGGCGCCGGCAGCGCCGTCAACGCGCTGTGGCTCAGTGCGAAGCTCGGCATCACCTCCATCGCCGAGCTCAAGGCGCGCAAGCCCGACATCGTCATCGGGGCGCTCACGGCGCGTTCCGAGAACGCCATCGCGCCGCGGGTGCTCGCGAGCTACGAGGGCTGGCCCCTCAAGATCGTCACCGGCTATGCGGGCTTTTCGGAGGTGCTGATCGCGGTCGAGCGCGGCGAGGTCGACGGCCTGTTCACCCATGAAGGCAGCATCGCCAATACGCGGCCCGACATGATCGCGGCTGGCGCCTTGAGGCCGATCGTGCAGTCCTATCAAAGTCTCCCGGGCGTGCCGGTGCTGGCCGACGTGGTGGCAAACCCGAATTCGAGCGCGCTGCTCGCTCTGGTGACGACGCCGAGCCAGATCGGGCTGCCGCTGGTGGCACCGCCCGGGATCCCGGCCGAGCGACTCGCTATCCTGCGGCAATCGTACCTGCGGCTGATGGAGGACCAGGATTATCGGGCGGAAGCGGAACGCCGCGGCCTGCCGGTCGGCCGGGCCGTGGGCGGCGCCGAGCTGCAGGCGCTGATCGCGCGCAGCCTCTCGGCGGTGCCGGAGCCGGTGGTCAAGGCGTATCTGGCCTTCACCGGCCTCAAGGCGGACGAGTAGTATTTTCGATTGTCATCGCCGGGCATAGCCCGCGGAGACGGGCGTAAACGCCCTTATGTCCCGGCGATCTCGATGAGGGGAGCACCGTGCGACCCCAAGCGAGATGGCCGGAACAAGTCCGGCCATGACAATTAGGGGCTCAACCTAACCAAACAACCGGGACGGAGAAGTACCGCGTGGCACGATCGGAGACTTGCGACATTATCGTGATCGGCGGCGGCAGCGCGGCCTTTTCGGCTGCGGTTTCGGCGCGGCAGGCCGGTGCCCGGCGGGTGGTGATGCTGGAGAAGGCGCCGGAGGCGGACTACGGCGGCAATGCCCGCTATTCGGGGACCGGCTTTCGTTTCGTGCATGCAGGCGCGCCGGAAATCCGGCAGTTCGTTCCGGATGTAGACGAGGCGCTGTTCGCCAGGATGACGATCCCGCCGTACGGCCCCGACGATTTCACCGCCGATCTCACCCGCATGACGCAAGGCCGCATGAACCGCGAGCTTTCGGAGCTGCTGGTCGAGCAATCGAACGCGGCGCTGCATTGGATGCGGCAAACCGGCATCCGCTGGGAGCCGCTCAAGGAGCACGCCCGGGTCGGCGACAAGCTTTATTTCGAGCGCGGCATCGCCATCCATGTGGCGGG
>DASYFD010000116.1:0-20549 GCA_036498625.1 Xanthobacteraceae bacterium | reverse complement strand
CTGCTGACCCCCGATTTCGCTTGCGCTGCATTCAGGCTACGCTTGCCGGGACTGAACCGACAACCTCGCCAAGGAGGGACATCCATGGGCAGGAAACGCAAGGACGCGTGGCTGGCCGAGCCGGCGGCCGGCAACGGCATTCTCAACCGGCGCATCTTCCTCGAGCGCGCGCTCATCGCGGGCGCGGCCGGCGTCGGCGCGGGCACATCGGTCGCGTCCGCCGAGCCGCTCGCGGTGCCGCGCTGGTCGAAGGAGCCGGGCACGCCGTTCAACGCCTATGGCCAGCCGTCGCATTTTGAAGACAAGGTGGCGCGGACCTGGGCGCCGCCCAACAATCCGGCCACGCCGGGCGTCGGCTCGTCGCGCACGCCGCACCACCTGCTGGACGGCATGATCACGCCGAGCGGGCTGCATTTCGAGCGCAGCCATGCGGGCGTGCCGGATATCGATCCGGAGCAACATCGCCTGCTCATCCACGGGCTGGTCCGGCAGCCGCTGGTGTTCTCGCTCGAGGATCTCTCGCGCTATCCGCGGGTGTCGCGCATCGCCTTCCTGGAATGCGCCGGCAACAGCGGCGCGCTCTATACGGCGCAGGCGCAGCCGCTCAACGTCCAGGCGATCCACGGGCTCCTGTCCTGCTCGGACTGGACCGGCGTCAAGCTCTCGACACTGCTCGATGAGGCCGGCATCGATGCGCGCGCCAAGTGGGTGCTGGCCGAAGGCGCCGATGCCGCCGGCATGAGCCGCAGCTTTCCGCTCGCCAAGGCGTTGGATGACGCGCTGGTGTGCCTCTATCAGAACGGCGAGGCGGTGCGGCCCTCGAACGGCTATCCGTTGCGGCTGCTGCTGCCCGGCTTCGAGGGCAACATGAACGTCAAGTGGCTGCGCCGGCTCAAGCTCACCGACGCGCCGATCATGACCAAGGACGAGACCTCGAAATACACGATCCTGCTCAAGGAGGACAAAGCCTGGCAGTTCGTGTTCCCGATCGAGGTGAAGTCCATCATCACCCGGCCGTCGCCCGGCCTCACCCTCAAGGGCCCCGGCTTCTACGAGATTTCCGGGCTCGCCTGGTCGGGCAATGGCCGCATCCGGCAGGTCGAGGTCTCGGCCGACGGCGGGCAGAGCTTCGCCCCGGCGGTGCTGCAGGATCCGGTGCTGCCGAAGGCGCTGACGCGCTTCCGCGCCGCCTGGCAGTGGAACGGCGGTCCCGCCGTGCTGCAGAGCCGCGCCACCGACGATACCGGCATGGTGCAGCCCTCGCGCGCGCAGTTCGTCGCCGAGCGGGGCCTGCGCGGCAACTACCACTACAACGCGGTCGCGAGCTGGCGGATCGATCAGGCCGGGGAGGCGACCAATGTGTTTGCTTGATCGCCTCGCGGCCGGCGCCGCACTGCTGCTGGTCGCGCTGGCGCCGGCGCGCGCGGCCGACGAGCCGCATTTCGGCAAGCCGGTGACGCCGGCCGACGTCGCGGCCTGGGACATCAGCATCGGACCGGACGGCGCCGGCCTGCCGCCCGGCAAAGGAACGGTGGCGCAGGGCGAGACCGTGTTCGCCGCCAAGTGCCAGGCGTGCCATGGGGAGAAGGGCGCCGGCGGTCCCAACGACCGGCTGGTCGGCGGCGCCGGCACCATCGCGCCCGACAAGGCGCCGGTGAAGACCGTGGGCAGCTATTGGCCCTACGCGACCACGCTGTTCGATTATGTCCGGCGCGCGATGCCGTGGGACCGGCCGAAGTCGCTGACCGACGAGGAGGTCTATGCGGTCGCGGCCTACGTGCTCTATCTCAACGGCGTGATCAAACAGGACGCCGTGCTGGATGCGCAATCGCTGCCGCAGGTGAAGATGCCGAACCGCGACGGCTTCACCGCATTCCCGCGCTGGCCGCCCAAGTGACGCGCGCAAGAGCGCGTCCGATTTCGCTCGGTGTGACCTGAAACGAAAACCGGGACCGAACAGGTCCCGGCACGCGGCGTTCGCGACTGCAAGAACCCGTCACGGATGGGGCGTGCCGCCGCGCAGCCTGACCAGGCTCCCGAGAATCGCCTTCATCTTGTTGCTCGCCGGTGCCCTGGCTTCCGGCGGCACGATGGCTTCGCGGATAGGGGCCGACGCCCGTGGCGCTTGGGTGCTGTCGAACACCGGGCGCTTCTCCACATCGCCGCAGCCGACGCATTGAAAGGTGCGCAGCTCGAAGCCCCGCATGTCGACGACATGAGGCTCGACCATCACCACCCGCATCTGCTCGCCGCACACGAAACACTGCATTGCCACGCCACCACCCAATACAGGGCGGTACCTTAGCACCCGCCCGCAATCGAGTCTGCAGCGATGAGTGGGCGGGGGTGCCGCCTGATCTGTTGCATTAGCGTAACACCCATGCGCTTCCGCATGGCTTCGAACCCCTCGAGCGGCCCAGGCGCTGGGTCTGGTATGGATATTGCACTGCAATATAACGCATCATTGAGGAGGTCGATATGCGCTACGTGGCACTTTTGCTTCTGCTTTCCAGTACCGCGTTGGCGAGAGACAATGGGCAATGGGGCAACTCGCCGATCAACGTGCGCGAGTGGTTCCAAAGCCTCATGCAGCCCGACAATCCGTACATGTCGTGCTGCGGCGAGGCGGACGCCTTCGAGGCCGATACCTTCGAGGTCGATGGCGATCACTATGTGGCGGTCATCACCGACGGCAAGGGCGTGCTTCCAAGCGGCACGCGGATCAATGTGCCGAACCAGAAGATGAAGTGGGACCGCGGCAACCCGACTGGTCACGGCATCATTTTCATCGGCAACCAGGGACAGGTTTACTGCTACGTCGCCCCCGGCGGCGTCTGAGCAACGGCTGAAGGACGTCCGATCGCCGCCTGAGCGGTTTTTGGGCGGCGTGCTGGTTTTTTTGCCGGAAAAATACGCGGCGGCTCGCCGGGTGTTTTTACGATATGTTAATTTGTGTTCACGGATGCGAGCCGATATGGAATTGCGGTCCTCGGCGCGGACACGGGTGCCCCCCATCCGCAACCGGGTTGACTGCCTGGACTTTCTTCTCACCCCGCCCTGCTGGCGGGGTTTTTCTTTTGGCGGCCAGGCCATCGTCTCCCGCTCACCTCAAACGAACGCTTCCCTCCCGGACACGGCAATTCGTCGCACCCGGTGACTGATAACGACCGATCCGCAGCGTTGCTGCGCGGATCGGCGTGACCGAGCCGCCACATTAACAAGGATTAATCCCCTCGACGGGAGACGGAAAGATTCGATCTCCAATTATGGGAACAGGCAGTGCCCGACCGGCACGCTGCTACCAACAAGGAATCGCAGGAGATCAACCATGAGTGACTTCAATCCTTCGAGCCCGTCACCGCGTCGACGCGTTTCCCCGCGCCGGCTGGTGCTGATGGGATCGGTCGCCGGCGTCGCGCTTGCTGTCCTGCTCGGTGGACCGAGCGGTTTCCAGCAAGTCTCGCTGCCGGCCTGGTCCAACCAGGTGCAGGCCGCCGAGACCCTGCCGCACCCCGCCGACTTCGCCGATCTGATCGCCAAGGTGAAGCCGGCCGTCATGTCGGTACGCGTGAAGATGGACCAGAGCGTGCAGAGCTCGAGCTCCGATGAGGACGCGACGCCGACGCGGCCCAGCGCGCCGATGGAGAAGTTCTTCCGTCAATTCGGCGGCGACCAGCCGCAACACCGCACCGTCACCGGCGAAGGCTCCGGCTTCTTCATCTCTTCTGACGGCTATGCGGTGACCAACAACCATGTGGTCGATCATGCCAAGACGGTGACCGTCACCACCGACGACGGCAAGATTCACACCGCAACCGTCGTGGGCACCGACGCCCGCAGCGATCTCGCGCTCATCAAGGTCGACGGCAGCGGCTTTCCGTATGTGAAGTTTTCGGATCAGGCGCCCCGCATCGGTGAATGGGCGGTCGCGGTCGGCAATCCGTTCGGGCTCGGCGGCACCGTCACGGCCGGCATCGTGTCGGCGACCGGGCGCGACATCGGCCGCGGCTCCGACGATTACGTGCAGATCGACGCGCCGATCAATCGCGGCAATTCCGGCGGCCCGACCTTCGACACCAATGGCAACGTCATGGGGGTGAACACCGCCATCTTCTCGCCCTCGGGCGGCTCGGTCGGCATCGGCTTCGACATCCCGGCCGCGACCGCGAAGAACGTGATCGCCCAGCTCAAGGACAAGGGCCACGTCACCCGCGGATGGCTGGGCGTGCAAATCCAGCCGGTGACCTCGGACGTGGCGGATGCGCTCGGCCTCAAGCAGGCGGCCGGCGCGCTGATCACCGAGCCGCAGTCGGGCAGCCCGGCCGCCAAGGCCGGCGTCAAGGCGGGTGACGTCGTGGTCTCGATCGACGGCGTCTCCATCAAGGATTCGCGCGAGCTCGCCCAGAAGGTCGGGACCATGAGCCCCGGCTCATCGGTCCGGCTCGGCGTCATCCGTGATGGCAATGCCGAGACGATCAACGTCACGCTTGCCCAGATGCCGAACCAGCAGCAGGCGCAAGCCGACGAGTCGCAGCAGGACCAGTCGCAGTCGACGCCACGGCTCGGGCTCTCGCTCGCTCCCGCCAAGACTGCCGGCGCCGGCAGCCAAGGCGTGGTGGTGACCGCCGTCGATCCCGACGGCCCGGCTGCCGACCACGGCATCAAGGCCGGCGACGTGATCACCAATGTCGGCGGCACCACGGTCTCGAGCCCGGGCGAGGTGCAAAAGCAGCTCGCCCAGCTGCAGAAGGCCGGCAAGCATTCGGTGCTGATGCGGGTGAAATCGGGCGACGCCACTCATTATGTGGCGCTGCCGCTCGCGACCGGCTGACGCGAATTTCTACCGGATCGTGCGCGTTTTCTCCCCGTGCGTCGATCCGGAAACTCGGCAGGGGCGGGCTTGGTGCCCGCCCCTTTTTTGTTGCCCGCGCGCGCCGCAAGAAGGCACGCCCTTGTGACCTTCAGGAATCCCGGGCTGGTGTAGGATTGGCCTGACGAACGGCCCGTGGTTTCTGGAGAGCATTCATGCCGATACGATCAAATCCATTGCGCGCAACTCGGGCCGGAACCGTGCTGGCGCTGCTCGGTCTCGCCACCGGGCTTGCCGGTCCTGATCTCGTCGGTCGGGTTCATGCGCAGGACGCGGCCGCCCCGCTCCACGGCGCGGCGGCGTTCGGCTCGTGGCGCGACGATGCGCCGGGCAAGCGGCGGCAGATCACTGCCGACGCGCTGCCGGCTCCTTTTGGATCGCCTTCGGTCGGCAACGCCGTGCGGGTGGTGCGTCCACCGGCGGGCGCCAAGCTCAACGTTCCTCCCGGATTCGAGATCAAGCAATTCGCCAGCGGCCTCAGCGGGCCGCGGTTGCTGCGCACCGCGCCCAACGGCGACCTGTTCGTGGCCGAGACCGGGGCCGGCCGGGTTCGGGTGCTGCGGCCCGGCGACAACGGCACCGTGAGCCAGAACGAAATTTTCGCCAGCGGCCTGCGCGGCCCGTTCGGCATCGCGTTCTATCCGGCCGCCAATCCGCAATGGGTCTATGTGGGCAATACGGAATCGGTGGTCCGCTTTCCCTATCGGGACGGCGACATGAAGGCCCGGGGCGCGTCCGAGACCATCGTGGCGCAGCTTCCCGCCGGTGGCAGTCACTCCACGCGCGACGTGGCCTTCTCCAAGGACGGAACCAGAATGTTCGTCTCGGTCGGCTCGGCATCCAATGTCGGCGAGAGCATGGGCAAGCTCGATTCCGCAGGCGTGCAGAAGTGGGAGCAGGGCAAGCCCGCGGGCGCGGCCTGGGGCAACGAGAGCGAACGCGCCGACGTGCTGGTGTTCGATCCGCAGGGCAAGGGCCGGCGGATTTTCGCCACCGGCATCCGCAATTGCGTCGGCCTCGCGGTCAATCCCACCACCGGCGATCTGTGGTGCTCGACCAACGAACGCGACGGGCTCGGGGACAATCTCCCGCCCGACTACATCACGCGCGTGCGGGAGGGCGGATTCTACGGCTGGCCCTGGTACTACATGGGGGCGCACGAGGATCCCCGGCGCGCCGGCGAGCGTCGCGATCTCAAGGACAAGATCACGGTTCCGGACGTGATGATCCAGCCCCATTCGGCGTCGCTGCAAATGATGTTCTACAGCGGCGACCAGTTTCCGGCCGAGCTCAAGGGCAGCGTGTTCGCGGCCGAGCACGGCTCCTGGAACCGGGCCACCCGCACCGGCTACAAGATCATCCGCGCGATCGTGAAGGACGGCGTGCCGACCGGCGAATACGAAGACTTCGTGACCGGCTTCGTGCTCGACGACAGCTCGGTCTGGGGCCGGCCGGTCGGGGTGGCGCAGGCCAAGGACGGCGCGCTCTTGTTCTCCGATGACGGCAACGGCACGATCTGGCGTGTCAGCCTGACGAGCCGCGCCTCAGCCAACTGAGACGTGCCCAAGCACGATTTCGCCGTGTTCATATGCTGAGATCGTGTGGCCGTTGTAACCCTACGCCCGCTTTCTTATGTTACGGCTGAAAGTCGAGGTCACATGGCACGCCAGCGACCCATCAAGCCTGAGCAACCCCGCTTCGAGCCGGAGATCATTCCGCCGCCGCGCAGCCGCACCCAGGCCTATCAGGCCGGCCCGGAGTGGTTTGCAGACCGGGAGCGCGGCACCGGCGGCGGCATATTCGTCGCCCGGCTGGGGCCCTGGAAGCTCATGGGGATCGTGCTGCTGATCGGCCTGTTCACCGGCGCGGTGCTGGCGATCATGCTCGGCGCCCTCTTGATCGCGATACCGGTCGTCGGCCTGGTCGTCGCCGGTGCGCTGATCGCCAACGCGCTGCGCACGCGCGGCCGGCGGTAGCGCCGCCCAACTTCCGTTGACATTGAATCGACTTTCGGTGTCATTGCCGCGCATAGCCGGCCATGACAACGCAGGGGGATCGATCCGTTGCAAGACCAGGGCGTCGCCGAATTCCGCTCGCCGCGGCCGCTGCTTGATCCGCCCTCCGTCGCCATCGTGGGCGCGTCGGAGCGGGCGAAATGGGCGACGCAGATTTTCGGCAACCTGCGCGCGTTCGGGTATCCGGGCAAGGTCTATCCGGTCAATCCGCGGCTGGCGGAAGTCTGGGGTAGCAAATGTTATCCGGATCTCGCCTCGCTGCCGGAGCCGCCGCAGCACGCCATGGTGATCGTGCCGGCGCCTGCCGTGCAGGGCGTGCTGGAGACCGGTGTCAAGGCCGGGCTCAAGAGCGCCACCATCTATGCGAGCCAGATCGGCGAGGGCGAGGATCCGCAGATCGTGGCGCGCGGCACCGCCTTGAAGGCGCTGATCGCGCAGAGCGGCCTCATCGTGTGCGGACCCAACTGCATGGGCGCCAATGCGCTGCGCGAGAAATATTTCGGCTATCCCAATACCGAGCTGTGCGCATTCGCGCCCGGATCGGTCGCCATGGTCACGCAGTCCGGCGGCACGCTGCAGTATCTGGGCCAGGTCGGCGCGCAACGCGGGGTGAAGTTCAGCTACATGATCTCGAGCGGCAACGAGATCAATCTCGATCTGGCCGACTACGTCAATTTCCTGGTCGAGGATCCGCACACCAGGGTGATCTCGCTGTTCATCGAAGGCATCAGGCGGCCGCACGTCTTCATGGCGGCTGCCGCCAAGGCGCTGGCGGCCTGCAAGCCGATCATCGCCATCAAGACCGGCAAGTCGCAGAAGTCGCGCGACAGTGCGCGCTCCCATACCGGCGCCGTCGCCGGCGACTATGGCGCCTTCACGGCCATGTGCGAACGCTATGGCATCATCGTGTGCCCGACGCTCGACGACATGGTGGAGATGACGCTGGCGTTCCAGAGCGGGCGGCTGCCGAAGGGCTCGCGGGTCGGCTGGGTGACCACGTCGGGCGGCACGGTCGATCTGCTCTACGACTATCTGGACGAGATGGGCGGTACCACCGCGCCGGATTTCGACGCCGCCACCAAGGCCAAGATCCGCCACCTGGTGTCGCCCGAGCTCGCGCTCAAGAATCCGCTCGATGCCGGCAATCCGGCCGGCGAGGCGGAATCGGCCGAGCTGTGCCGCGCCGTTGCGGCCGATCCCAATGTCGACATGCTGGCCTGGGGCAGCACCCTGCCGAGCGGCCAGAGAGCGCGCGATCCCACCCTCCTGCGCAGCGTGGCGCAGAGCACCGACAAGCCGGTGATCGCCTTCGTGCGCATGAATTTTCCGGTCGAACGGCAGGCGATCGAGTTTCAGGAGCAGGTCGGCTTCCCGTATCTGCAAGGACTGCCGGAGACCGTGCGGGCGCTCGCGGCGCTTGCCTTCTATGGGGCGCGCCGCGGCCGCGTGATCGCGCCGCTGCCGCCGCCGCGCGAGCAGGCCGAGACCCTGCAAGGAGCCGCCCTCGAGGCGGCGCTGGCGAGCCACGGATTGACGCCGCCGCACAGCGGGCGCGCCGCCTCGCCCGGCGAAGCTGCCGGGATCGCCGCGCGCATCGGCTTCCCGGTGGCGCTCAAGATCGTTGCCGCGCAGATCAGCCACAAGACCGAGGTCGGCGGCGTGCGCCTCAACCTCAAATCGCCGCAGGAGGTGGAGCACGAAGCGCAGGCCCTGGCGGCAGCGGTTGGCACGCGCCTCGATGGCTTCGTGGTGCAGGAGATGGTCGAGGGCATCGAGATGATTGTCGGCGCCCATCATGATCCGCTGTTCGGCCCGATGATGGTTGTTGGGGCCGGCGGCATCCTGGTCGAGCTGATCAAGGACGTGGCGTGCCGGCTTCTGCCGGTCGGCCCGCAGGATGCACGCGCCATGCTCGCCGGGCTGAAGGTGACCGAGCTGCTGGCCGGCTTCCGCGGCCGGCCGGCGGCCGATGTCGATGCGCTGGTCGCGGCCATTTGCGGATTGTCGGATCTCTACCTCGACCATCGCCACCTGATGAGCGATCTCGAGATCAATCCTCTCATCGTGCTGCCCGCGGGCAAGGGCGTTCGCGCCGTCGATGTCAGGGTGGCGGCGGCCGCGGGCTGAGCCGCGAGCTGAGCGGTCATTGCGTTCCGGGCGGGGTTGTCGGATGATGGCGCGGGGTTTGGGGGAAGCCATGCGGATTCCAGCCGTTACAGTCGTCCTGATGCTCGGCGCGGCGGCCGGCCTCGGCGGCTGCGTGCCCGACGTGGTGAGCCTTGAGGCGGTGCCGACGCCGAAGTTTTCGCGTGATCTCGCGCAGTGCAACGCGGTCGCCACCGACGCCGCGTTCTGGGACAACGCGGTCAAACGCTGCATGAAGGCCAAGGGCTACCGGTTCCTGAAGCAGTACTGACGCGGCCCCGCCGTCACCGAAGCTTTTTCCGCATGGCGATATGCGGAATGCCGGCCTCGTCGAACACGTCGCCTTCCTCGACATAACCCAGCCGCCGATAGAAGCCGGCCACCGTGACCTGGGCGTGCAGGATGATCTCGGTAAAGCCGCGCTCCGAAGCGAGCCCCTCGGCGTGCTCCATCAGCCGGGCCCCCACGCCGGTGCCGCGCGCCGCGACACGCACCGCGACGCGCCCGATCTTGGCGGCTCCGCCGTGCTCCAGCAGGCGAAGCGTCCCGATGACCCGATGATCCCGGACGGCGACCAGATGGGTGGCGCCGGGATCGTATTCGTCCAGCTCCAGCTCGCGCGGCACCCCCTGCTCGTCCACGAATACCTCGAAGCGCACCGCCAATGCACCGCGCATCAGATCGGATTCGAATGCGACCTCGAGGATCTGTTCGCCAGTCATCTCGTTTCCATGCGCCGTAACCCGGATGGAGCGCAACGTGTTCCGGGAACGCCGCTCCCGCATTGCGCTGGCGCTCCATGCGGGCTACGGCAGAGCTACTCCAAATTCGCCGCGGACTGCATATAATGCCCAATCCGCCCTCGCCAGAGGAGAGCCGCCATGAGACGTGGTTTCCTGTTGCTCGCGCTTGCCGCAATCGCATTCGCGGCGCCGATCGCACGGCCATCCGCGCAGGATCTCACGCAGGCGGCTTTCGATGATTTGAAGCACGGCGGCTTCGTGGTGGTTTTCCGCCATGGGAAAACCGATGCCGGCCCCGCGGGTTCGGAAGACAAGTCCCCGCTCGACCTTGCCAACTGCGCCGACCAGGCCATGCTGAGTCCGGAAGGCCAGGAGCAGGCGCGTGCCGTCGGCCGGGCGTTCGGGTCCGCCGGCATCCCGGTCGGGAAAGTGCTGGCCAGCGGCTACTGCCGGGCGATCGAGATGGCGCGGCTTGCGTTCGGGCAGGTGGAGGTTTCCGACGCCCTGCTGCTTCCGAACTTTGTTCCGGTGGCGGGCGCGCCCACCCCGTTGCCGTGGCGGCAGCGCGTCGAGACCATGAAGAAGTTGGTCGCAACCGCGCCCGAGCCGTCGACCAATACGATCGTGATCACGCACTTTCCCAATGTCAAAGCCGCACTCGGGGTGGAGATCGAATTCGGCGATGCCGTGATCGTCAAGCCGGACCCGCAAGGGCGCGCCCGTCTGATCGCCAGAATTTTTGCCGGCCAGTGGCCGTCGCTGTGAGCCGGCGAAAAGTGAACCAGGCGGGGAGGCGCGCAATGCCGGGATTGACCAGACGTTCCGTGGTGCTCGCCGCCGCGCTCGCGCCGCTTTCCGCCCCGGCGCCGCTTTCGGCGCAGACCCAGAGCTGGCCGTCGGGGCCGATCCGGATCATCGTTCCGTTCCCACCGGGCGGCTCGGTGGACGCCGTCGCGCGGCTGGCGCAGGCCGGGCTGGGACAGCGACTGGGCGTGACGATCGTGGTTGAGAACCGCTCGGGCGCCTCCGGCAGCACCGGCAGCGCCGCGGTGGCGAAGTCGCCGCCCGACGGCAATACCTGGCTGGTCGTGTTCGATACCCACGCGGTCAATCCGAGCCTGTTGCCGAACTTTCCCTTCGACAACGACAAGGATCTGGACCCGGTCTCCCTGATCGCCACCGCTCCCTACGTGGTGGCGCGGCACCCGTCGCGTCCGTACACCAATCTCGGCGAGCTGATCCGCGCCGCCAAGGAAAAGCCCGGCAGCATCAGCTATGCCTCGGTCGGCAGCGGCAGCATCGGTCACCTGGCGCTCGAGCTGTTCGGCAAGCAGGCCGGCGTCGAGCTCATCCACGTGCCCTATCGGGGCGGCGGACCGGCGCTCAATGACGCGGTCGCGGGTCATGTGGATCTGATCATCGCCAGCGCCGCGTTGCTCATACCGCAGATCGCGGCCGGCGCGATCCGGCCGGTCTGCCAGCTGGGCAAGACCCGCCTGCGCGCCCTGCCGGACGTTCTGACCATCGCGGAGAGCGGCTATCCGGGGGCGCAGGCGAGCTCCTGGTGGGGATTTTTTGCGCCAGCCGGCACCCCCAAGCCCATCATCGAGCGCTTCCGCGCCGCCCTGGTGGAAAGCCTGCGGGAAGAGCGGGTCGCCAGGCAGCTCTCCGAGACGCAGCAGATGAACCTGGTGCTCTCCGGGCCGGAGGAATTGCGCAGCTTCGCCGCCGAGCAGGCGCGCATCTGGGGCGCCGTGGTGCGCGATAACAACATCAAGGCCGATGAATGATCGCGGCCTCGAGCCGGGAATTGGTTATCGCCGGTTCACCACGTTGGCCAAAAGGTCTCGCCGCAAGGCGGATCCCGTCCCGCGCATTCCGGATTTTAGGGCGCCGGGCCGGAGGTCTTAGCATTTGATTATCGGTCGTGCGCTACGGTGCCGCCGAAAGTCCCGAAGGTTCATCTCATGCGTGTCGTCGTGGTCGATCCCAGCCGCACGGTGCTGAAAGCCGTGTCGCGCATGCTAGCGCGGGACAATCATGAGGTAAGTACATTCGTCGATGGACCGGAGGCGCTCACCCATATCAAATCGAATCCGGGGGTCAGCGCGCTGATCGCAAGCGCCGAGCTGACCAGCATGTCCGGCATCGAGCTGTGCTGGGAAACGCGGCTGCTGTCGGGACACGACCGCGCGATCTACATCATCCTGATGTCCTCCAACTCGGACAAGAGACATTTCATCAATGCGCTCGACGGCGGCGCCGATGAATTCATCGGGAAACCTCCGGTCGAAGAGGAGCTGTATGCGCGGCTGCGCTCGGCCGAACGGCTCATTCGCCTCCAGCGCGAGCTCATCCGGCTGGCGATGATCGATCCGCTGACCGGCCTGTTCAACCGCCGGGCGTTTTTCGAGAAGGCGCATCAGGCGATCGTGCGGGCGAGCGCCGCCAGCCGGCCGGCCGCGATCCTGTTCGACATGGATCATTTCAAGCGCGTCAACGACACCTACGGGCACGATGTCGGCGATCTGGTCCTGCGCGACGTCTCGCGCGTGGCGGCCAGCGACAGCATGACGGTCGGGCGTCTCGGCGGCGAGGAGTTCGCGATCCTGCTCGAAGAGACGAAGCTCGAAGCCGGCCTCGATCTCGCCGAAGACCTGCGCGCCGCGATGGCCGCGCTGACGTTCGACACCGACCGAGGCAAGCTGGCCCTGACCTGCAGCTTCGGCGTCGCCGAATGGGAGGAAGGGGAAAACATCGACCAGCTGCTCAAGCGCGCCGACGCCGCGCTCTATGAAGCCAAGGCCGGCGGTCGCAACCGCGTGGTTGCGGCCCGGGGGGCGCTCACCAGCCCCGATCCGCAGGCTTCCCTGTTTGCCCAGCCGTTGCCTGCAGGCCGGTTTACCACCGTGCCGCACGCCCCATCGGGCAAACCGGCGCCGCTGCCGATCGAGCTGTCCGGCGCCGAGCCGCAATGGCTGGCGCGGACCGCCTAGAACGCCACCGGATGCACTGAAGCAAATTCGGGAACGCGACCGCCTCAAGCCTTCTGAAAGGCGGTGGCGCCGAGACCGGGCGCCAGCAATTGCCGGCCGCGAAGCAGCGTGGCGCGCGCGGCGCGCGCGTCGAGCGCGGTGCGCACCACCGCGGGCAGGTCGCCCGGCCGCCGCAGCATGGACCAGATCATCGCGGCGATGTCGGTGGTCCCGTTCGGACGCATGGCAGCAAGGGCGGACGCCGGGATCGCGCGGGCGGCCGGATCGGCGATGACCCGGATGGCCGCCATGGGAAGACCATGGGCCGCCGCCACCCCGCCCACGATGTGGGATTCCATGTCGACCGCGATGGCGCCCGTTTTCCGGTAGAGCGCGGCCTTGGCCTGCGGATGGGTCACCGGGCCCGGCACGCCGAACAGCAGGCCGCGAATCGCGCCGGGTATCGTCTGCAGCAGCTTTTGCGACCAGTCATGATCGGTGTTTATCCGATTCATCCGATCGGTCTCGAACAGGATCGCCGATCCGATGATGCAGGTTCCGGGCGCGAGATCCGGCGACAGTCCGCCCGCCACGCCGAAACTCATGACCCCGGTGGCGCCCTCCGCAATGGCCCGCGACAGCGAGGCCGCCAGATCCTTGCCATTGCCGCTGCAGATAACCCGCACCCCCGGCCCTGCGGCGATCCGAGCCTCGAACGCCAAACCCACGACGGCGATCAATTGGTCACCGCTCCTCATCGCTTCCGCCCAATCCCTTCACTTCGGAACGTCCCCCGTCTCCTCGACGAAGCATTTCTCGTGCCAAGCCCCGTCGATGAATCGAAGCTTTCCCCCTTAAATGGCAGTAGACGCATTTTGCCGAAAAGTGCAATCGGGTTTCAATCCCGCGGTCACATGTCAGGTCCTCGCAGATGGCGGAACTCGATACCGGCGGTCGCGGCGACCTCAGTGGTCGTGGCGACCTGATCCTGGTTACCGGCGCCAGCGGCTTTCTGGGCGCGGCGATTGCAGAGAGCGCCCGCGCGGCCGGATACAAGGTTCGCGTGCTGATCCGTCCGTCGAGCCCGCGCACCAATATCCACCGCGACGACGAAGTCGTGCTCGGCGATCTCTGCGACCGCGAATCCATCACCTCCGCATTGCGCGGCGTGCGCCATCTCGTCCATGCGGCCGCCGATTATCGGCTTTGGGCCCCTTTTCCCGAAGACATCCTGCGCACCAACGTGGAGGGCACCGGGACCTTGATGGAGGAGGCGTTGCGGGCCGGCGTCGAGCGCATCGTCTATACCAGCAGTGTGGCGACCATCGGGCTGCAGGAGGGCGAGCCTGCGGACGAGACCCGGCCGCTTGCGGCCGCCAAGGCGGTCGGCGCCTACAAGAAGAGCAAGGTGATGGCCGAGCGCCTGGTCGACGACATGGTCCGGCGGGCCGGATTGCCGGCGGTGATCGTCAACCCGTCGACCCCGATCGGGCCCCGCGACGTCAAGCCGACCCCGACCGGACGCATCATCGTGGAGGCCGCGAGCGGACGCATGCCCGGCTTCGTGGATACCGGCCTCAACCTGGTGCACGTGGATGACGCGGCGGCCGGCCACCTCGCGGCGCTGCACCGGGGCCGGATCGGCGAGCGCTATATTCTGGGCGGAGAGAACGTGCACCTCGGCACCATGCTGGCGGATATCGCCCACATGGTCGGGCGGCAGCCGCCGCGGCTGCGGCTTCCCATCGCGGCCGTGTATCCGTTTGCGCTCGGCGCGGAGCTGTGGGCGCGGTGGAGCGGGCGGGAGCCGTTCGCCACCCGGGACGGCCTGCGGATGGCGCGCCAGCACATGTTCTATTCGGACGCCAAGGCGCGGCGCGATCTCGGCTACGCCTCGCGGCCCTATCGGGAAGGAATAGCGGATGCCATCGCCTGGTTCCGCCAGGCCGGCTACCTGCGCTGACTGCAGCGCAACGCGGCCTTGACCGGCGTCGATCAGGGCCGCCCGTTATTGCACGGCGGCTTCCCCGAGGCGCCCGCCGCCGTCGACAAAGACGTTCTGCAGCATTTGTCGCTCGATCGGCTTTTGCAGCACCGGGATTTGAGCAAATCGGCGATCGATGCCTTCGGCACTGTATCCGGTAACAAACACAAACGGCACGCCCAGCGCCAGCACCGCGTCGGCGACCGGGTACACCATCTCGCCGTCGAGATTGACGTCGAGCACCGCCGCCTGAAAGTTTTCGCGCCCGACCGCCGCCATCGCATCCGCCAGGCGACCGAATGGACCGATCACCTCAAAACCGAGCTCGGTCAGCATGTCGCTCATCATCATGCCGGTGAGCGCCTCGTCCTCGACCAGCAGCAGGCGATTCCCCCGCGCGACCGGTCGCGCCGCGCCATTGCCTGCCGCGCCGTTGCCTGCGGCGGGGGTGCGCGGCTCATGCGCCGGGGCATCATCCAGCTTGGCCTTTTCACCCAGCGGAATCGACATGGTGAAGCGCAAGCCGTCCGGGTGCCAGTCGAAGGTTGCCCTGCCATCCAGCTGGCGCTCGACGCTGGCGCCGATCACCCGGGTGCCATAGCCCTCGGAACGCGGTTTCTGGACGTGCGGGCCGCCGTTCTCGACCCACTGCAGCACCATGCGGTCGCGGGAAAGCTCCCACGACAGCCGCACGCTGCCGAGGATCGATGACAGGGCGCCGTATTTGGCGGCATTGGTCGCCAGCTCGTGCAATGCGAGAGCCAGTATCTGCGCGGTCGCCGGCTCGAGAAAGACTTCCGGGCCCCGCGTCACGATCTTCTCCACCTCGCTTCTGCGGTAGGGAGCCAGCTCCTCGTCGAGAATTCTGCTCAGGTTGGCGCCTTGCCACCGGGACTGGGACAACAAGACATGGGCCCGCGACAGCGCCGTGATGCGTCCCTCCACGGCAGCCACGTAGGCTTCCTTGGATTCCGCCCGGGTGAGGCGGATGATCGATTGCACCACCGCCAGCGCATTGCGGGCGCGATGATCCACTTCCCGCACCAGCAGGGTCTGGCGCTCCTCGGCGCTCTTGCGATCGGTGATGTCGACGGTTACCCCGCTCAGGCCGACGACCCGGCCGGTCGAATCGATGCTGGCCGCGGCCGCGCCGATGCACCAGCGCGTCTCGCCGCTCGGACGCATGACCCGAAACTCGGTCTGGAAGGTCTGCCCGTCCTCGGTGACGCTCGCCAGCGCGGCCTGCAGCTTTTGCCAATCCTCCGGGTGAATGAGCGCACGCACGTTGTCGGGCTTGACCGCGAAGCTGCCGGGATCGACGCCGAAAATGCGATACTGCCCTTCGTCCCAGAAAAACTCGCCGCGCTCGGCGTCCCAATCCCAGGACCCCATCTGCCCGGCGGCCAGCGCCAGGCTGCGCAGCTGCTCGCTCTGCAGCAAGCGCGTCGTTGACGATTTCAATTCCGCGGTCCGGTCCGCGACGCGCCGCTCGAGCTCGAGATTCAATTGCTCGAGCTGACGGGTCTTGCGAAACAGCTCGGCGAAGACCTTGACCTTGGCGCGTAGAACCTCAGGCACGACCGGAACCGGAACATAATCCACCGCTCCCATCTCGTAGCCGCGCAGCCGGTCGACATCGGTCAGATGGATGGCGGAGATGAAGATGATCGCCGTCTTCTGGAAGCGCGGATGCTCGCGCACCATCGCCGCGAGCTGAAACCCGTCGAGATCCGGCATGCAGACGTCGACCAACACGACCGCGACGTCGTTTTTCAGCAGGAACTCGAAGGCCTCCCGGGCGGAAGCGGTCTTGATCAGGTTCTCGCCGAGCTCCTGCAGGATGACCTCATAGGACAACAGCTTTGCCGGCTGATCATCCACCAGGAGGACGTTGACCCTGTCATTTGCGGTCATGGACTTGCTTCCGTTCAGCGGTGGAGCCACATCCGCAGGGAGGACAGGAGCTGCTCGGTATTGACCGGCTTGGCCAGATAGTCGGACGCGCCCGCCTCGAGGCATTTCTCGCGGTCGCCCTTCATGGCCTTGGCGGTCAGCGCGATGATCGGCAGACGGCGATAGGCCGGGCTCTTCCGGATCTTCTCGATCGTCTGGTAACCGTCCATTTCGGGCATCATGATGTCCATGAGGACGATGGCGAGGTCGGGCGTGGCCTCGACCAGCTCGATCGCCTCGCTGCCGGTGGTCGAGGTCAGCACCTGCATCCCGCGCCGCTCGAGCACGCTCGAGAGCGCGAAAATATTGCGGGAATCGTCATCGACCAGCAGCACCTTGCGGCCCACCAGATCCTCGTCCGAGCTGTTCAGGCGCTCGAGCATGCGCTGCTTTTCCGAGGGCAGGTCGGTGACGACGCGATGCAGGAACAAGGCGGTCTCGTCGAGGAGCCGCTCGGGGGATTCCACGCCCTTGACAACGATGCTGCGCGCCATGGTGTGGAGCTGCGCGTCTTCCTCGGCCGACAATTCCCGCCCGGTGAAGACCACCACCGGGACGTCGGCGAGGGCCGTGTCGCCGCGCATCCGCTCCAGCACCTCGAAGCCCGACATGTCCGGCAGCCGCAGATCGAGCACGACGCAGTCGCACGGCTCCTGGTGCAGCACGGACAGGGCCTCCGCCCCGCTGCCGGCCGACACGATCTCGATATCGTCGTAGCCGAGAAGCTCGCGGATGCTCATCTGCTCGGCCTTGTTGTCCTCCACCACCAGCAGCCGCTTGCGGCGCGGCTTGGCGAACTCCTTGATCCTGGACAAGGCGTCGCCGATGCCCTCGGGCGTGGTCGGCTTGATGATGAAGGAGAAGGCGCCGCGTGCCAGGCCGTGCTGGCGGTCCTCGTCGAGCGTGATGATCTGCACAGGGATGTGCCGGGTCAGCGGATTCTGCTTGAGCTGGCTCAGCACGTTCCAGCCCAGCATGTCGGGCAGGAACACGTCCAGCGACACCGCGGTCGGCTGATATTGCTTGGCCAGCTCCAGCGCATCATCGCCGCGCATGGCGAGCAAGGTCTTGAAGCCGTTGTGCCGCGCGAGGTCGATCATGATGCGGGCATAATGCGGATCGTCCTCGACGATGAGCAGGATGACGTCGCCCGGCTGGATCTCCAGCCGGTCGTCCGGAATGAGCTCGATCGGGCGCTCCGGCGCCGCGATGCTGAAGCCCGGGGTTGTCGCCGGCCGCGGCGCCTCTGACACGGCGCGAACGGCGGTCGAGGGTCCGACATAGCGCAGCGGCAGATAGAGCGTGAAGGCGCTCCCCACGCCGGGCGTGCTGCGCAGGTGAATCTCGCCGCCCAGCAGGTTGGACAGCTCGCGGCTGATGGCGAGGCCCAAGCCGGTGCCGCCGTACTTGCGGCTGGTGCTGGCGTCGGCCTGCTGGAACGCCTCGAAGATGATCTTCTGCTTCTCGACCGGAATGCCGATGCCGGTGTCGGCGACCTCGAAGGAGACCACCGCCGGCGCCTGCTTGAGCACCGGATGCTCCGCGCTCCAGCCGCCCACCGCCGCCGAGACGTTGAGGCGCACGCCGCCCTGCGCCGTGAACTTGAAGGCGTTGGACAGCAGGTTCTTGAGCACCTGCTGCAGGCGCTTGGAGTCGGTGACGATGCTACGGCCGAGATTGGTATCGACGTGCACATCGAACGACAGCTGCCGGTTCTCAGCCTCGTGCCGGAACGGGCGCGCCACCATCTCGAGCAGGTTTGAGAACAGGATGTCCTCGGCCTCGACCGTGACGGTGCCGGATTCGATCTTCGACAGATCCAGAATGTCGCTGATCAGGTTCAAGAGATCGGTGCCGGCGCCGTGAATGGTGCGCGCGAACTCGACCTGCTTGCCGGTCAGGTTGCCTTCCGGGTTCTCGGTGAGCTGCTGGCCCAGGATCAAGATGCTGTTGAGCGGCGTGCGCAGCTCATGCGACATGTTGGCCAGGAACTCCGACTTGTAGCGCGAGGTCAATGCCAGCTCGGTGGCCTTCTCCTCGACCGCGCGGCGTGCCTGCTCGATCTCCTGGTTCTTGCGCTCCACCTCGACGTTGCGCTCGGCCAGCTGCTGGGCCTTCTGCTCCAATTGCTCGTTGGTCTGCTGCAGCTCCCTTTGCTGCGCCTGCAGCTCGCCGGCGAGCTGCTGCGATTGCTTGAGCAGCCCTTCGGTCTGCATCGTCGCCTCGATGCTGTTGAGCACGATGCCGATGCTGGTGGTGAGCTGCTCCAGGAAGGTGGTCTGCAGCGTCGTGAAGGCGCTGATCGAGGCGAGCTCGATCACCGCCTTGACCTGGTTCTCGAACAGGACCGGCAGCACGATGACGTTGTGCGGCGCCACCTTGAACAGGGCGGAGCCGATCGGGATCGTGCTCGTCGGCATCTCGGTGATCAGCATGCGCCGTCCGTCGGCGGCACACTGGCCGATCAACCCTTCCCCGAGCCGCAAGGTCGGGCGATGGCTGTTCGTCCCGTCGTCCGCGTAGGCCGACAGGAGCTTGAGCTTCGGCGTTTCCTCGCCTTCCAGCTGGTAGATCACGCCCTGCTGGGCGCTGACCAGCGGGGTCAGCTCGCTGAGCAGGAGCCGGCCGACCGTGGTGAGATCGCGCTGCCCCTGCAGCATGTTGGTGAACTTGGCCAGGTTGGTCTTGAGCCAATCTTGCTCGGTGTTGCGGTCGGTCGTGAGCCGCAGGTTGCCGATCATCGTGTTGATGTTGTCTTTGAGCTCGGCCACCTCGCCGCGCGCCTCGACCTGGATCGAGCGGGTCAGGTCGCCCTTGGTCACCGCGGTGGCGACCTCGGCGATGGCGCGCACCTGGGTGGTGAGGTTGGCGGCCAAGAGGTTGACGTTGCCGGTCAAGTCCTTCCAGGTGCCGGCCGCGCCCGGCACGTTGGCCTGCCCGCCCAGACGTCCTTCCACGCCGACCTCGCGTGCCACGCTGGTCACCTGGTCGGCGAAGATCGCCAGGGTCTCGGTCATGTTGTTGATGGTCTCGGCGAGCGCCGCGACCTCGCCCTTCGACTTGACGGCGAGGTTCTGCTGCAGATCGCCGTCGGCGACCGCGGTCACCACCTTCACGATGCCGCGCACCTGCTCGGTCAAGTTGGCCGCCATCACGTTCACGGTATCGGTCAGGTCCTTCCAGGTGCCGGCGACGCCGGGCACCTGCGCCTGGCCGCCGAGCCGGCCTTCGGTGCCGACCTCGCGTGCCACGCGGGTGACCTCCGAGGCGAAGGCGTTGAGCTGGTCCACCATGGTGTTGATGGTGTTCTTGAGCTCGAGAATCTCGCCCTTCACGTCGACCGTGATCTTGCGCGAAAGGTCGCCGCGCGCGACCGCCGTGGTCACCTCGGCGATGTTGCGCACCTGGGTGGTGAGGTTGGCGGCGAGCAGGTTGACGTTGTCGGTCAGGTCCTTCCAGGTGCCGCCGACGCCGGGCACCACCGCCTGGCCGCCGAGCCGGCCGTCGGTGCCGACCTCGCGCGCGACCCGCGTCACCTCGGCGGCGAACGAGCGCAGCTGCTCCACCATGGTGTTGAGGGTTTCCTTCAGCAGCAGGATCTCGCCGCGCACGTCGACGGTGATCTTCTTGGACAGGTCGCCGCCCGCGATGGCGGTCGCCACCTCGGCGATGTTGCGGACCTGGGCGGTCAGGTTCGACGCCATGAAGTTCACGTTGTCGGTCAGGTCCTTCCAGGTGCCGGCGACGCCGGGCACCTGGGCCTGGCCGCCGAGCTTGCCTTCGGTGCCGACCTCGCGCGCCACGCGGGTGACTTCCGAGGCGAACGCATTGAGCTGGTCCACCATGGTGTTGATGGTGTTCTTG
>DASYFD010000115.1:0-2526 GCA_036498625.1 Xanthobacteraceae bacterium | reverse complement strand
CGCCCGGTCGGCCTTGATGACGGGGTTGCGGAAATCTTTCGGCGTGCGCTGGCTGCGCAGCACCGGCACCTTCGGGACAGCGGCGAGGTCCGCCGGCGTCGCCTCGAACACGGTGAGGCGGATCGGCTTGAGCGAGAAATTGCTGGTCCGCATCACGTCGGCGCCGCACACGTTCGGCACCGCCAGCACGTCGACCAGCGCCAGCAGGTCGACGTGGTCGCCGGGCCTGGTCGCCTGCCGCGTGATGGTGGCGCGGCCGTCGAGCGTCACCTCGGTGCACATGAACAGGTTGAAGCTGTCGTGCACGTCGTCGGGGGTGAGCCCGTATTCGCGCTGCGCCTCCGCCTGGATGTCCTGGCAGCTGGTGTGGACGTCGAAGCCGTACGCGCTCTCGTACACATAGGCGCTGCAACGGGGAAACAGCACGTCGTTGCGGCCGTAGGTGTCCTCGAGGATGTAGAGCAGCGCCCGCTCGCGCGGCGGCGCCGACCACAGGAACGAACCCTTGGTCGGATTGAATCCGTGCACCGTGCGGGTGCGGCCGCAATGCATGAATTCCTTGTAGTCATGCAGGTTGAAGGCGTTGAAGTCGACGCATTGCAGGCCTTCTGTCTGCTCGATGCGCAGAACCTGGCCGGCCAGGAGCTCGATGGCCTTACCGGTCCCGGGCTGCATCACCCATTCGAACAGGACCTTGCGGTCAGCCATCGGCCGGCTTTCCCTGGGCCGCGCCGTGCGCCGAAGCGTATTCGCTCAGCGCCAGCCGGATCAGCGATTCGCGATCCGGAGCGATGCCCTTGGCGACCGTGCGGTCGATGAGCTCCAGTTGCTGCTGGTTGAGCCGCAACCGGACGATCGTCTCGCCCATGTTTGCCCCCTCTCTGAAGCATTATTGATGCCTGCCCGGCATGGCGAAAGCCTCAAAACCGGGCGGCGGCTGCCCATCATTTCCGCATCCGCGATACAGCAAACCGAGTGATGATCCCGCCGAGGTCGCCGGCCGCCCGACGCCGGTGTGCTTGGGGGACCAATCCATGACACGATTGTCGATCAATCGCCGTGAGCTTCTCGCCGCGGGCGCCGCGTCCGCAATGGCTGCGGCCGCCGGCACCCGCGCGCATGCGGCCGGCATCACCATCGGCATCATCTATGTCGGCCCGCGCGACGACTTCGGCTGGAACCAGGCCCATGCGGTCGGCGCCAAGGCGCTCAAGGCGGTCCCCGGCGTGACCGTCATCGAGGAGGAGAACGTGCCCGAGACGGTGGCGGTGATGCAGAGCATGGAATCCATGATCAAGGTCGATTCCGCCAAGCTGCTGTTTCCCACCTCGTTCGGCTATTTCGATCCGTTCATGATCGACGCCGCGAAGAAATATCCGAGCGTCGAGTTCCGCCATCCGACCTCGCTGTGGGACAAGGCCAAGCATCCGATGAATCTCGGCGGCTACTTCTGCTATCTCGACCAGGGCCACTACGTGAACGGCATCGCGGCGGGGCTTTCGACCAAGGCGAACAAGATCGGCTTCGTGGCGGCGAAGCCGATCTCGCTCGTGCTTCGGAATATCAACGCCTTTACGTTGGGCGTGAAGAAGGTCAACCCGTCGGCGACCGTCCACCTGGTCATCACCGGCGACTGGTCGCTGCCGGTGCGCGAGGCGGAGGCCGCCAATGCGCTGATGGATGCGGGCTGCGACCTGATCACCTGCCACGTCGACAGCCCCAAGGTGGTGATCCAGACCGCCGAGCAGCGCGGCGTCAAGACCTGCGGTCACAACGCCGACCAGTCGACGCTCGCGCCGCGCGGCTTCGTCACCGGTGCCGAGCTGAAATGGGGAACGGTGTACACCGCCTATGCGGAGATGATCGGCCGCGGCGAGAAGCTGCCCAACGCGAACGAGGGCGGCTACGACAAGAACATGGTGCAGAGCTCGCCGTTTGGCGCCGGCGCGACCGAGCAGGCCAAGGCCGCGGCCACCAAGGCGATGGCGGAGATGAAAGCGGGCGCGCCGATCTTCGTCGGGCCGTTCAAGGACAACACCGGCAAGCTCGTGTCCGACAAGACCATGGGCCTGTACGACCCGGCCCTGTGGGGCACCAACTACCTGATCGAGGGCGTCGTCGGCTCGATCACGTGAGGCTTATTCGGCTTTCGGCCGAGTTCGAGCACGACCTGTCGCAGCCGGACTGGCGCGCCAGGCGGCGCGGCGACGCGCGGCGTATGCTGGCGGCATATCTCACCAGCAACGGGACGCGGACATAGGGTAATCGTGAGCCGCGAGGGCGACCGGAGGCCCTGCCGCGCCGGTGAACTACCTCAACCGAAACCCGCCAGGCGCCGGTCCGGCTGGAGGGGCGCCGCCCGCATCGAGCGGTTTGCGCAGCAGGCTCGGGCGCTGACCGGGCAGCGGTGCCGCCGCCACCGGCTGTGCGCTCGGCGGAACCTGCGGCGCCAAGCTCGACGGCGCCGCCGGTGCCGCCGGCGCCAGTGGCGCGCCGTCGGAGAAGTCGATTTCCTGCACCGCCTTG
>DASYFD010000114.1:0-6707 GCA_036498625.1 Xanthobacteraceae bacterium | reverse complement strand
GGTGAGGCCGTGTCCCGCCGCCTCGACCCCGAAAATCTCCACGCCGGGATCGTCGAGGAACGGATGGAACAGTCCCATTGCGTTGGAGCCGCCGCCGATGCAGGCGACCAGCGAGTCCGGCAGGCGGCCTTCGGCCTCCTGCATCTGCGTGCGGGTCTCCTCCCTGATCACGGACTGGAAATCGCGCACCATCGCAGGGTACGGATGCGGGCCCGCCACGGTGCCGATGCAGTAATAGGTGCTGTGGACGTTGGTGACCCAGTCGCGCAAGGCCTCGTTCATGGCGTCCTTCAGCGTTCTTGTGCCGGACTGCATCGCGACCACCTTTGCGCCCAGCATCTCCATCCGGAACACATTCGGCGCCTGCCGCGCGACGTCGACCGCGCCCATATAGACGATGCATTCGAGGCCGAACCGCGCGCACAAGGTTGCGGTGGCGACGCCATGCTGGCCGGCGCCGGTTTCCGCGATGATGCGCTTCTTGCCCATGCGCTGCGCCACCATGATCTGGCCGAGCACGTTGTTGACCTTGTGCGAGCCGGTGTGGTTGAGCTCCTCGCGCTTGAGATAGATTTTTGCGCCGCCGAGATGCTGCGTGAGCCGCTCGGCGAAATAGAGCGGGCTCGGCCGGCCGACATAATGGGCGAGGTGTCCGTCCATCTCGCGCCCGAATGCGGGGTCGGCCCTGGCGGCCGCGTAGGCCTGCTCGAGCTCGAGGATCAGCGGCATCAGCGTCTCGGCGACGAAACGCCCGCCGAAAATGCCGAAATGCCCGCGCTCGTCGGGCCCGGTGCGGAACGAGTTGGGCTGCCGGATCGTCATGCTGTACCCGCGTTCTTCTTCTGCCCGAGATCCTTGGGCGTATCGTTTTTCGAGCCGAGATCCTCGGGCGCATAATATCTCGGCCCGGGATTTCTCGGCTCCATCGGACCCAGCGCGGCCGCGGCGGCGCGCGCGGCCTGGATGAAGGCGCGAATCTTCGCCGGGTCCTTCTCGCCCGGCGCGCGCTCGACCCCGCTGGAGACGTCGACGGCGGGCGCCCGCGTGACCCGCAGCGCCTCGGCCACATTGCCGGCATCGAGGCCGCCTGAGAGCATGAAGGGCAGGCTGGGGTCAAGGTTCTCGAGCAGGTGCCAGTCGAACGGCTTGCCGAGCCCGCCCGGCCGGCTGGCGGCGCGCGGCGCGCGGGCGTCGAACAACAGCCAGTCGGCGACCTCGGCATAGAGATAGATCGGCGAGACGTCCTCGCGCCGCGCGATCGGCAGCGCCTTCATGACCGGAAGCCGGAAGCGCGTCCTCACCGTCACGACGCGGTCGGTCGTCTCGCGGCCATGCAGCTGCAGCATGTCGGGCCCCAGCACCTCGACGATGCGGGCAAGCTCGTCGTCGGACGCGTCCACCGTGAGCGCCACCTTGCGGGCCCGGCCGCGCACGCGCTCGCCGAGCTCGCGCGCCAGCCCGAGCCCGAGATTGCGCGGCGAGGCCGCGAAGAACACGAAACCCACCATGTCGGCGCCGGCGTCTATCGCCGCATCGAGCGCTTCCGGGGTGGACAGGCCGCAGATCTTGACGAGGAGGGGCATGATTTTCAGGCCGGATCCTTGATCACTTTGACAGACGCGTCGCCAGCCGCTCCGCGTCATGACGAGCAGCGTTGTAGACGATCGAGCCGCCGATTTGCCAGTAATCCGTTATATCAGAAGAATAAATCCGATCCATCTCCTCATCCCGAGGCGCCTGCGCGAAGCGCAGGCCTCGAAGAATGAAGGCCGATGAGGCGCAACCAGGCGTGCGGCGGCACCGCACGGGCCTCGCCCTTCGAGATGCGTCGCTACGCGACGCTCCTCAGGGTGAGGGTCGGGATTAGCTCCTCAGGGTGAGGGTCGGGATCAGCTCCTCAGGGTGAGGGGCGGGATTAGAAGCCGCGATGCGGGGGCCTCGTCTCGGTGAGGGGCGCAATCTACGCCTGCGCCCGCCACACCAGGACCGCGGCCGCCAGGTCCTCGATCGCGGTGCCGACCGACTTGAACAGGGTGATCTGCTTGTCGGTGCTGCGCCCCTTGGCGGTGCCGCGGCAGAGCTCGAACAGGTCGCCGCGGATATCCGCCTTGGCGATCACCTTGCGGCGCAGCGGGATCACCACGTCGCCCGCTTCCTTCAGCGCGCCCGCGCGGGTGTCGACATAAATCCGCGCGCGCTTCACGGCGTCATCGTCCGCCTCGCGCATCTTCGGCGTGAAGCCGCCCACCAGGTCCACATGGGTGCCGGGACGCAGCCAGCGGCCGCGGACGAGCGGCGCGCTCGCCAGGGTCGCGCAGCACACGATGTCGGCCTCGGCGACGGCGGATTCGAGATCGTCGGCCTCCGCCACCGTCACGTCGATGCCGGAGACCGTGAGTCCGAAGGCCGCCGCGATGGCCCGGCTGCGGGTGCGGTTCCACAAGGTCACGCGCTTGATCGGCCGCACCGCGGCGTGCGCCCGCACCAGATGCGGCGCCAGCGCGCCCGCCCCGATCATCACCAGATGCGCCGCGTCTTCCCGCGCCAGATAAGTCGATGCAAGCGCGGAGGCCGCCCCGGTGCGCCATGCGGTGAGCGCCGCCGCGTCCATCAGGGCGAGCGGGGCGCCGGTCGCGCCCGACATCAGCAGGTAGCTGCCGTGCAGCGAGGGCTGGTTCGCCGCCGCGTTGTCGGGGAAAACCGTGACGATCTTGCAGCCGAGAAAGCGCTCGGCCGGCTCGCCCGCGCTCCAGGCCGGCATGAGCAGCAAGGTGGCGCTGCCGCGTCCGGGCTGCGGCACCGTATGATGGTGGCGCAGCGGCACCGTGATATCGCGGCGGAACGCGTCCCGGAGGGTCTCGACCAGCGCCGGAAAAGTGAGCGCCGTGGCGATGTCGGCGGCGGTGATGACGCGGAGCGGCGGCGCGGCCACGGGACCGTCAGGCCGCCGGCGGGCGCAGCGACAACGGATGCGGCGCCGGCGCGGCCTCGCGGGTGGCGAGCTGGCGGCGCAACCGGTCGGCCTCCTGGCGCGCGGCGCGCAGATCGGCATCGAGCCGGCGCGCGGCGCGGCGCCATTTGGTCTGCCTGAGCCAGGCCGCGATCCCGCCGATGATCACGCCGGCGATGACCAGCACGAAGACCAGCACGAAGAGCGGCGCACGCACCACCATGGCGGGATCGGTCGTGTTGAAGGGATCGAACGAGACGGTGACGACGTCGCGGTTGGCGACCGCGAGCGCCACGATGAGCAGCCCGAGCGGGACGAGGATGACGGCGGAGACGATCTTGCGAATCATAAGCGGGTTTCTCTCAGCGCAGGGTCGTCATCTTGATCCAATCCCGCCATCCTGAGGCGGCCACGCTCTTGCGCGGCCCACGCAGGCCGGCTGTAGCCGACCTGCGCACTCAATATCCCGATTTCGGGTAAACCCGAAATCGGTGGATGCGGCCGATGAGGCGCCACAAGGGCGCAAGCGGCACCGTACGGGCCGTCGTCCTTCGAGGGCCGGCTGCGCCGGCCACCTCAGGATGACGGTCGCAACTTCGGAGCTTACGCGCCCTCGGCCCGGTTCAGGCGCTCGCGCATTTCCTTGCCGGTCTTGAAGAAGGGCACGTATTTCTGATCGACCGAGACCAGCGCGCCGGTGCGCGGATTGCGCCCGGTGCGGGCCGGGCGGTTCTTGACCGAGAAAGCGCCGAAGCCGCGCAGCTCGACCCGGTCGCCGCGCGCCATGGCGGCGATGATCTCGCCCAGGATCGCATTCACGATATTCTCGACGTCACGTTGATAGAGATGCGGATTCTGCTCGGAGATCCGCTGCACCAGCTCTGACTTGATCATGTGTATGCCGCCTGTCGGCCGTGCGGGCACAGCCTCGGCTCCTGCTCCGTCCGGCGCACCATGCGCCGACCGGAGACCCCCCCGCCACTCAATTCGCCACCGGAGGGTGCCAAAGCGCCAACAGACCGTCAAGATTAAGCCGATCGAGCGCCTGCACGGCGCCGGTATCGGCAAAACGGGCGGCAAGCGAGCTCAAGCCCAGCGCGTCGAACGCGGCGGCGGCCCCGAGATGCAGGAAGGAGAGCTGGCTCAGCCGCGGGGCGAGCCGCCAGTCGCGCACCGGCAGCTTGGGATCGACGCCCTTCTGCTTCGCCAGCCAGTCGAGCGCGGTCTGCTCGTTGCCGATCTCGTCGATCAGCTTGAGGTCCATGGCCTGGCGGCCGGTGAACACCCGACCGTCGACCACCCGGCCGAGCGCCTCGCCGGTGAGCTTGCGGCGGTCCTGCACCGTGCCGCGAAACCAGGCGTAGGAATCCATCACGATCGACTCGACCGCGGCGCGCGATTCCGGGCTGGTCGGCCCGAAGCCGTCGGGCGTGGCCTTGAGCGGCGTCGAGCGGATGGTCTCGACCTGGACGCCGATGGTCTTCAGAAGATCGGTGAAGTTCGGATACTGAAAGAGCACGCCGACCGATCCGACCAGCGACATGCTCTGGGCGATGATGTGATCGGACGCCATGGCGGCGATGTAGCCGCCCGACGCCGCCATGCCGTCGACGACGACCACCGTCGGCTTGCTCTCCGAGATGCGCCGCAGCGCGTCGTATAATTGCTCCGAGCCGACGACGGTGCCGCCCGGGCTGTCGACATGGACGATCACGGCGCGCGCGTTGCGCTGCTTGGCGAGCGCCGCCAAGGCCTCGACCCGGTCCTGGTCGCCGAGGATGAGGCCGCGGATGGTGACCCGCGCGATCTGCTGGCGGCTGGCCTGGGAGAAGCCGCGGGCGCCGTAAGCGACCGCCGCCACGACGATCGCCACGATCGCAACGAGGACGGCGAGAACCCGCCAGAAGGTGAGCTTGCGCCGCATCCGGCGGCGATCGACGATATGGTCGGCATCGAGCGACATGGAAAGCCTCACGATTCGCGCGCACGCGCAGCGAAGAATATGGGGCGCAATGGCGCGCAGCAACAAGACGCAATTGTGGCAAACAGGGGCATAGTAGCAACCCCACGTCATTGCCCGCGAAAGCGGGCAATCCAGTACGCCCGGGAGTCATTGATGATCAGGGAGCGGACCTTCTGGGTCTACATCCTCGCCAGTCGCATCGGCGGCACCCTTTACATCGGCGTCACCAATGATCTCGTCCGCCGTGTTTACGAGCATCGAACAGACGCGGTGCCCGGCTTCACCAAGAAACATCAGGTGCACCGGCTGGTCCATTACGAACAATTTTCGGATATCGAGAACGCAATCAGTCGTGAAAAACGACTGAAGAAATGGAATCGGACTTGGAAAATTCAGCTCATCGAGCATTCCAATCCGAATTGGGACGACCTATTCGCTTCCATTGCGGGCCCCTGAGTTTACTGGATTGCCCGCTTTCGCGGGCAATGACGGAGAAGGAGGAAGGCGCGCCGCCCGGAAATGACGGCGTCATGCCCGCGCAAGCGGGCATCCAGTACGCCGTGCCGGCGCGATCGGGCAATACGCTAATCGCGCGAACGGTGAGTACTGGATTGCCCGCTTTCGCGGGCAATGACGGAGAATGAGGAACGGCCCCGGACGCGGGGCGTCCGGGGCCGTGAGTGCGTGTCGGTGTACGGCCCGCAGCGGCGGAGCGGCGAGGAGGCCGATCAGTCCTTCTTGTCGGGCTTCTCGGCCCGCTTGAGCGCGGTGCCGAGGATGTCGCCGAGCGTCGCGCCCGAATCGGAGGAGCCGTATTGGGCGATCGCCTCCTTCTCCTCGGCCATCTCGAGGGCCTTGATGGAGACCTGGACCTTATGGGTGCGGCGGTCGAACTGGGTGACGCGGGCGTCGACCTTCTGGCCGACCGCGAAGCGTTCCGGGCGCTGCTCGGAGCGGTCGCGGGCGAGGTCGGCGCGCTTGATGAAGGCGGTGAGGTCGGTGCCGATGATCTTCACATCGAGCCCCTGCTCTTTCACCTCGGTCACCTCGGTGGTGACGACCGCGCCCTTCTTGAGCTCGCCGGCCTCCGCGAATGGATCGCCTTCGAGCTGCTTGATGCCGAGCGAGATGCGCTCCTTCTCGACGTCGACGTCGAGCACCTGGGCGCGCACCATGTCGCCCTTCTTGAACTCCTCGATCACCTGCTCGCCCGGACGCTTCCAGTCGAGATCGGAGAGGTGGACCATGCCGTCGACGTCGCCGTCGAGCCCGAGGAAGAGACCGAACTCGGTCTTGTTCTTGACCTCGCCCTCGAGAACGGTGCCGGGCGGATATTTCTCGACGAAGACCTCCCAGGGATTGCGCATGGTCTGCTTGAGACCGAGCGAGATGCGGCGCTTGACCGGATCGACCTCGAGGATCTGCACCTCCACCTCCTGCGAGGTGGAGACGATCTTGCCGGGATGCACGTTCTTCTTGGTCCAGGACATCTCGGAGACGTGGATCAGGCCCTCGATGCCCGGCTCCAGTTCGACGAAGGCGCCGTAGTCGGTGATGTTGGTGACGCGGCCCTTGAAGCGGGTGCCGACCGGGAATTTGGCCTCGATGCCCTGCCACGGATCGGCCTGCAGCTGCTTCATGCCGAGCGAGATGCGGTGGGTCTCGTGGTTGATCTTGATGATCTTGACCTTGACCTGCTGGCCGATGTTGAGCACCTCGGACGGGTGATTGACGCGCCGCCACGCGATGTCGGTGACATGCAGGAGGCCGTCGATGCCGCCGAGATCCACGAAC
>DASYFD010000113.1:0-26276 GCA_036498625.1 Xanthobacteraceae bacterium | reverse complement strand
GCAGTCCTATCTGCAGGCGCTCCAGCTCTTCGATGCGTACCGCAAGGTCGGTCCCGGCGGCGAGCTCGCGCTCGCGCGCGTTCACCGCAAGCTGGCGACGCTGAAAATGCTGGAGGACGACTACGCCGCCGCTGCCGCCCATGTGGATGCCGCCAGCCCCCTGCTCGACTCCAGCGAGGAGGCGCAGAGCGAGCGTGCGGTCCTCGACGATCTGACCGCGGTCGATGCCATGCGCCGGGAAGATTTCGCGCAGGCGCAAAGCCTGCTCGAGCATGCCGTCATGGTCGACCGGCAGGTTCTTGACCGCGCGCGCCAGGCGGCGCGGCCGATCCAGCGCGCGAGCGCGGCGCTGGCCGCACACCTTCAGCACCTCGGCGACGCGCTGCGCCGGAACGGCAGCGCGGACGCAGCGTCGATCTATGAGCAGGCCGAGACCCTCGCGACCGAAGTGCTTGCAACCTATCCGAACCAGGACAACACGCGCTTCATGCTCGATCTCATCCGCCACGGACGAGCGCTGGCGTACAGCAAGGGTCTGGTGCATACCGCGCCGGCGGAGCGAACCGCCGCGGTGGAAGCCGCCCTCGATCGCGAGTTCGGATCGGGCTTCCGCCGCTTAAAGTTCGGAATGTCGACGGCCGAGGTCAACGGCCTGTTCGATCATCCGTTCGAGCTTGATCCCAAGACCCTGCCACGGGCGGGGGAATACCTGACCGGCGACGTTCGTTATCTCTGGATTCCGATCAGCCAGTCGGCGGATTTTCGCGATTTCTACGGCTTGGCCGCCAGATGCCTGAACGACACCTTGGATTATGTCACCTTCCTCTTCCACGAGGACTCGCTCATCCGGATTTCATACCGGCTCTACGGGCCGGCCATGCGCGGATGCCGCGCGCGGCGCGGTCTATTCCCCGAGCTCGCCACGCGCCACCTGATGCCGCTGCTGGGCACGCCGAAGCAGTGGCGCCTGCAGTGGGACACCAAGCAAGTGTCGGTCATCGGCACCACGCTTCCTCAGGGCCCAAGGCTCGACATCGTGGCGCGGTAAGGCGCGAGGCTGCCGATCGCGCCCCCACCGGATGTTTCATGATCGCGGGATGCGACCGGAAGGCGAGATAGCGCGTGACGGGCGGCGACCAAATGTCGCTCGAGCATTCGCCGAGCAGATAGAAGAGCTCCAGGTATCTCGACGCGGCTGGAAAGTTGGAGTACCCTTGAGCAACTGTGACAAGGAAAATCAAGCTTGGTTTGACCGAAGAAAGTGGTGCGGACGATCGTTGCCGGTTGTTCCTGGAGCGGCGGCGATCGGGGCCCTGCGGAAGAGGAAGCAGATGATCTCATTCCCTGCATTGAAGTCCGCTTGCCTTGCATTGAAGTCCGCTTGCAGGCCGCTCATGCGAGCGAGGTGGATCGCGCTCGCCGCCATCGCGACCTGCGCCGCGCCCGCTTTCGCCCAGGCGCCGGGCAAGATTCCCGAGCTTGCCTCGACCGGCTTTGCCTGGACTCCGCTGACGGCCGCCGGGGGAATTGCGCGCTATGGCACCGGCTGGTTCGATCCGCCCGCCGGCTTGCGCGGGCCGATCAAGCAGGATCCCGACCACCCGCTGCGCGGCAACGAAACCCGCCGGCCGACGCCTGCGCTGGGCAACTGGCGTGACCCTATCCTCAAGCCCTGGGCGGCCGAGCAGATGCGCCGGTCGAATGAGGAGCTGCTTTCCGGCAAGGTCGGGATTCCGTTCCTGGCCCAGTCGCAATGCTGGCCGGGTGGCGTGCCCGGTCAGCTGCTTTGGACGACGGAGCCGGTGTATTTCATCCAGAGCCCGAAGCAGGTGTGGATGTTCTGGCAGCGCGACCAATGGGTGCGCCGCATCGTCATGACCGACCAGCATTCAGAATATGTGACGCCGGGCTGGTACGGCGAATCGATAGGCCACTACGAGAACGGCGAGCTGGTGGTCGACACCATCGGGCTGGCCGCGAACAAGAACAGCTACCTCGACATGTTCCGCACCCCGCACACCGAGAAGCTGCACGTGGTGGAACGCTTCAAGGTCACGCCAGACGACAAATTCCTGGAAGCCCTGGTCAAGGTCGAGGACGAGGATACGTTCAACGAGCCGATGTACATGACCAAGCGCTGGCGCAAGGAACCCAATGTCTGGGTCGAATCGATCTGCGCCGAGAACAATATCGACCCGTTCAACTCGAACCTGGTTCCGATTCCGCAAGCGGACCGGCCGGACTTTTGACGGCACCAACAGGGCCGATCAGGCCCGCGCCCGGCTGGCTGCTCGTGTGCCGTCCCCGAGGTTTGCCGGAACCGCCGGGCAGTTCGGCTTCCCTCGCCCGCGTGCGGGGAGAGGGCCACACCGCACTGAGGAAAACCAGAGCTGTGCCTGGTGAGGGGGCGTTTCCACAGGCTCAGACTCGCGGGCAGGCCCCTTCATCCCGACCTTCTCCATAGGCCTTCGAAGACGGGCGTAAAACGCCCGCCCTTGTGGCGCGCGGGGAGAAGGAGACCACAGTCCTTCCCGACAGGGCGAATCAGGCGTCAGAGGTTGAACACTAGCGCTTGCCTGCAAATGATCGATTGAGGCGCATCAGATAGCCGATGACCTCGGCCACGGCCTTGTAGTGCTCGGGCTGGATTTCCTGATCGATCTCCACCGTGGCATGGACGGCGCGCGCGAGCGGCGGGTTCTCGACGATCGGAATGCCGTGCTCCATCGCCACCTCGCGGATTTTCCGGGCGATGAGATCGACGCCCTTGGCGACGCAGACCGGAGCATTCATGCCGCGCTCGTAGCGCAGCGCCACCGCGTAGTGGGTCGGGTTGGTGATGACCACCGAGGCGGTCGGCACCGCCGCCATCATCCGCTTGCGCATGCGATTCTGGCGGATTTGCCTGATCTTGCCCTTGACCGCCGGATCGCCGTCGGACTGCTTGAATTCCTCCTTGACCTCGGCCACCGACATTTTCTGACGCTCGAACCATTGCCGGTACTGGAAGAAATAATCCATCGCCGCGACGACTGCCATTATCGCCACCACGGTGCTGAGCATCTTGACCGCCAGCGTGTGCACGACCGGCAGAATCGCCGGTATATCGACCGTGACCAGGCCTTCGAGCCGAAATCGATCCGGCCACATCAGCGCCCCGATGACGGTGCCGAGCAGCCCGAGCTTGACCAGCCCTTTGACGAAATTCGCCAGCGTCTGCTTGGAGGCCAGGCGGCGGAGACCCGCGATCGGCGAGACTTTCGAGAATTTCGGCTTGATCCCCTCCGCCGACCAGACCAGCCGGTGCTGGATCACGGTGCCGGTGAGCGCCGCCAGCATGAGCAGCGACAGCGGCAACGCCATCGCGCCGACCACGTCGCCGCCGAGCCTTGCCACCAACCCGATGAAGCCCGCGCCATCGACCCGGATGGCGTAGGAATGCTCGATCAGCCCGCGCAGCGCGGTCAGGATGCCGCTGCTCATCTGGCCCGAGAAGGCGACCACGATGAGCGTCGCGCCCGCCATCACGAACCAGGTGCTGACCTCCTGGCTCTTGACCACGTCGCCCTTTTCATGGGCATCGTCCAGCCGTTTTTGGGTCGGATCGAGTGATTTTTCTGAATCGTCTTCGGCCATTTTGCCTCAGCGCAGCGGTCTTGGATCAGGACGGAGCGAGCCTGGTGAGCACGGTTGCGATCTCACCGAGAAACACGGTCATCAGGGCGCTCAGCACCAGCAGAAAGATGAGCAGGCCGAGCAGGATCGAGAGCGGAAGGCCGACGAAAAACACCTGCATCTGCGGCATCAGCCGCGACAGGACGCCGAGCCCGAGATTGAACAGGAGCCCGAACACCATGAACGGCGCCGAGAGCTGGATACCGATGCGGAATGCGGTCGCCACGGTGCGGGTGGTGAGCGCCGCGACGTCGCCCAGGAGCGGAATCTCTCCGGGCGCGAACAGCATGTAGCTGTCGTTGAGGGCCGCGATCACCAGATGATGCAGATCGGTGGCGAAGATGAGCGTGACCCCGAGCAGCGCGAGGAAGTTGCCGATGAGTGCGCCTTGCTGGCCGAGGGTAGGATCGACGGCGGTGACGAATCCGAGGCCGATCTGCTGCGCGATGACGGAGCCGGCGACCTGCAGGCAGGACATGATCAGCCGCACCGACATGCCGAGCACCGCGCCGATGAACAGCTCGTCCCCGAGCATCCCCATGAGCGGGCCGAATGACCTGAGGTCGAGCTGGTAGGCCGCCTGGTGGAGCGGCAGCAGGACGGCGGCGAGCAGCACCGCGACGGTCAGGCGGATGCGGACCGACATGTTGAGCTCGCCCAGGCCCGGCAGCAGCATCAGCATGGTGCCGACGCGCGCGAACACCAGGATGAAGGCAGCGGCCAGCGCCGGCAGCAAGGAGACGTCGATCCGCATGGCAGGCCTTCTGGTCGCGTGCGCCGCGGAACCAGCATCGCCTCGCGCCGGTCAATTCGCCGCGATGCGTGCCGCGATCCTGAGCATGTGGCTTTGCAGCAAGTCGGCCATGAACGGCAGCGCGATCAGCATGGCGGCGAAGATCGCGAGGATCTTGGGCACGAAAACCAGCGTCATTTCCTGGATCTGGGTGAGCGCCTGAAAGAGCGAGATGACCACGCCGACGACCAGGCCGATCAGCATCAGCGGGCTCGCCACCAGAACGAGCGTCACCAGGGCGTCACGCGCCACATCGAGAACCTCCGGACCGGTCATGACATTATCCTATCGATCCGCGCCGGAACCATCAGATCGGCATCGCCATGATGCTCTGATAGGCCTCGATGACCTTGTTGCGTACCGCCACCATGGTTTCGACCGCGACCTCGGTCTCGGAAACCGCGGTGACCACATCGACCATGTCGGCCTTGCCGGTCATCATCGACTGGGTCTGGGCATCGGCCTTGTGGCCGGATGCGGTGACCGAATCGAGCGCGTCCTTGAGCATCGCGCCGAATGACGATCCGTTCTCCTTGCCGAGACCCGCGGAGGGGTCGACCAGGCGGGCGGTGTTGGCGTAAGCGCCGGCGGCGACGGACGGAATGGCCATAACGCGGTTCCTTCGATCAGGACTTGAGGATGTCGAGCGTGCGCTGAATCATCGCGCGAGTCGCGTTGATGACATTGAGGTTGGCGGAGTAGGACCGCTGGGCATCGCGCAGATCCGTCATCTCGACCAGCGGATTGACGTTGGGGTATTTGACATCGCCGCTGGCGTCGGCGGCCGGATGACCGGGCTGGTTCTTGACCAGGAAATCGGACGGATCGGTCCTGGTCTGGCCGAGCTTGACGACGCGGGCACCCAGCGTGCGGTCCATCTCGGTCTGGAAGGTGGCGATCTGGCGCCGGTAGGGGTCCCCGCCCGGCTGCGTGGGAGTCGAATCGGCGTTGGCGACATTCTGGGAGATGACCTGCATGCGCCCGGACTGCGCGCGCAGGCCGGAAGCCGCGATCATGATCGATTTCATCAGGTCCATGATTCTTCTCGCGCCTCCGCTCGCCGTTTCGGCATCACTTGGCGATCGCCGTCTTGATCAGGGCCAAGCCGCGGGCGTAGAGCGCGGACGCGGCCTGGAAGTCCATCTGGTTGGCTGCGACCTTCATCATCTCGTCTTCGAGAGTGACCGCATTGCCGGTCGGCACCACCTCGAACGTGCCGCCACGCTGCCGCTCAAGGGACGCCGTGCCGTCGGCGCTCGCCAGGTGGACGGGGCTGGTGCGCAAGAGGGCCACCGGAGCGAGGCTGGAGGCACCGGCGTCGAAATTCAGCGGCGCGAGATCGCTCGGCCGGAACTCGGGCATCTCGGCGTTGGCGACGTTCTCGGCCAGCAGATGCTGACGCTCCTGGTTCCAGCGCATCTTCGTGCGCAGCATGGAAAAGATCGGGATATCGGATATCGGCATGGCCTGGTCTCCCCGGGATGGCACCCGCGCCCGGCAGACTTTGCCGACCTTATGGTTAATACCTGGTTAAATCCCCGGAATCGGGCCTTTTGCCATTAATCCGCCGTTTACCAAGACAATCCTTTGTATGGTGGATGGGGTGGTCCAAAGGGCCTATTTTCTTAATACTTTGTTAGGATTGAAGGCGGCAAGTATTGCCGCTGGCGTTAACCATTCGGGCGATTCCCTTTTGGACACGCCAAGTCCCCCGGGGCGCAGGGAGGAGCCATGTTCGAGAGTCTGTCTGGCGAGGGGATGCCGCTTCCTGTGCGGTTTTTCATCATCCTTGTCTTCGTGGTGGCCTTGGTCTTCGTGGTCCTGTGGGCCGTGCGCCACTTCTTCGGCGGCGGAACGCTCGGGGCCGCAACCGCACGCGGCCGCCAGCCGCGCCTAGCCGTGATCGACGCGGCCGCGGTCGATGGACGCCGGCGCCTGATCCTGATTCGGCGCGACAATGTCGAGCACTTGCTGATGATCGGCGGCCCCACCGACGTGGTGATCGAGCCCAATATCGTGCGCGCGGTGGCGGCGAACGCCCCTGCCCCGTCACGGGCGCCGGCGACGAGCGATACCCTGCCGCGGCCTGTTCCGCTCGGTGACGCCGGCATGTGGCCGTTGCAGCCTGAGCCCGCACCGGCTGCGCGTCCGCCGCGTTTGCCTGTTCCGGAGGAGCCGGCGCAATGGTCGGCCGAACCGGAATTGGCACCGCCACCGCCGCCTCGGCGCCAAGCGCGGCCCGATCCGCTCGCCGGGCTGGCGGCCGAGGTCGGGCGTTTGCCCGAGCCGCTGCGCGCCCCGACCCCAATGGAGGGAGGCTTTTTGCCCCGCGAGCCGGCGCGCCAGCGCGAGCCTGTTCGTGAGCGCGAGCCTGTTCGTGAGCGCGAAGCCGTGCGCGAGCGCGAAGCTCCGGTCGAGCGCGAACCGATGCGGGCGCGTGACGTTCCGGTCGAGCGCGAACCGGTGCGGGAGCGTGAAGCCGTCCGCGAGCGTGAGCCCGCTCGGGAGGTCGTACGCGACCGCGAGCCCGCCCGAGAGCGCGAACCCGTCCGTGAACGGGAACCCGTTCGTGAACGCGAGGCTGCTCGCGAACGCGAGCCGGTTCGGATGCGCGAGCCGCAACCTCCGCCCGCCGTCCCCGAGCCGGAATTCAGCGCCAGCGCCGACCAGAACCTGGCCGACATGGCGCAGCGGCTGGAGGCGGCGCTTCGCCGCCCGGGCAAGCCCAACGAGGCCCGTCCGGCGGAACCCCCGTCCCGGTCGATGGCCGCGGATGTGGATCCTGTCCCGGCGCTTCCGCGTGCCGCTCCGGCGCCGGCCGAAACCGGCGCCACCCGGGCGGAGCCGAAACCGGCGAAGTCCCTCTACGACAGCCTCGAAAAGGAGATGGCGAGCTTGCTGGGCCGTCCAAGCGGGAAAACTTGACATCACTCGCAATCGCCCGCCGCGTTCGTCTCATGACGGTGGCGGGTGAAGTCGCTCTGCTCCTGGCGATGGCAGCGTCTCCGGCCGCCGCACAGGATATCAGCATCAATCTGGGTCAAGGCGGCGGGCTGACCGAGCGCGTGATCCAGCTGGTCGCGCTGCTGACGGTGCTGTCGCTGGCACCCTCGATCCTGGTGATGATGACCTCGTTCACCCGGATCGTCGTGGTGCTGTCGCTGCTGCGCACCGCGCTCGGCACCGCCACGGCACCGCCCAACGCCGTCATCATCGCGCTCGCGCTGTTCCTCACCGGATTCGTGATGGGGCCGGCGCTGCAACGCTCCTATGACGAAGGCATCCTCCCGCTGGCGAACAACGAGATCACCCTGCAGCAGGCGTTCGACCGCTCGACCGGGCCGCTGCGCATATTCATGCAGAAGAACGTGCGCGAAAAGGACCTGCAGCTGTTCAGCGATCTGTCCACGGAGCCGCGGCCGGCGACCCCGGCGGACATGTCACTGCGCATCCTGGTTCCGGCCTTCATGATCTCCGAGCTCAGGCGCGCCTTCGAGATCGGTTTCCTGCTGTTCCTGCCGTTCCTGATCATCGACCTGGTGGTCGCTTCGGTATTGATGTCGATGGGCATGATGATGCTGCCGCCGGTCGTGGTGTCGCTGCCGTTCAAGCTGATCTTCTTCGTGCTGGTCGACGGCTGGAGCCTGGTCGCCGGAAGCCTGATCCAGAGCTACGGAACGTAGCGGGCGGGCGCCGGCTGAAAGCCTGGCCCAGCTTCAGCGCACCGCCGTGCGGCCCAAGCGGGGATTGATGCTGCCGGTCGTGGCGGGGGCGGGCTTTGCCAGTTCGGCGTTCGGGGGCGGCGCGCCGGCTTTCGACGCCGTGGCGCCGGTCTCCGGATAGCGCGCACGCAGGTCGCGCAGGAAGCCCCTGAGGGTATCGACCGCCGCGATGGAGTGGGCGACGGCGCGGAAATCCGCCCCGCTGGCATCGACCGGTTCCGTAACTACGTCGAACGCCCGCCGATCCGGCCCCTCGCCCATCTTGCCGGCATAGCGTTCGCGAAACCGCCCGAGGCCGAGCGCATCCTCGCCCAGCGCGTAGCCGGCGGCGGCGCGCATGATGTCGGCGCGCTCAACATCGTTGAGCGGCGCAAACTCGGTCCAGCGGTCGCCATACATCAGCTCGATCTGCTCGGCCGCCTCGCGCCAGCGATGGGCGCCCCACAGGATATCCGAACGCAGCCGGTTCGCCTCGGGTCCCTCGATATTGGCGATGATCTCGAGCGCCACGTCGTAGCGCCCCAGGTCCGACAGGGCGCGCGACTGGAGCAGCAGACGCTGTTGACGCATCTCCTTACTGATATCCTCCACGCGGGTCGCACGCAGCGTCGCGAGCGCCTCATCCGCCTTGTGATTCATCAGATAGATCACCGCCAGCCGCATCGCCACCTGGGCACGCGCCGCTCCCCGCAGGCGTTGATCCACCTGGTACTGCAGGAGCTCGGCGGCCTGAGCCAGCAGGTCGACCGCCACCAGCCGGTCGGCGAGACGCCGGATCATCTCGTCGCCGCGGCGTCCGATCGGAGTCAAGTCGCGGAAATCGTAGAACAGCGCAAGCGCGTCGATCGCGGTCAGCGCGTCGCCGCTTCCGGCCAGGAATATCTTCTCGAAGGTTTCCGACGCCTCATCCTGGATGGTGCGCGTCAGGTCCGAGTTCGGGTGGGCCGTGAGCGCGATCCGCATGACATGAAACGAGTCACGATAGCGCCCTTCCTCGGTGTAGAAATGCGCGAGCAGCTTCAGCGCCTCGATCTCGATATCGTCGCCACGCCAGACGGTCGTGAGCGTTTCGAGATTGTCGATCGCCGCGGGCCGCGGAAGCTTGCCGATCGCGTTCTCCAGCTTGATCTCGCGCAACCGTCCCTGCGCCGACGCACGGCGATCGTCGGAGTCGGCGGCCAGCTGATAGGACTGGAGCGCGTCTTGCACGCGGCCGAGCCTTTCGGCGAGCTTGCCATTGTAGACCGCCATGGTCGGCTCGAGTTCGTGCGGAACCCCCAAGCTCTCGAATTCGTGCATCGCGCTGACCGCACCGGCGACGTCGCCGACCTCGATCGCAACCTGGACGACCTCGCGCAGCACCTTGCCCTGCAGCTCGACCGGCAGCCGTGCGATCCGGGCACCGATGTCGCGAAATCCTTCGCTGGCGTCCGCCCAGCGGCTCAGGCGGGCATAGGCCCAGGCCCGCCACAGCGGCGCATCGAACTGGCTCCCGACGATCGGATTGGCGAGATCCTTCAGTGCCTCCTGCGGCCGCTCCAGCATGAGATTGGCGACGGCGCGCAGCACCAGGGGAATCGGGTCGCCGGCGCCCGCCGGGTTGTCGTTGAGCGCGACATCGAGCACGCCCTTCGCCTCGGCCGACCTTTCCCACGCCAGATAGAAGCGCGCCAGATCGACACGGGCCGCGAGGCGTTGCGATTCCGAGGCCTTCGCGGCCGAGAACAGCAGTTGGGACTCGCGCTTGCCAAACTCGTCCTTGCGATCGAAAGTCCACAGGTCCGGGTTGACGACATTGGGTCGATCGCTGGTGGAAGCCTGATCGGCTCGCAGCGCTAGGCTCGACAGGGTGAGGCCGTTTGGCCGGCTCAAGGTCACCCGGTCGGGGGAAAGCTCGACCGCAAGATCGTCGGCCAAGGGCTGGACCACGATGCCCTGGGCCGACGCCAGCATGCGAAATTCGACGAATTCCTGGCCGTTGATGAAACCGCGCGCGGGCGCCAGCGCCGTCACCGCCACGAGGGCGTCGCCGGCCTCGGGATCCTCCAGCCGGTGCACCTGCCGCGGATCGGCGATCATGACCGTGGCGGTCGCCTGGAAGACCGTGGGGGTCGTCTGGAAAGGAGTTGCAGCGTTGCGGGTTATGGCCAACGCCCGGGTCGGGGCGGTGATCTGGGAGCCGATATTGACCACCCAGGTGGCGCCTTCCATGGCGACACTGGTCAGCTTTGGACGTTCGAGCCTGAGGCGAACGACCACCGCCCCCTGCACGCGCGTCGCAGTGGCGCTGCGAATATTGTGGCTGGGATCGTTGGCCAATTCCTCGAGCTTGATGTCGGCATCGGTGTCGAAGACGAGCCAGAGCATGTCGGCACGGCGAAACACGGCAGCCGGCGTCGGGCTCTCGAACGGAAACTGAAGCGCGAGATTTTCGCCCTGCATCTTCAGCCCGACCTTGGTGGTCGTGCCCGCACCGAGCGGCTCCGTCCTGGCGACCGCCGGCGCCTCCGGGGCCGGCTGCACGGCCAGGGACTTCGGTGCTGGCGGCGGCAAGGCGGCCTCGTTGGGGCCGGGTGCTCCCGCTGTCGGCTTGGAGGCGGGCGGCGGGGCGGCATCCCCGGCCTCGGCCGCCGGAACAGCGGCTGACGGCGTGGGTGGCAGAGACGCCGCGGGGGCTCTGACCGGAATGGACTTATCCGGCGTCGCCGCCGCCATGGGTCTTTCCGGCACTGCCGCCGGCGCGGATTTTTCCGGCGGCGCTCCTTCCAGCATGGCCGCAGGCGCGCCCGCCGGCACGGGATGGACGGCTTCGCGCGCAAACGCAGGCGGGCGCTTTGGCGCTGCGCCCGGCGCGACCTTCGCCGGCACGGTCTGCGGCGCCTCCATGTCCGCCGGCGAAGGTGTTTTCTTGCTGATCAAATCGGCGGCGAGCCCCGCGAGCTCGTCGGCTGGTTTCAAATCCAGCGCCCGCCCGTCCTTGATCTCGGCCGAGCCGATATCGACCACGTAGTTGTTGTCCTCGCGGAAGGTGCGGACATCGACCTTGCCCCGGTACGTGAAGCGCACCAGCGCGGTGTCCTGATCGAGCTCGCTATCGATCGATTGGAGCGACGGCGGCAGGGCGGCCTTGGCGTCGGACAGATCGAAATTGAGCATCCCGTTGAAGGTGAGCGTCAGCTTGTCCTTGCGATTGTCCGCGGCGACGCTGGTCGGCTCCGGCAACTGGAACATGTAGCGCGTGAATGTGGGCTGGCTCGAAACCCGAACGCGGATCGGCGCGATCTTGCGGTCGCGTTCGACCACATGATCCAGGCGCAGCTTCTTCTCGGCGTCGCGGGCGCGGCGGGCGAGCTCCTCGATCACCTCGCGCGGCAATCCGGGCGGCAGGCCGTTCCAGTTGTCCGGCAGCAGATCGACGAACAGCCGGTCCCCGGCCGACATCGCGTTCATCGTCACATGGCGCGCGAGCGCGATGCGCACGGCCTTGCCGTCGGGGTCGCGGCGCGCGGCGCCGATATACTCGCCGGTACCGTCGCGGATCCGGTCGACATTCAGATCGACCGGCCGGTCAAAGCTGACGACGACAACATTGTTGGCGATCTTGACCTGGGATTCGACGTCGCTTCCCAGCGAGAACACCAGCCGGGCAAAGCCGTTGTCGACCACGGCACTCACCGAGCCCTTGACGGCATCGGCTGCCGCCGCCGGCCGCGGCAGGAGCAGCGCGATCGAAACCAGCATCTGCAGCAGGAGCAGAACCGCAACGACCGGCGCGCGGCGCGGGAGCGAGCTGCGTTCCGCCTGTCGAAAGCACACCTGCGCGAACCTCATTCGACCGGCCATAACGCCGTTCCTCGCCGGCCTTGACGTCCACAGCAACCTCGGTCGGGCAAGCTAGCCCGGCGCCTTTAAAGTCACGTTAAGAACGACCCGCTGAAATGCGTGATTCCACGTGTCCGTGATGCTGCCTTCCGGTACGCCATGCGCTCGCCGTGTCTGGCAAGGCTGAGATTCAAATCCTGGGCGCGGCGCCCCATCAAACGGCCTCCGCCCGGCAACCTACCGGCGGTAGCGACACCCACAGGGGATATCACCCCGGGGTCAGGAGCCTGGGCGGCGTTGACGGTCGACGATGTGCCGGCGCTCACGCGTTGGCTGATTGTGCGCGGGCGACCGCCGCGACTGCTGCCGGCCGTCAATTCGGGTTCGGCCTGCCTTGGATCTTGGGGAGATCGACGGCCTGCGCCTGCTCTTTCTGGGTCGAGCGCATCGCCAGGTCAGCGGTCAGCCGTTGCGCGTTCTCCGGGGCCATCAGCGCCAGGATGTCGGACATGCGGCGTGGATTGATCTCCTTGGCGACGTCGAGCAGAATCTTGATGTCGAGACCGTCGAATATCTTGGCGGCGTCCTTGGCTTTCATGTTCTCGTACATGGTCACGACGTTCTTGAACCGCGCCGCCTCCCCCTCGTCCTTTTGCTGCATAGCCGCGCTGACGCGGGCCTCGAGGTCCTTGAGCTCGTCGATTCGCCCGCCGACGCGCTTCTCTGTGGCCCGCAGCAGGTCTTCGCGGACGTCGAGCTCGCGGGCGCGGGCGTCAAGATCGGCGCGCCGTTTCTGCAGACTTTCGAGAATCGCGCGCTCGGCGGGCGACACCGGATGGTCGATATCGAGCGGCACGCTCGTGCCGTTGACCCTGGACGGCGGCTCTTGCGGGGTCTTCTTCTTTGGCGCTTCCTCGGCTCCCTCCTTCGGCGGGCTCGGGGTTTCGGCCGAGCCCGTGATGTCGGAGCGCGGAGGTGGCGCTGTCGAGCGGACCGAGCCGGTGACGTCGGGATAGTTGAACATCTCCTGGGCCCAGGATTGCTTCGCTCCGGGGGGCGGTCCCTTTCTCGGCAACCCGGCCGAATTGGGCGCGGCGATCGTGCCGGTGATCCCCACGTCGTCCCGGGCATCCACGCCATCCGGAGGCCGGTCGAACAGATAGCCGCCGTCGAGCACGAGGCCGAGCGCCTTGAGGCCGAATAGCGCAATCGTCGCGATAAGGACGACCGGGACGAGCCGCACGCCATGCACGGAACGGATCAGGGAGCTCATCATGCGGCAAGCTTGCCCCGGCGGGTGCGCGTGCGCTCGGCGAAGGCTTGCGCCGCGGCGGCCACTGCCTTGGCATCGGGCGCGGCGGCCGGCTGGGAGCCGTCGCCCGATCGCGCCGCGGCGACGATGCGGGAGACCTGCTTGATCAGAACATCGCCGGCCTTGATCTGCTCGGCCAGCTCCGCGCAGGTGCGATCGGCATTGCGCAGCCGCTCGCCCAGAGTGTGGTCGCATTCATGCGCGGTCGTCTTCAGGCCGGCGACCGCCCGCTCGGCGATCTCGGTGGCGGTGATCAGCTCCGCGATGGTGGCTTTCAACGATTGCTCGTCGGCCTTGAGCCGCTTCAAGCGATTGTTGAGGATGACACAATAGGTGATCGTGAGCAGGAGCAAAACCGCGACCAAACTCTCGATCATGAAGCCGAAGCCGTAGGTCACTGAGCCTCCATTCGGGTGGTTGAATCGTCCGCCTTTTCGAACATCGCAAGCGTCATCCGCGGCTTGCGCAAGGGCTTGGCGACCCGCACCGCAATACGATCGCCGACCCGCCCCATCCGGCCCTCCGTCAGGATGACATCGCCGCACCGCACGCTGATATTGGCGTCGGCCTTGATGCCCAACATGAGGGTCTCGCCGAGCTTGAGCGCCATCAATTGCTTCAACGGCAGCTTCGCCTCGTAAAGCACCGCATTGACTGAAATTTCGGCCTGGCCGATCTCGGTCGCGAGATGCCCCTCCCAGATCGGGTCACGGCCGAACTTCTCGCCCATGAACATCTGCAGCAGGACTTCGCGGATCGGCTCGATGGTGGCATAGGGCAGCAACAGCTCGACGTTGCCGCCGCGGTCCTCCATGTCGATGCGCAGCCGCACAAGTATTGCGGCATTGGCGGGCCGCGAGATAGCGGCGAAGCGCGGATTGGTCTCCAGCCGATCGATGTTGAACTTGACCGGCGACAACGGCTTGAAGGCGAGCTCGGCGTCGGCGAGCACCACCTCGATCATGCGTTTGACCAGGTTGGTCTCGATGGTGGTGTAGGGCCGCCCTTCGACGCGGATCGCGTGGCCGCCACGGCGGCCGCCCAGGAGCACGTCGATGATCGAATAGATCAAGTTCGAATTGACGGTGATGAGGCCGTAGTTCTCCCACTCCTCGGCCTTGAACACGGCCAGGATGGCGGGCAACGGAATCGAGTTGAGGTAGTCGCCGAAGCGAACCGAGGTGATGCGATCGAGCGAGACCTCGACGTTGTCGGAGGTGAAATTGCGCAGCGAGGTCGTCATCAGCCGGACCAGCCGGTCGAAGACGATTTCCAGCATCGGCAGCCGCTCGTAGGAGACCATCGCCGAATCGATGATCGCCCGGATGCCGGAATTGTCGTTGAGCGAGATGTCGGCGAGGCTGAAGCCCAGCAGCCCGTCGATCTCGTCCTGATTGAGGATGCGCTCGGCGCCGCCCCGGGCCGCCTGCACGAACTGGGCGCCATCTTCGGCCCCGGCCGGCGCATCGGCCCCGGCGGCCCCCGGCCCGCCCTCCTGGCGCGCCTTGGCGGCGTCGGCCTCCAGCGCCAGACCCCATTCGGCGGCTAGCGAGTCTTGATTGATCTGGCCGTCCGCATCGCTCACTGGACCACGATCTCCTTGAACAGAACCGCGGTAATCCGGCTCGGCGCGATTGCCGTATTGACCCTTCGGGTGAGCTCCTCCTTGAGGCGGTAGAGGCCGGCCGAGCCGTCGAGATCGGTCGGGCGCAGTTCGCGCAGGTAGGTCTGGAAGGCGTCCATCACGCGCGGCATCGTCGATTCGATCTGCGGGCTGAGCGCCGCGTCGGGTATCTCGAGCACGATCTTGACCTTGAGATATTGGGTGCGATCGGCCCCCACATTGGACAGATTGACCAGCACCTCCGGCACCTCGACATAGGCCGGAGGCTTCACCGCGGCAGCCGCGGCGCCGTCCTTGCCGCCGGCAAACATGAAATAGGCCCCCCCGCCGCCGCCGGCGAGCACCACCAATGCGGCGGCCACGATGATGACCAGCTTGAGCGGCAGCTTGCGTTTGGTCGGGGCGGCCTCCCCGTCCGCGCCGGCCTCGGCTTCGGCTTCGGCTTCCTTCTCCGCCTTCTTGGGCTTCGCTGCCATGGGTTTTGTCCCGTTCGGGTCGACAGCGTCGGCTGAGTTGTGCCGCGCGCGAACCGCGCCTCTCGACCGAAACGTTAGGTTCGGAATGGTTAACGGAATCTTGCCAGACGTCCCCAACGCGGAAGATTTTGCCTAGTCGAAGGTTGAGAGGGAATGAATTTCCCTGCCGGGCGGTCGCGCGACTTCAGCCAACTCCCTGTTTTCCCGATTGTTTCCCTGTTGGCATGGGGCCTGCAAGCAAGACGACGGGCCACCGGCTTGGGAGAGCCGGCGACCCGACGCCGATGACGGTGCCGCCACCAGCGGGCGACCGGCCTCGTGCGAGGGGAGCAACACGATGGATAATTCTCTGCTGATCGGACTCTCGCGGCAGGTCGCGCTCGTGCGCGAGCTCGAGGTGGTCGCCAACAACATCGCCAACATTGGCACGACCGGCTACAAATCCGACCGCTCGGTCTTCGAGCAATACCTGATGCTGCCGGCGAACTCCGGTGAGTTCCCCGCCGGCAGCCGCCAGCTCGCCTATGTGCGCGACCGCGCGACCTGGCACAATCTCGCCCCCGGGCCGATCCAGCGCACCGGCGGTCCGCTCGACGTCGCCATCGACGGCGACGCCTTCCTGGTGGTGCAGACCGCGGCCGGGCCGCGCTATACCCGCAACGGCGCGCTGCAGCTGAGCCCCACCGGGGCGCTTGTCACCAATCAGGGCGATCCGGTGCTGGGGACCGGCGGCCCGATCCAGTTCCAGAATACCGACCACGATATCTCCATCGGCGAGGATGGCACCATCACGGTGCGTGAAGGCGCAAGCGCCACCTCCGATTCCACCCGCGGCCAGCTGCAGCTCGCGCACTTCGCCAATCCCGCGGCGCTCCAGAAGCAGGGCGGGAGCCTGTTCTCGGCTCCGGGCGGCGTCGCCCCGGAGCAGGCATCGCTCAACGTGCGCGTGGTGCAAGGCGCGATCGAGCAGTCGAACGCGAACCCGGTGGGCGAAATGTCCCGCATGATCGAGATCACGCGCACCTATGAGCAGATTTCCAACATCCTGCAACTCGAGAACGCCGAGCGCACCACCGCGCTCGACAAGCTCGCCGCGGTTCCGGCCTAGGTCCAATAAGGAGACATCCTCATGCGAGCGCTCGACATAGCGGCCTCCGGAATGGCGGCGCAGGACCTCAACGTCCAGGTCATCTCGAACAACATCGCCAACATGAACACGACTGGCTACAAACGCCAGCGCGCCGAGTTCCAGGACCTCCTGTACGAGCATGTCAGCCGCGTCGGCACGCAGACCTCGGCACAGGGCAACATCCTTCCGGTGGGCATCGACATCGGCGGCGGCGTCAAGATCGTCGGCACGCCGCGCCTGATCACGCAAGGCTCGCTGACACAGACCGGAAATACGCTCGACATCGCCGTCATCGGCGACGGATTCTTCAAGATCCTGATGCCGGACGGCAGCTTCTCCTATACCCGCGACGGCTCGTTCAAGATGGACGCGCAGGGCCGCGTCGTCACCCCGGAAGGAAATGTCGTGCAGCCCGGGATCACGATCCCGCAAAACTCGACCGGTATCTCCATCAATGCACAGGGCCAAGTCTCGGTGACGGTGCCCGGAAGCACGACCCCGACCATTCTGGGCCAGATCACATTGACGCGCTTTCTCAACGAGGCCGGGCTGCAGCCGGTCGGCGACAATCTGTTCCTCGAAACGCCGGCCTCGGGGCCGCCGCAGGACGGATTGGCGAGCATCGACGGCTACGGCTCGATCCAGCAGGGCAGCCTGGAAGCCGCCAATGTCGATCCGGTAGTCGAGATCTCCAATCTGATCGCCGCGCAGCGCGCCTATGAGATGAACTCCAAGGTCATCACCGCGGCCGACGAGATGCTCAAGACGACCGCAGCAATCCAATGAGTAGGGCCGCCGCCATGATCCGCCGCCTCCCGCTTCTCGCGCTGCTCACCCTCATGGCGCTCGCCGCGCCGGCGCCGCCGGCGGCGGCACAAAGCCTCGAGGCGGCGGGCCCGTCGCTCAAGCCCACCGCCTCGGTCGTGGGCGATATCGTGCGGATCGGCGATCTGGTGGAGAACGCCGGCGTCGTCGCCGAGGTGCCGATCTTCCGCGCGCCCGATCTCGGCCAGACCGGCAGCGTGCCGGTCGCCAGCGTGCTCGAAGCGGTGCGGGGTCACCATATCCTGGGCCTCGATACGCGCGGGCTCTCCGAGGTCGCGGTGACGCACGCCGCCCGCGCCATCACCGCCAAGGACATCGAGGCCCGCGTCCTGCTCGCGCTCGCTGGCAAATACGGCCTGCCGGACCAGAGCAGCCTCGCGGTCGTGTTCGACAACGAGGTGCGCACCTTCGTGGTGGAGGCGAGCGCCACCAACGAGCTGGCCGTAATCCACCTCACCTACGAGCCGCGCACCACCCGCTTCGATGTCGCCTTCGAGCTGCCGGGCAGCGCGGTGGCGCGCCGCCTGCCGCTGCACTTCACCGGCTCGCTGAGCGAGACCTTTGAGGCGATCGTGCCGACCCGCGAGATCGCGCAGGGCCAGGTGCTCAAGAGTTCCGACCTCGCGGTCGAACGCCGGCCGAAGAGCAGCTCCGCCTCCACCGCGCTGACCGCCATCGAGCAGGCGCAGGGGCTCTCCGCCAAGCACAGCCTGCGGGCCGGCCAGGTCATCCGCCAGGCCGACGTGGCGAAACCCGAGCTGATCGCGCGCGGCGAGAGCGTCACCATGCTGTACCAGGTGCCCGGCATCACGCTCACGATCATCGGCAAGGCAGTCGAGCCGGGTGCGATGGGCGACGTGATCAGCGTGGTCAACGTGCAGTCCAAGCGCACCGTCCAGGCCACGGTCCTGGGCCCGGGCCGGGTCAGCGTCAACGCCCCGAGCGGCCGCCTCGCGGCCAATACCGCACCATGAACCTTCACAATCGAGAAAGCGGCCACGCCCGAGTGAGCGCCATGTCCAAGGTCAACCAGGTCTCCCAACTTCTCGCTGCCAGCTCGGTGGTGGCGCTCGCCGCGTGCCTCGGCGGCTGCTCTTCGCTCGACCGGCTGAGGAACCTCGGCGAGCAGCCGGCCCTCGCCGCGATCGAGAGCCCGACCACCAAGCCGGGCTACAAGCCGGTGCACATGCCGATGCCGGAGCCCACCACCGCGGTCTACAACGAGAACTCGCTGTGGCGCTCCGGCTCGCGTGAGTTCTTCAAGGACCAGCGCGCCCATCAGGTCGGCGATATCCTGACCGTGACGGTGAACATCACCGACACCGCCAAGACCGCCAACGAGACCCAGCGCAGCCGTTCGAACAGCGAGGATTCGGGGGTCTCGGATTTCCTCGGCGCCAAGACCATCAAGAATCCCGCGACCGCGATCCTCCCCGGCAAGATCCTCACCGCCGAATCGACCGCATCGAGCGAGGGCAAAGGCTCGATCAACCGCCAGGAGGCGGTGCAGACCAATGTCGCCGCGGTGGTGACGCAGGTGCTGCCCAACGGCAACCTCGTGGTCGAGGGCAAGCAGGAGTTGCGGGTCAATTTCGAGGTCCGCGAACTGATCGTCGCCGGCATCGTGCGCCCGGAGGACATTCAGAGCGACAACACCATCGATTCGACCAAGATCGCGGAAGCGCGCATCGCCTATGGGGGACGCGGCCAGATCACCGACGTGCAGCAGGCGCGCTACGGCCAACAGGCGCTCGATATCCTGCTGCCATTCTGATGCGCTTCTCACGCCCCTTGGGGCACGGCCTCCCCGCCGCTTGCAGCGCGCGAGCAAGCGGCGACACGACGCGGCCTCCGGCGCTCCCCGCCGGAGGCCGCGGTCGTCTTCAGGATTCAGTATTCAGGGGAGAGCGGCATGCGGCCCGACCACCGGTCCCGGATTGCTGTCGCCTTGCATCACGCGCGCCTTCTCATTCCTGACCACTGATTGCTGTTTTCCGACACCTGCATGAGCTCCTGGCGCAACGAATCGACCACCCTCCCCCAGTCGTCGAACGCGTGCTGCCGAAACAGCCGCGCGCTCGGATACCAGGGGCTGTCGGTCCGCTCGCGCAGCCAGCGAAAATCGGCGCCGAAAGGCAGCAGGAGAAAGAGCGGCTTGCCCATCGCGCCGGCCAGATGCGCCACCGCGGTATCCACCGCGATCACCGCATCGAGCCGCGCAATCGCGGCCGCAGTCTCGGCAAAATCCCGAAACGGCCCGCCGGCCGACAGGCCCGGATGGCTGCGCAGGACTTGTGCGTCCTCCCCGCTGATCTCCTGCTGGAGGCTGACGAATTGAAGATGCGGCAGATCGAGGAGCGGCCGCAGTGTCGTGAGCCGCATCGAGCGATTGGCATCGTTCTTATGAAATCTATCGCCGGCCCAAACCAAGCCGACCAGTGGCTTGTGCCGGGACAGCCGCGCCAGTTCATCGATCCGCGAAAGGGTCGCCCCGTCCTCGGCCGGCGGCACGATATAGGGAACCACGGCGGGAATCGTGGACAGCTGAGTGCCAAACGCCAAGGGCAGGCTCATCAACGGACACTGTAGATCGAACGCCGGCAAGGGCTGGCCGTGCGGGATGACGTGGATGTCCTCGAAGGCGGCCATGAGCCGGCTGAGCTCGGGTTGCACTTCCAGGATGACCCGCGCGCCGAGCGCGACCACAAGCGGCGCGTAGCGGACGAACTGGATCGTGTCGCCGTAGCCCTGCTCCGCATAGAGCAGGATGGTTTTTCCGGCGAGCGGCCGATCGCCCAGCCACAAAGGCCTTATGAAATTTCGGCGGTGCGGCGCAAATGCCGCGGTCGCCCACCGCGACTCATAGGCGCTCCAGCCGGCAGCGAAATCGCCCAGCGTCAGCTTGACCAGGCTTTCCACGAATCGAGCCTCGGCAAAATCCGGGCTTCCGACCAGGGCGCGGTTGAGGCCCAGCAGGGCCTCGTGGGGCCGATCGAGCCGCCGCAACGCGACCGCCTTGTTGGTGAGCAGCCGCGCATGCGTGGGGGCCAGCCGCAATCCGGCATCGTAGCTTGCAATCGCCTCCCCGGGACGATTGAGCTTGAGCAGGGCATTGCCGCGATTGCCGAGCGCATCGAGATGGCGGGGAGCAAGCGCGAGCGCGCGCTCGAAGCTCGCGAGCGCCTCGGGGGTCCGATCCAGCCGCAGCAGCACGACGCCGCGTCCACTGAGCGCATCCGGGTCGTCCGGCGCGATGGCGTGGGCGCCGTCATAGCTGGCCAAAGCGCCTTCGAGACAGCCCATTGCGAGCAAGACGAGCCCCAAATCCGACTGCGCGGCCGCGCGGGCGCCGTCGATCCGCAATGCGGCGCGCAACAGCTTCGCGGCGGCTTCGAGCCGCCCGCGCTGATAGTTGAGCATGGCAAGGAGATGCAGCGCGTCGAAATGGACCGGATCACGGCGCAGAATATCGGTATAGAGCCGTTCCGCCTGATCGAGCTCGCCGCCCTCATGGGCGCGCCGGGCGCGCCGGAATCTCGGCGACAAGCTCGATGGCGGCTGCGGCATCCGCTGGGCCCAATATCAAGCGCGCAAGCAGGCATCCGGTCGCGCGCGGCTATGTTCCTTAACGACCGGTAAACAGGCGTGGTAAATGAATCGTTAACATGGGCGGTGGGACGGACCGGAAGGAAGCCCGGCTGCGTTCCGGGCGGCTGGTTTCGCTGCCACCGGATCTCTGTTCAAATTCCTTGGGCTGAGGAGAAGCTGTGATGGTGCTTGCCAAGGATGGGATTTGTGCCTTCGGCTGGAAGGCCTGCGACTTCGCCCTCAAGGGCACGGACGGGAAGACCTACTCGCTTGCCGATGTGCGCGGGCCGAACGGCACGCTCATCGTCTTCATCTGCAATCATTGCCCCTATGTGAAGGCGAGCATCGGCCGCATCGTGGCGGAGACGAAGGCGCTGCGCGAGATCGGGATCGGCACGATCGCCGTCATGCCGAACGACACCGCGGTCTACCGCGAGGATTCCTTTGACAACATGCAGGCATTTGCGGCCCGGCATCGCTTCACCTTCCCCTACGTGATCGACGAGACCCAGCAGATGGCGCGCGCCTACGGCGCTCAGTGCACCCCCGACTTCTTCGGCTTCAACGCGCAGGACGAGCTGCAATATCGCGGAAGGCTCGATGCTTCGCGCATGACGGTGATTCCCAACGCCCGCCGCGACCTGTTCGAGGCAATGAAGCAGGTGGCCGAAACCGGCGCCGGCCCGGTGGAGCAGATGCCCTCGATGGGGTGCTCGATCAAGTGGAAGGATTGACGGAACAAAGATGCAAAACCGGTCGAGCTTGGTGTCATTATCGGCGCCCCACCCCCAACCGGACCCTCGATCGAAGGCAATTCGGGAACGCGGTGAGGATTGATGCCTATCGTACTGATGGGCTTGCAGTGCTCGCGGCCCGCAAGGCTGATCTGCGTTGATCATGGCGGGAAACCCGTCTAGCTGAAGGCCTGTGTGGGCGCCGGCTCGAGCGGGCATGCGGCGGGCCGCGACGGGGGGGTAAACTCTTGAGGAAGCGAAGCCAGGTCATCATCGTGGGCGGCGGCCCGGTCGGCGTGGGGCTCGCGGTCGATCTCGGTCTGCGCGGCATATCCTGCGCGCTGGTGGAGCGCCGGGTCGGGATGCATAAGATTCCCAAGGGACAGAACCTGGCGCAGCGCACCCTCGAGCGCTTCTATTTCTGGGGCTGTATCGACGAGTTGCGGGCCCAGCGCCTGCTGCCACCGGAAGTTCCGGTGAGCGGGGTGACCGCCTACAAAAGCCTCATGAGCGAATACTGGCACGCTTTCGCGGGCCGCGAAGCGGTCAATGAATTCTATTTTCAAAAGAACGACCGCCTGCCGCAGTATCTGCTGGAGAATGTCCTGCGCCGGAAGATGGCGAGCCTGCCCCTGGTCGAGGCCCATTTCGGATGGGCGGCGCAATCCGTCGAGCAGGACTCCGCGGGCGTACGGGTCGTGATCGCGAACGAGGCGGGCGACGGCGCGCAAGCGGTCCTGGAAGGCGACTATGTGGTGGGCTGCGACGGCGGTCATTCGATCGTGCGGGAAGATGCCGGAATCAAGCGCGAGGGCGCGGATTTCGATCAGGTGATGATGCTGGCGGTGTTTCGCTCGCGCGAGCTGAGCCAGGGCCTCGAGCGCTTCCCGATGCAATCGACCTATCGGGTCCTGCATCCGGAACTCAACGGCTATTGGCAATTCTTCGGGCGCATCGACCCGCAGGAAGGCTGGTTCTTCCATGCTCCGGTGCCCGCCGACACCACCCGGGACAATTTCGACTTTGCCGCCCTCCTCCATGAGGTCGCGGGATTCAAGTTCGCTTGCGAATTCGATCACGTCGGCTTCTGGGATCTGCGGGTCGCGGTGGCGGAGCGCTATCGGGCGGGCCGCGTCTTCATCGCGGGCGACGCCGCCCACTCGCATCCGCCCTATGGCGGGTTTGGGCTCAACAACGGCCTCGAGGATGTGGCCAATCTGGGCTGGAAGCTCGCCGCGCGGCTCGCGGGATGGGGCGGCGAGAGCCTGCTCGACTCCTATGACGAGGAGCGGCGGCCGGTCTTCAAGGAGATCGGTGACGAGTTCATCTCGGCACGCATCAAATGGGAAGGCGAGATCATCAACCGCCACGACCCGGATCGCGAGCCCGAGGCGTTCCGACGAACATGGGCGGAGCTCAAGACCGGCAGCAGCCCGATCGTGATCAACTATGAGCCGAACTATGAAGGCTCGCCGGTGCTGTTCGGCCCGCCGGGCGGCGTGAGCCGCGCCCGCGGCGACTATATGTTCCGCGCCCGCGCCGGCCACCATCTGGCGCCCCGGGCGCTGTCGTCCCGCCGCGACGTGTTTGAGGAGCTGGGCGACGGATTTGCGCTCCTCGCCTTCGGGGTGGAGGACAGCGCGGTAGCGCCATTCGCTGCCGCCGCGCAGGCGCGTCATATCCCGCTGAAGGTCATCCGCGACACCTACGCGGATGGGCGCGAGGATTATGCGGCGCGGCTGGTGCTGGTGCGTCCGGACCAATATGTCGCCTGGACCGGCGACCGCGCACCCGGCGACGCGGATGCCGTCCTGCGCAAGGTGGCCGGGCAGTCGAGCTGAAAGAAGCCGAAGTTCTTGCGCCGCGCCCTGCAAGGAAGCGCGGGCGGGCTCGCTTATCGAAATCTCCGCCAGCTCGAGCCACCATCGAGGCATGTTGCGCATCCGAACAGCCGGCGGCCGCCTTACGCGGTGCGCATGAGCGGGGAAAGATCCGATGGACTTGCTCGCTCCTGCCGTCGGATATTTCTCGTTACCCCGGTAAGGTAGTATTTTGTCTATTTTCTCTTTATGATAGTATCCGTTCCCTGCCGCCGTCAGCCGTGCACTGCGCGGCATCAGAAGGGACGCCGATATGACCAACACACGCAAGAACGTCTGGGAGCTGGCTGGCGACTGGGCCGACCCGATCCTCTGGTATGCGCGCGGCGTAAAAGCCATGAAGTCGCGGGCTCTCAACGAACCGACGGGGTGGCGGTTCTACGGCGCCATCCACGGGATCGACCAAAGTCTGTGGCAGCAGCTCGGCTATCTGAGCCCCGATGATGCGATGCCCAGCCCCGCTGACATCAAGGCCTATTGGAGCCAGTGCCAGCACGGCAGCTGGTACTTCCTGCCCTGGCACCGCGGCTATCTGATCGCCTTCGAAGCCGTCGTTCGCGATGCGGTCGCAAAGCTCGGCGGGCCCGCCGATTGGGCCCTTCCCTATTGGAATTACTTCAAGCCGAACCAGGATCGGCTGCCCCCCGCCTTTGCGTCTCCGGACTGGCCGGACGGGCACGGCGACAATCCGCTCTACGTTCCGCAACGCTATGGTCCCAACAACGACTCAAACGTCTATGTGCCGGTCGACCTGATCGACCTGAGTGCTCTCGGCGATCCCGCCTTCTCCGGGGTCGCGAGCGGCGGCAGCCCCGGCTTTGGGGGCGTCGACACAGGTTTCAGTCACGGCGGTCAAGTCCATGGCGAGCTCGAGTCACAGCCGCACGACGTGGTTCACGGCTACGTGGGCGGAGGCGACCCGCAATCGGGCTTGCCAGGACTGATGTCGGATCCGGACACTGCGGGGCTCGATCCGATCTTCTGGCTGCACCATGCCAATATCGACCGGCTGTGGGAGGTGTGGCGGCAAAACCCGCCCACCGACGCGAATCCGTCCGATCCGAATTGGGTCGACGGGCCTTCGGCCATCGGAGAGCGCGCCTTCACGTTGCCGATGCCTGGCGGGGTCAGCTGGACCTACACACCTGGCCAGATGAGTGATCTTTCAAAGCTCGATTACGATTATGATGATGTGTCGCCGCTGCCCGGGACGCCGCAACTGGTCGCGCGGCTGCAGCGGCTGGGGGTCAACTTGGCGGCGGCCCAGGCGCTTGCGAGGAGCACCACCATGGCAGGGCCCAAGAGGGCTGAACTTCTCGGCGCAAACAGCCAGAGCCTGCGCCTGGCCGGCGCGGAAGCCAGGACCTCGGTCGTGCTCGACACCGGAGTCCAGCGCAAGGTGTCCGCCGGCCTGCGTTCGGCAACGGCCGCGGCGCCGACTGCGCCCGATCGCATCTTCTTGAACCTGGAGAATGTGCGCGGCCTTAACGACTCGACCGCCTTCAGCGTCTACATCAATGTGCCCGAGCGCGACGATCCGGGCCGGCATCCCGACCACCTGGCGGGAAGCATTGCGCTGTTCGGCGTGCGCAAGGCGACTTTAACCGACGACCGGCATGCAGGCGACGGCCTCACCTTCGTACTCGAGATCACCCACGTAATTGACACCCTGCACCTCGCCGGCGCCCTGAACGTAGCGCAGCTCAACGTGCGACTGGTCCCGCTCAATCCGGTTCCGGAAGCCGCGCAAGTCAGCATTGGTCGCATCAGCGTATTCCGGCAAGGCACTTGACGGAGCCACTCATGGGAAACGCCGCACGCCGGCTTGACCCATGCCTCGTCGCGCTCGGATCGACCGGCCTGCTTGCCTGGTCGGCGCTGCTGCTCGACCAGAGCGACTCAATACCGCCCGCCTTCTGCTCCGCCGGGACGCCTTGGGCGGCACCGCTGTCGATTTCGCTCGACCTTGTTCTCGCGTTCAACTCCCCGGCGCAGCTGGCTTCGGGATGGGCGCTGATGGTGGCCGCCATGATGTCGCCACTGGTCATCGCGCCGCTTCGGCACGTTCGCGACCGGAGCTTCGCGAGGCGGCGCGCGCGATCGATGCTCATCTTCGTCGCCGGCTACGCGGCGGTGTGGATGACTGCGGGCATCGGGCTGCAGGCGATGGCGCTCGGCGCGCGCTGGGCCGCGCCCGCGCCGCTGATTTGCCTCGCCCTTGCGGCCGCCTCCGCGATGGGGTGGCAGGTCTCGCCCGCCAAGCAGTGGTGCCTGAACCGCTGCCATCGCCGACCGCACCTCGCCGCGTTCGGCGCGGCGGCGGATCGTGACGCTCTCGCGTTCGGGCTGGCGAACGGCGCGTCGTGTGTCGGGGCATGCTGGGCGCTGATGTTGCTGACGCTGCTTGTGGGACGCGGTCACCTCGTGGCGATGATCGCCGTCGCATTCTTCGTCGTCGCCGAGCGGCTCGAAGGCCCCGCCCCGCTCGCTTGGCATTGGCGAGGTCTCGGCAAGGCCCTGCGCATCACAATGGCGCAGGCGCATATGCGAGGGCGTTGCATCAGGGAGGCTGCGCAATGAAGCTGGGAATGCCCATTTACCAGGGCGTTAATCTGCTCGACGTCGCAGGCCCGCTCTAAGTGCATGATCAAATGGGATTGCGCCCCGCCGCCGCGAAACGGCAAGTTTTGAAGGAT
>DASYFD010000112.1:0-13816 GCA_036498625.1 Xanthobacteraceae bacterium | reverse complement strand
GGCTCGATCTGCAGACCGAGTTTCCGCGCGGGCCGGAGCCCTGGACCTGGCACGTCGACCTGCCTCCCGAAACCCTCTGGGTCGTGGTCGCGATCGCGCTCGGAGTCCTGCTCTATGCGTTCCGCGACCTCATCCCGGCCTGGCGACCGGCGCGTGCCTGGGCGCCCGGCGAAGCGGCGCTCGGCGCGGCCACGCCCGGCGACCAGACGGTGATCCTCGATGCCGCCGACGAGCTTGCCGCGGCCGGCCGGTTCATGGAGGCCATGCATATGCTGCTGCTGCAGGGCTTGTCGCATATGCGCCAGCGCCTCGACGAGCAGTTCTCGGATTCGCTGACCAGCCGCGAAATCCTTCAGCGCGCAAGCCTTCCCGAGACCGCCCGGGCATCGCTGCGCGATGTCGTCAGCCGGGTGGAATTGACCTATTTCGGCAGGCAACCCGCTGCGCTGGCCGATTACACCGCCTGCCGTGAAAGCTTCAACGCGCTGGCGCGATCGCTCTATGGGAGCGCGCCGGCATGAATGGCGAACCGGCGTTCCCTCGCCGCCTGCTCATCGGCTGGATCGTCGGCGCGGTCGTCGTGTTCGCCGTATCGCTGTACTTCATGGGCGGCGGCGAATTGAGCGGCCACGACAGCGTCGGTCCCAGCACCTTCTCGCGCTCGGCCATCGGGCACGCCGGCATCGCCGAGGTGCTGCAGCAGCTTTCGATTCCGGTCGTGAAAAGCCGGTCGAGCTCGCTTGAAAAGCTGTCGCCCGGCAGCGTCCTCGTGATCGCCGAACCGCGCCCGAGCGCCCAGGCCGAGGACGCGATCCGCACCCTCCTGAAAGCCAGCACGATCCTGCTGGTCCTGCCGAAATGGACCGGCGCACCGAGCGACCAGAAGGCCGGCTGGCTGCGCGAGGTCGCCGAACGTTCCCCGGCCGATGCGCAGTGGGCGCTCAACCTGGTCGCGCCGCGCGGCAATGTGCTGCGCGAAAAAGGCAACGTCGCGTGGACGACGAATGCGCTGCAGATCGCGCCCCAGGTCGACCCGCCGGTCCAGCTCGTGCGCGGCGATCGTTTGCGCCCGATCGTCGGCGGGGCGGCCGGCATCCTGGTGGGCGAGATCAGCGATCGGGATCGCAAAATCTGGGTGCTGGCGGATCCCGATGTCATCTCCAATCACGGCCTTGCGCGCGAGGGCAATGCGGCCTTGGCGGTCGCCCTGATCGAGGCGTTGCGCAGCCGCGACGGCAGTGTCGTGTTCGACGAAACCGTGCATGGGTTTGTGGTGCGTCCGGTGAGCCCGTTGCTGCTGCTGTTCCGCTTCCCGTTCGTGGTGGCGACCGCGCAGGGGCTGATCGCCGTCGCCCTGCTGCTGTGGGCGACGCTCGGGCGGTTCGGGGCGCCGCAAACGGCGCCGCCGGCGCTCAGCGCCGGGCGCGAGGGCCTGTTGCAGAACATGGCCAAGCTGGTCGAGTTCACCGGTCATCAGGACGTGATCGTCAAACGCTATGTCCAGGAGACCGTTCGCGACGCCGCCTCGGCGCTCCATGCACCGCGCGAGCTCACCGGCGCCGGGCTAACCGCCTGGCTGACCCGGGTGGGATTGGCGCGCGGGGTCGCGATCGACTGCGAATCCGTGCTGCAACAGGCGGCGGAAACCGGCACACGCCGACGAAACCCATCGGCGCTGGTGCGGCTGGCGCACGATATTCATCAATGGAAGGGAGAGATCGTCGATGGACGTTCACGACATCCGGGCGATCACTGAGGCGGTAAGGGGCGAGGTTCGCAAGGCCGTCGTCGGCCAGGACGCGATCATCGATCTGATGCTCACGAGCCTCCTGGTCGGCGGCCACATCCTGCTCGAAGGCGTACCCGGCACCGCCAAGACGCTGCTCACGCGCGCGTTCGCGGCCGGGCTCGCGCTGCAATTCGGCCGCATCCAGTTCACCCCCGACCTGATGCCGGGCGATGTGCTGGGGACCAACCTGTTCAACTTCCAGACCAATACCTTCATCCTGACCAAGGGGCCGATCTTCACCCAGTTGCTGCTCGCCGACGAGATCAACCGCACCCCGCCGAAGACGCAGGCGGCGCTGCTGCAAGCGATGAACGAGCGCATCATCACCATCGACGGCAAGGACTATCCGCTGGGCGACGACTTCATGGTGGTGGCGACGCAAAACCCGATCGAGCAACAGGGCACCTATCCGCTGCCCGAGGCTCAGCTCGACCGCTTCCTGTTCAAGATGATCATCGATCACCCCAGCCGCGACGAGGAGCGCGAGATCGTGCGCCGGCATGGCCATCGCTCGGCCATGCCGCGGGTGGAGGACTTCGGGCTGAAGGCGGTCGCCGACGGCTCGCTGCTGGCGCAGGCGCGCGAGATGGTGAGCCAGATCCGCCTGTCCGATCCGTTGATCGACTACATCGTCGACGTGATCCGGGCCACCCGGGAGCATTCCTCGCTCGAGGTCGGCGCCTCGACCCGCGCCGCCAATATGCTGGCGGCCGCGGCACGCGCTCTGGCGGTGCTGGCCGGCCGCGATTTCGTGATCCCGGACGACGTGAAGTTCCTGGCCTTGCCGGTGCTGCGGCATCGGCTCACGCTGTCGCCCGGCGCCGAGATCGAGGGCCTCACGGCGGACCGGATCCTGCGTGAGGTGATCGACCAGACCCCGGCACCGCGATGATCCGACCCACCGCCCGCATGGTGCTGATCTTCGTCGCCGGCATTCCGCTGGCGCTGTTCGTGGTGATCTACAACCCGGCCTTCTGGCCGTTGTCGTTCAACTACGGCGTTCTGGTCATCCTGGCGGCGGTGAGTGATCTCATGCTGGCGCTGCAGCCGCGCGCACTGGCGGTGCGGATCGCCACGCCCGACCGGCTCTCGATCGGCGAGCGCGGGGCGATCATCGTCACCCTGGCGGCGGCCGGATATCGCCGCAGCGTCCGGCTCGAGCTGATCGCCGAGCAACGCGGCGAGGCCGAGGCCGCCGAGCTCGTCCGCGCCGAGCTCGCGGCCGGGCAGGAGGGGCGGATCCCCTTGCCGGTCGTCCCCACCCGCCGGGGACAACTGCATGTCGATCGCATCTGGATGCGCTGGCGCGGACCGCTGGGACTGGTCGAGCGCATCAGGCAGGTCGCGGTCGAGCGCACCATCGACGTGGTCCCCAATGTGCGCGGCGTGCATGGCACCGCGCTGCAATTCTTCGTGCAGGAAGCGATCTACGGCATCAAGGCCCAGCATCAGAAGGGCGAGGGCGCCGAGTTCGAGGCGCTGCGCGAATACATGCCGGGGCTCGACAGCCGCTTCATCGACTGGAAGCATTCGGCCCGCCACCGCAAGCTTTTATGCAAGGAGTTTCGCACCGAGCGTAATCATCAGGTGATCATGGCGTTCGATACCGGCTATCTCATGCTCGAGCCGGTCGAGGGGATCACGCGGCTCGATCACGCCATCAATGCCGCCCTGGTGCTGGCCTGGGTCTCGCTGCAGGGCGGCGACCTGGTCGGCACCTACGGGTTCGATGCGAAGGTGCGGCAATATATCGGCCCGCAGCGGGGGATCGCCAGCTTCCCGCGCATCACGCGCGCCACCGCCGAGCTCGACTATCAGCACCAGGAGACCAACTTCACGCTCGGCCTCGCCGAGCTCAACACCCGGCTCAAGCGGCGCGCGCTGGTGATCCTGTTCACCGACTTCGTCGACACGATCACGGCCGAGCTCTTGATCGAAAGCATGCAGCGGGTCGCCAACCGGCATCTGGTCGTCTTCGTCACCCAGCGCGGCTCGATCCTGCAGCGCGCGGTCGATGCGGCGCCGGGCCAGATCGTCGACGTCGCCAAGGCGGTGATCGCGCAGGAGTTCCTGCGCGACCGCAGCATCGTGTTCGAGCGGCTGCAACGGCTCGGCATCCATTGCCTGGACGTGCCGAGCCAAGGGCTGTCGGTCGCCCTCATCAACCGCTATCTCATGATCAAGCAACGCGGGCTGATATGAACGCAACCCTGGCCACAGCCGGCGATGAGCGCCTTTCGGCGGCCGCGATCGCCGGCAAGCCGACGCTGGTGCTCAAGAGCAGCGAATTCCGCAAAGGCCGCGAGGACGGCTGGCGCGAGCTCGAGACGCTGGTTGCCCACGTGGAGCGGCGCGGGGTGCGTCTGTTGTCGCTTTACGAGCTGCAACGGCTCCCGGTCCTCTATCGGGCCGCGCTGTCGTCGCTGTCGGTTGCGCGCACCATCGCGCTCGACCGCAATCTGCTCCTGTACCTGGAGAACCTGGCCCTGCGCGCCTTCCTGGTGGTCTACGGGCCGCGCATCAGCCCGCTGGAAGGCATGCGGACGTTTTTCCGCACCGACCTGCCGGCCGCCGTACGGGTGGCGCGCTGGCATATCGTGATCGCGGCGCTGGCCCTGGCGGCCGGGGTCGCGGCCGGCTTCATGCTGACGCTGCAGGACGAAGCCTGGCTGTCGTCCCTGGTGCCGTCCGGCCTCGCCGGCGGGCGCGGGATCGCGAGCACGCGCGCCGACCTCTACGACAAGGAGCTGTTCGCGCCCTGGCCGGGCGCGGTCGAGGCGTTCGGCCTGTTCGCCAACGTGCTGTTCAGCCACAACACGCTGGTCGGCATCATGACGTTCGGGCTGGGCCTGGCGGCCGGCATCCCCACCTTGATGCTCAATGTCTATCAGGGGCTCGCCCTCGGCGCCTTCCTGGCCCTGCACTACAACCGCGGCCTCACCGTGGATTTCCTCGGCTGGATCTCGATCCACGGCACCACCGAATTGGGCGCCCTGGTCCTGCTGGCGGCCGGCGGGCTGCTGATCGCCGAGAAGATCTTGTTTCCGGGCCGCTACGGGCGGATCGATAGTCTCGCGCTGCATGGCCGCCAGGCCGCGCAAATCGCGGTCGGCGCCATTCTCATGCTGTTCGTTGCGGCGATCCTCGAGGGCGGCTTTCGCCAGCTGGTGGCGAGCACGCCGCTGCGCTTCGCCATCGGGCTGAGCATCGGCGGCCTGTGGATCGCCTATTTCAGTGTCTGCGGCAGGACGGCGCGGCCATGACGCTTGCCCACGAGCGCACCTCGCAGTTCTTCGAAGGCGTGCGCCGGCGACGCCGCGAGATCATCACGCCCGAGGGGGTCTCGATACCGGTCGAGCTCGCCGACTACGGCGAGCGGCTCGGCGCCTTCTTCATCGACTGGGTGATCTGGGTGCTGGCGACCGTCTTGATCTATCTGCCGATCATCCTGTTGATCGGCAAGGGTCGCGGCATCCTGATCGCGATATCGATCGCGTTGTTTGTCGGCTTCATCATCCGCAACCTCTATTTCGTCTACTTCGAGATCGCCTGGCGGGGCGCGACGCCGGGCAAGCGCGCGGTCGGGTTGCGGGTGATCGACCGTCAGGGCGGACCCTTGCTCCCCACGGCGGTCATCGCGCGCAACCTCACCCGCGAGGTCGAGATGTTCCTGCCGCTCGGAATTCTCATGGCGGGGGGCAGCGGTGCCGGCGGCGGGGTCGACTGGGAGCAGCTTTCGCTCGGGATCTGGATGCTGTTCTTCGCGCTCCTCCCGGCCATCAACCGCGATCGCATGCGCGGCGGCGACCTGATCGCCGGCACCGTGGTGATCGCGCTGCCCAAGCGGGCCCTGTCGAGCGACCTGGTGGACGGAACGCTGCAATTCTTCTTCACCGAGCAGCAATTGCGCGCCTACGGGGCGTTCGAGCTGCAGGTGCTCGAAGAATTGCTGCGCCGGCCGGAGTCCATGGAATCCACACGGGTGCTCAACGATGTCTGCGACAAGATTTGCCGCCGGATCATCTGGACCGCGCCGGTGCCGCCCAGCCAGGTCACGCTTTTCCTGCGCGATTTCTATACCGCCGAGCGCGCCTTCCTGGAACGTGAGCAGCTTTACGGCAAGGGCCGCGCCGACAAGCACGCGCAGTCGAATCCGACCAGATGATCTGCAATCGCGCGATCGCGGGTTCGGCCCAGAGCCCCTATTCGAACACCGACGCGATCTGCTCGGTGGTCAGGCCTTCCTTGGCCACACGCAGGTCGTGATAGGTCATCGCGATCACGACGGCCAAGAATGCACCCCAGGCCGCCTTCCAGACCAGGCCGAAGAGCTTGCCGAGCGACGACGCCAGAACCGCATTCAGGGCCAGGAACCCGCTCGCGCCCAAGGTCAAGACCGTGACGCCCATGATGGCGCCGACAATGATCGCCGGGATCAGGATCAGCAGCACAAGCCCGAAAAGTTTCCAGCGATGGCCCTTGGTCAGCACGCGACTGCGTCCCATGCTGCGAAACGGACCGAGTTGCTCGACCACGCAGACCGGCGTCGCCACGAACCACATCATGGCCAACATCACGGCTGGAAAGATGAGAAGTATAGCGGAGAAACCCAGCGCCACCATCATGATGATCGCAAGAGCGATGATGGGGAAAAATCGGCGCAAACCGACCTTGAAGCAGTCGGCGAGGCTGACGGGCCGACCGCGCATGTCCTGAAAGGCGCCGTAGAGCACCATTGCCTGGCCGAGCGTGCTGAGCACGATACTCAAGAACAGGGCAACGAAGAATGTCACGCTCAAGTCCGCCGTGGGGCTCGCAGGCGTGCCGAGAGCAGGCTGCGGGATGAAGAGCGACGGCAGATTCGCTACTCCGATGACCACCATGAAGGTCACGAAATTCCGCGAGAATACCGACCAAGCTCGACTGAATACCTTGCCGATCCGAAAGTCGCCCACGGCAAAGCGGTCGGAAGGCAGCGATGCTGATGCTTGTGTCATGATTGCTCTCGGTTCGGGTGAATTCCTACCGGGACTGCTGCGCGGTGTTACTGCTTGCGCTGACCTTGTATATCACAAGTTGCTAAAGGATGTCTGCTACACATTTCACACCTGTCCACAACCGTTTCGGTGCAGGGCCGGTTTCTACTCGAACACCGCCGCGATCTCGACGGTATCGACGCCTTCCTTCACCACGCGCAGGTCGTGATAGGTAGAGATGGCCAGGGCTGCGAGGACGGCATTCCAGATCGCGTCACCCATGACCTCCCCGAGAGTCGTCAGCGCGGTGCCGAAGCCCGCGGCCTCGGCTACCTCGTCGAACACCGCACCCGCGATGGCGAGGGGGAGAGCCACCAGCAACAACAGGCCGAATATCTTCCAGCGGTGGCCGCTGGTGAGCCGCGCGCTACGCTCCAAGCTGCTGAAAGGGTCCAAGCGCTCGACCACGCAGGCCGGGGTCGCGACGAACGACATCACCGCCACCATCACGCCAGGAACGATCAAGACGACGAAGCCAAGCGCGGTGAGCACAGAGGCGGTGATCGCAAGGCCGATGACGGCGAGGATGCGCTGCCAGCCGATCTGCAGGGATTGGCGCAGGCTCGCCCGGGCGCCGTGCAACTCCTGGAGGGCGGCATGGACCAACAGGGCTTGGCTGAGCCTGCGCATCATGTCGCTCACCAGCGCGCCGGCGATGATCAGGCCGGTACGCTGGCCAGGACCGGCGAACAGCAGGGTCGGCAGGCTCGCGACCGCGGTTACGGCGCCGAACGCCAGGATATTGCGCGACAGCACCCGCCAGGTTCGATTGAGCACCCCGCCGATACGAAATTCGCTAGCGGCAAAGCGGTCCGTCGGTAGCGTCGCTTCCGTCATGGTCGTGCCCTGGGTTGGGAGAGATCGTACGAAGACTTGTCGCAATGAAACGGTTGCGATGCAGTCTTCGCCGAAAGTGCGTCGCGCCGAGCACTCCGGACGACCAGGTGCGGACCTTGCCTCACGCGAACACGGCTGCGATCTGCTCGGTGTCGACACCTTCCTTGGCGACGCGCAGGTCGTGATAGGTCACCGCGACCACGATGGCGTAGAAGGCAGTCCAGATCGCATTCCAGACCATGTTGACGACCTGTCCAAGCGTGGTGTCGAGGCTCGCCGCCAGCGCGGAGGCGCCGGCCGCTCCGAGGATCGCCGGTGCGGCGGTGCTGGCAATGGAGCCGATGACGAACACCGAGATCAGGATCACGAGCTGCAGACCGAGTATCCGCCAGCAAAAACCGTTGGTCAGCTCAGCGCTTCGCCCCATGCTGCGAAACACGCCGAGCCGCTCGACGACGCACACCGGGGTCGCCACGAACCAGACCAAGTACAAGATCACGCCCGGGACTATGAACAGCAACGCCGCCAGGAAGCACAGAACCGGCACCGCGATGGCAAGGCCGACGATAGAAAGGGCGCGCCGCGATCCAATCCGGGCGGCCCCGACAAGGTCGATCGGCCGGCCGCGCATGACTTGAAACGCGCCGTACAGCACGATCGCCTGGCTGAGCGTCCAGAAACCCAGCATCACGATCGTCGCGAATACCGCCATGCCCACGTCGGCGTAGGTGTTGCCCAGCGTATCGGGCGCGGCTTGCTGGATCAGGAACGATGGCAGACCCGAGGTCGCGGTGACCAGGACGAAGGTGGCGAAATTCCCCGAGAACACCGACCAGGCCCGGCCGAACACCCGGCCAATACTGAAGTCGCCCTCGGCAAAGCGGCCGGCAGGCAGCGTTATGTCAGTCATGAGACACCTGGCTGCGGTGACGATGAGGCTCGGGCCTTTGTCGCCGCAAAGCGGGTTTCGGTTCACCGATCCGTGGACGTGATCGACCTTCGCCGCCCCAGGGTCGCGCCAAAGTTGTCCATGATTGCTCACATCGGCCGGCCCGGTAAACGCCGCCATGGCGATTGCTCTCGCCGGGACCGATCTGATATTCCCGGGCGCCCGAGCAAATCCTTGCTTGATCGGCAGCGGAGACGCCCTTGCCTCGTATTGCCTATGTGAACGGCCGTTATCTGCCGGCGCACGACGCCTTGGTCAGCATCGAGGATCGCGGCTATCAGTTCTCCGACGGCGTCTACGAAGTGTGTGAGGTGAGGGCAGGCGCCGTGATCGACGAGCGCCGCCATCTCGAACGGCTGCGACGCTCGCTCGACGCGCTGCGCATCACCTCGCCGGTGTCGCCAAGCGCGCTTTCGGTCATCATGCGCGAGACCATCCGCCGCAACCGGGTGCGCGACGGCATCGTCTATGTGCAGATGACGCGCGGGGTGGCGCGCCGCGACTTCTCGTTTCCGCCGCCCGGCACCGCTCCCAGCCTGGTGGTCACTGCCCGCAGCCTCGATGCGGGCGGCAACGAGAAAAGGGCCCAGCAAGGCATCGCGGTCGTCACCGTGCCGGAGAGCCGCTGGGCGCGGCCCGACATCAAGTCCATCTCGCTGTTGCCCAATGTGCTCGCCAAGCAGGCCGCCCGCGACCGCGGCGCCGGGGAGGCCTGGTTCGTCGACCGGGACGGGCGGGTGACCGAAGGCGCCTCCAGCAATGCCTGGATCGTCACCCGGGACGGCAAGGTTGTCACCCGGCCTGCCGATAACGGAATCTTACGGGGCATCACCAGAACCGTGTTGATAGCGGTCATCCAGGCACAGAATCTGCTGTTCGAAGAACGCCCGTTCACGGTCCAGGAGGCCTATGGGGCGGCCGAGGCCTTTGTCACAGCCGCCAGCCAGATCGTCATGCCGGTGGTCCGCATCGACGACCGCACGATCGGCGGCGGCTCGCCGGGACCAGTCGCAAGGGCGCTGCGGGAGAGGTTCCACCAGCACGCCGAACGGTCCTGATCGCCCACCCGCCGGCGAAGGGCGATCGGTCGGCCAACTTCCGCTTGCGCGATGTGGGGACGTAGCCTGTAATAGCCAAGCCAAAGCCTTGGTCAAATCCGACAGGGGGACAGGGGCTGGCAATACTCTCGCGGGAAGGGGCCCGCGAGCAAATAACGGATAACGACAATGGCGGCAGACCGCTCACAAAATCTGCAGGACACCTTCCTAAATCACGTCCGCAAGAGTAAGACCCCGCTGACCATCTTTCTGGTGAATGGGGTAAAGCTGCAAGGCGTGGTAACATGGTTCGATAATTTCTGCGTACTACTGCGGCGCGATGGCCACTCGCAGCTGGTCTATAAGCATGCGATCTCGACCATCATGCCGGGTCACCCGATCCAGTTGTTCGAAGGGGCCGAGGAGCCACCGGCCGGGGATAAAGTCTGATTGAAACCCGTCGGCTCGACACGCACACCGATCGCCTGAGCCCCCCTGAGGGCTCCGGCAGCGGGCGTGCCATCGTCATCGAACCGGATCTGCGCAGCCGGAAGCCGCGCGGAGGGCGTGCTCATGCGCCGTCGAGCTTGCGGTCCGCCGAAGCCAAGCTCGACGAAGCGGTGGGGCTCGCCCGCGCCATCGATCTCGACGTGCTGGAATCCGGGATCGTGCCGGTCGCCGACGTCCGCCCCTCCACCTATGTGGGCTCCGGCAAGGTCGAGGAGATCGCCGGCCTGATCAAGAGCATCGAGGCCGGACTGGTGGTCATGGATTGCGCCCTCTCGCCGGTGCAGCAGCGCAACCTCGAGAAGGCCTGGAACGCAAAAGTGCTCGACCGCACCGGCCTGATCCTCGAGATCTTCGGGCGGCGGGCGCGCACCCGCGAGGGCACGCTGCAGGTCGAGCTCGCCCATCTGACCTATCAGAAGAGCCGGCTGGTCCGCTCCTGGACCCATCTCGAGCGGCAGCGCGGCGGCTTCGGCTTTCTGGGCGGCCCGGGCGAAACCCAGCTCGAAGCCGACCGGCGCCTGATCGAGGAGCGGATCGCCCGCCTGGAAGCCGATCTCGACAAGGTCAAGCGCACCCGCAAGCTCCATCGCTTGAGCCGCCAGCGCGTGCCCTATCCGATCGTGGCGCTGGTCGGCTACACCAATGCCGGCAAATCGACCCTGTTCAACCGCCTGAGCCGGGCCAAGGTGCTGGCCTCCGATATGCTGTTCGCGACGCTCGACCCGACCTTGCGCGCCGTCGATCTGCCGCACGGGGCGAGAGTGATCCTGTCCGATACCGTGGGCTTCATCTCTGACCTGCCGACCATGCTGGTGGCGGCATTCCGGGCCACGCTCGAGGAGGTGGTGGAAGCCGACGTGATCCTGCATGTGCGCGACATCTCCCATGCCGATGCCGACGCCCAATCCAGCGACGTGCAGCAAATCCTTCAACAGCTCGGCATCGAGATCGCCGACAACGCCGGCGCGGCGAAATTGATCGAGGTCTGGAACAAGATCGATCGGCTGGACGGGGAGGGCGCGGACATGCTGAGCAACCTCGCCCAGCGGCAGCCCGCCGGACGGCGCCCGATGCTGATCTCCGCCTTGTCCGGCAAGGGGCTCGATGAGCTCACGCTCGAGATCGAGACCCGGATCGCCGCGACCCGGGTGGTGCTCGATCTCGACCTCGACTCCGCCGACGGCGCCGGCATCAGCTGGCTGCATCGCAACGCCGAGGTGCTGAGCAAGGAGTTCAGCGCGGAAGGACGGCTGGCGGTGACGGTGCGGGTCGACCCCGTCAATGCCGGCAAGGTCCGCGCCAAATTCTGCGCCCCCGAGGCCAGCGATGACGGCTCCGCATGACGCGCGCAATGCCTGCGCGCCGCCGGCGTGCGGTGGAGCACCCGGAGAGAGACTTCAGAGTTCGGGTTTCGCCTTTTCCGCAACCTTGGCGGCATCCCACAGGGCATCCATCTCGGCCAACGACGCCTGCGCGGGCGATTTTCCCTGTTGCGCAAGGGCCTGCTCGATAGCGGTGAAGCGCTGCTCGAACTTGAGATTGGTGGCCCGCAACATCGCCTCCGGATCGGCATCGACATGCCGGGCGAGATTGACCACCGCGAACAGAAGATCGCCGACCTCGTAACCCGCGGCAGTACGGTTGCCGGCGGCGATTTCCGCTTCGATCTCATCGGCTTCCTCGCGGATCTTCTTGAGCACCGCGAGCGGATCGTTCCAATCGAAACCGACCTTCGAAGCCTTGGCCTGCAGCTTGAGGGCGCGGGTCAGGGCAGGGAGCGTCGCCGGTACGCCCGCAAGCGCCCCCTCCGCCCCCTGCGGCCGCGGATCGGCGTCCTTGGGCCGGCTCGCGGCCCGCTCGGCCTTCTCCTGCGCCTTGATGCGATCCCACAGGCCAGCGACGGCGTCGGCCGTCAGCTTGCCGGCATCGCGGCCGAAGACGTGCGGATGCCGCCGGATGAGCTTTTCGGTGATGCCCGCGACAACGTCGCCGAAATCGAAAGCACCTTGCTCCTGTGCCATGCGGGCATGAAAGACCACCTGCAGCAGGAGGTCCCCGAGCTCTTCGCGGAGATCGACCAGATCGTTGCGCAGGATCGCGTCAGCCACCTCATAGGCTTCCTCGAGCGTGTACGGCGCGATGGTCGCGAAATTCTGCTCCAGGTCCCACGGGCAGCCGGAGCCGGGCGTGCGCAGCGCTGCCATGATCTCCAGAAGCCGTGAAATTTCGCGCGCAGGAATCATCGGGGGGCCAATCGTTAACAGCGGGGCCGGGGACCCTAGCAGAGCCCACAGCCGGCCGCGATTGTGCCGCTCATGGCATCCCCATATCAGTCATTCGCATAAGGTATATTATGGAATATTTATTGAAACCACCGTATTCCAGGGGTGTTTTCCTCGTCGAATGATGGGCTCAGCGGCTGTCGGCCGCGGCAAATTCGATGCGCAGGCCATCGTAGGCAGGCTCGACCTTGGGCGGCAGCCGGCTGCGCAATTCGTCGTAATCGAGATCGACATGCAGGTTGGTGAGGATGGCGCGCGCCGGCGCGAGGCGCTTGATCCAGCCGAGCGCCTCCGTCACCGAGAAATGACTCGGATGCGGCTTGTAGCGCAGCGCATCGACGATCCATAGGTCGAGGCCCGACAACGCCGCGACACTCTCCGGTGGCAGATCGCGCAGATCGCTGGAATAGGCCACGTCGCCGAAGCGATAGCCCAGGGACGCGATGTCGCCATGGTCCTGCAGGAACGGCAGCGCGGTGATCGGACCGCCTTGGCCATGGATGGTCACCGGATGGCCGGCGCTGATCCGATGCTCGTTAAGGATTGGCGGATAGTTGCTGCCGGGTGGCGTGACGAAACAGTAGCCGAAGCGCAAGTTGAGGATCCGAGAGGTCGGCTCGTCGAGATAGACGTCGATCCGGCGCCGGTGCCGAAGGAACAGCCCGCGCAAATCGTCGATCCCGTGGGTGTGGTCGGCATGCTCGTGGGTGAACAGGACGCCATCCAGCCCGTCCACCTCGGCCGCCAGGAGCTGCTCGCGCAGATCCGGCGAGGTGTCGATGAGGACGCGGGTACAGCCGCCCTCGGCATTGCGCCGCTCGACCAGCAGCGAGCAGCGGCGGCGGCGGTTCTTTGGATTGTCCGGATCGCAATCGCCCCAACCGAGCGCCGCACGCGGGACGCCGCCCGACGAGCCGCAGCCCAGGATCGTGAATGTCAGCGTCATGGTGACCGCATCACGCGGCCGCCACGGCGTGCCGCGGCACCTTGCTGAACAGGCGAAAGAAGTTCTCGGTGGTAGCCCGCGCGATCTCCTCGAAAGTGACGTTGCGGGTTTCCGCCAGCACCCGGGCGGTCTCCACCACATAGGCCGGCTCGTTGCGCTTGCCGCGGTGGCGGCCGGGCGCGAGATACGGCGCGTCGGTCTCGACCAGGACGCGGTCGGCCGGCAACTCAGCCGCGATGGCGCGCAGCTCGTCGGATTTCTTGAAAGTGAGGATGCCGGTGAACGAGACGAACAGACCCAGGGCGACCGCCCGTTGCGCCAGATCGCGCCCGCCGGTGAAGCAATGCAGCACCGCCGGAAAGGCCCCCTTCCCGGTCTCCTCCTCGAGGATGGCCGCCATGTCGGCATCCGCTTCACGCGAATGAATGAC
>DASYFD010000111.1:0-16146 GCA_036498625.1 Xanthobacteraceae bacterium | reverse complement strand
GAAAATTCCGCAGGCGCAGTTCGATCCCACGCGGTTCAACTGGATCGGCAGTCCCAGCCGCACCGTCTCCATGGGGCTCATCTGGAACGCCTCGACCGACGTGCGCACGATTCAGGACGCCCTGCGCCGGGAGGTCGTGATCGGCGCCACCAGCATCGCGCAGGACACCGGCATCTATCCGCGTGCGCTCAATCGCATCGCCGGCACCAAGTTCAAGATCGTGACCGGCTATGCGGGCCTGGGCGCGGTCGACCTCGCCCTGGAGCGTGGCGAGGTGCAGGGCAAGGTCGGTTCCACCTGGAAGTCGCTCAACAGCGGACCGAGCGCCCGCTGGGTGGCCGACCGGGTGGTCACCGTCCTGGTGCAGCTCGGCGTGAAGAAGGCCCCCGACATTCCCCCCGAAATTCCGCTCGGCCTCGACCTGGCCCGCACCCCCGAAGACCGCCAGGTGCTGGAGGTGCTGTGCGCGCCGAGCGCGACCGGCTATCCGTCCTTTATGGGGCCGGGCGTCCCGCGCGAGCGCGTGGAGGCGATCCGCAGCGCCTATCTGCAGAGCCTGAAGGATCCGGAATTCATCGAGGCGGTGCAACGGCAGGGGCTCGACCTCGACCCGATCGGGGCAGCCGAGCTCGCCGAGACCGTCCGCGGCATTTACGCCCTGCCGGAAGCCGCCGTAGAGGGTGCCCGCGATCTGCTGCCGGCGCTATAATGAGCCAAAGCCGATCCGCCAGAGTTTCGAACGCAAGCCATCAACCGGGAGCATTCCGATGAAATGTCACGCAGCGGGCTTCGCAGCCGCGATCGCGATCCTCAACGGCCTGGGCGCGTCCCCGGCAGGCGCGGAGACCATCGCCACCCTGACCAAGGGCCAATCCAACCCGATCGTTCGCGGCGTGCGGGTGGGCAGCGAGACCATGGCCACCAAGCTTGGCGACAAGAGCATGCATTTCGTGCCTCGCACCGAGAACAGCGTGCCCGAGCAACAGGCGCTCGTGGACGAGGTGCTGAGCAACAAGCCGGACGCGCTGGTGTTCAGCCCATCCGATCCAAAGGCCTTCGTTCCCGCCGTGGACAAGTTCAACGCTGCCGGCATCGCGGTGGTCAATGTCATCGATCGCCTGGCCAGCGGCCAGACGGTGGCCTATGTGGGCAACGACGACTACGACCTCGCGGTAACGACGGCGCGCTATCTGTTCAAGGCCATGGGGAGCAAGGGCAACGTGGTGATGCTCGAAGGGCCTCCGACGCTCCCGACCGCGGTTGCCCGCTCGCGCGGCTTCAACGATGCGCTCAAGGAATTTCCCGACATCAAGCTGCTCGCCGCCAAGTCGGCCAATTACGCGCGGCCGGTCGCGTTGCAGAACATGCGGGACTTCCTGCGCGCTTATCCGCAGATCGACGGTGTGCTGGCCGCCAACGATCCGATGGCGATCGGGGCCAATGAGGCGCTCAGGGCCGCCGGCAAGAAGGCGCTGGTGGTCGGCATCAACGCCAGTGCCGAGATGCTCCCTTTCATCAAGTCGGGCGAGATTCTGGCGAGCGGCGACTACAACGGCTACATCCAGGGGTGCCTCGCCGCCGAGATCGCAATTCGCCATCTGAAGAAGCAGGAGACCCCCAAGGAGGTGATCCTCAAATCGGCGGTGATCGACAAGACCAACTACGAGCCGTTCGAGACCCCGGTGGAGAAGCGCACCTGCCCGACGCTCGACAGCATCGCCGGAAAATAGCTGCCTCGGCACGCCGATGATCTCATCTCCAGGAGGAATGATTCCACACTCATGAACGAAGCCAAGGCCAACCTCGTCGAATGGACCGTCTCCGAGCTGTCGGCGGCGGTGAAGCGCTCGCTCGAGGACGCATACGGCTTCGTGCGCGTGCGCGGCGAGATTTTCGGCTTCCGCGGCGCGCATACTTCCGGGCATTGCTATTTCTCGCTCAAGGACGAGAGCGCCAAGATCGAGGCGGTGATCTGGAAGACCGCGTTCGCACGCATGCGGATCAAGCCCGAGGAAGGCCTCGAGGTCATCGTGTCGGGCCGCCTCACCACCTATCCGGGCCAGTCGAAATACCAGATCGTGGTCGAGACCCTGGAGCCGGCCGGCCTCGGCGCCCTGATGGCGCTGCTCGAGGAGCGCAAGAAGAAGCTCGCCGCCGAAGGCCTGTTCGATACCGCGCGTAAGCAGCTGCTGCCGTTCCTGCCGGAAGTGATCGGGGTCGTGACCTCGCCGACCGGCGCGGTCATCCGCGACATCCTGCACCGGCTCGCTGACCGCTTCCCGCGCCATGTGCTGGTATGGCCGGTGCGCGTGCAGGGCGAAGGCTCGGCCGAGCAGGTGGCGGTCGCCATCCGCGGCTTCAACGCGCTGCCGGCCCAGGGCTCGATCGCGCGTCCCGACCTGATCATCGTGGCGCGCGGCGGCGGCTCGCTCGAGGACCTCTGGTCGTTCAACGAAGAGATCGTGGTGCGGGCGGCGGCCGAAAGCATGATCCCGCTGATCGCGGCGGTCGGCCACGAGACCGACGTGACGCTGATCGACTTCGCAGCCGACAAGCGCGCCCCGACCCCGAGCGCGGCGGCCGAGATGGCGGTGCCGGTGCGGGCCGATCTCCTCATCGCGGTAGACAGCCTGGCGGGGCGGCAGCTTGCCTGCTGGTGGCGCTGCCAGGAGGCGCGGCGCACCGAGCTGCGGGCCGCGATGCGGGCGCTGCCGGACGCGCAGGAGCTGCTGGCGCAGCCGCGCCAACGGCTCGATCATGCGGCCGCCCGCCTGCCGCGCGCCCTGATCGCGAATGCGCGGCTGCATCACAACCAGTTCTCCCGCACCGCCGGACGATTCGGCCCGCAAATCCTGCGCACGCGCATGAAGCGATGCGCCGAGCTCACCGCCGCGCTGGCGGAACGGGCACGGCGCGCCGAGGAAGTGGCGCGGCGGCGGCGGCGCGAACGCTTGGCGGTCGCCACACTGCGGCTGGCAGCCGGCCTCAAGGCCAATGCGCAGGCCCATGGGGCCCGGATCACGGGGGCGCGCGAGCGCACGACGGCGCTGGCGGAACGCGCACGCCGTGCGGTTCTCACGCTGCTGCGGCGGCAGGCCGCGATTGTCGAACGCGACGGCCAGTTGCTGGCGGCGCTCTCCCATCGGGGCGTGCTGGCGCGCGGCTTTGCATTGGTGCGGGACGCGGCGGGAAAACCACTGCGGACGTCAGCCGCCGTGAGCCCTGGCATGCCGCTCGATATCGAATTTGCCGACGGGCGCGTAGGAGCGCGCGTTGAGGGAACATCGGCCGCGGCGCCGGGGCCGGCAGCCCCGGCAGCGCCAGCCAAGCCGCGCAACCGCGCGGCGCCCGACAAGGGCCAGGGGAGCCTGTTCGGTTAGCGCGTGTTATCGGACGACGGCGCCCGTCACCGCATCAGCCATTCCGGCACCCGCATGAGCGCGTCCGAGCGGGCGGCCGGATTGGTGCCGATATGCGCCCGGCCGGACCCGTCCGGTGTATAGGCCAATCCGGTCAGCTCACGCACCGGGAAATCGCGGCGGTCGAATTCGTGATAAGCGCCCGGATAAGACACCAGCGAAGCCAGCGCGCTGCGCCCCTTCGCGCCCGCGACCATCTGCTCGCAGGGCGCTGGTGGGCTCCAGTCATCGGCCCTTCCAATCAAAATGAGGGTCGGAACGCGCGCGCTCCAGGCCAGCTCGCTGAGCCGCCGGCAGCCCGGATAGAACGCGACCGCCGACCGAAAATCCGGCACCGCGTCACGCGGCAATGCATGGGGCCGCACCGCCCAAAGGGACGCAACCCCGCCGTTCGCCCAGCCCAGCAGGGACACCCGGTCCTTGATGGTCCAGGGCTGGTTTTGCAGCCAGCGCCGGGCCGCATCGGCATCGGCGACCCGCTCGTGCTCGGAGCGCACCTTGCGCTCCAGCACCCGGCATTGGGCCCGCAGCCCACGCGATCCGAAACTGTCCGGGAACAGCACTGCCAACCCGGCGGCGGCGAGCCGCTCGCCCCAGTCGGAGAAATGCAATCCCATCTTGCCGGAACGGTTGATCAGGCTTTCGCACCCATGCAGCGCAACCACGCTGGGGAACGGCCCCGCGCCCTCCGGCCGGAACAGGATGCCGTGCAAGGCGGTGTCCGACTGCGGGATATCCACCTGCTCCTGGGCGGCGGCGGAGCCGGCGGCGGTTGCCACTGCCGCGAGCGCAGCAAAAAGGATGACGATCCGGCGCATCAAACGTGAATTCCCACCGCCCCGGTTGCAAGATTAGCACGGTGCCAGGGAAAAAGGGCGACCGCCTCCAATGAATAATTTGGGCAACCGCCGAGGTGGCTGGCCCGACAATGGGTTACAAGGGCGGCATCGAGGGGTTATGTTGTGCATGCCGGCAGGCAGGCATGGCTTGCATTAAGCTACATCAACACGGCGGCGGCGGAGGCCAGAGTGCTCAATCGTTTCGAACGTTCCTCCCCGATGGCGGGCGAGGCCGAGGTCAAATACCTGGACGGAGATTTTCGCGTGGTGCGGCCGGGCGCCTTCGTGCGCTGCGCCGTCACCGGCGCGCCCATACCGCTCGAGGAGCTGAAATACTGGAGCGTCGATCTGCAGGAAGCCTATTCGTCTCCCGAGGTCGTGCTGCAGCGCCATTTTCCCGAACAGTCGACGCGCGGTTAGTGCAGGCTTGCAAGCTGCGCCAGCGCATGATTGCGGAATGTACAATCGTTCGCGATCGTCGGTCCTCGCGTTAGGCCGCGCTCGCAAGCCTGTTGCGCAGAAGCTGCAGGAACGCTGACGGATCCTTGAGCGCAAGGCTCACCGGCAGCGCGCGGGCGCGAGCGGCGAGCGCCGCTACGCCGGCATCACCCTGCAGCCGAACCCAATCTTTTTCCGTGGTCACCAGCATCAGAGCCTCGCGGTCGGCCTGTTCGCACAGCATCCTTGCTTCGGCCGGCGTATAGCGGTGATGGTCCGCAAAGCTGCGGGTGGCCGCCACCGCGATGCGCGCGTCGCGAAGCGTCACGAACAACTTTTCCGGATCCCCGATGCCCGCAAAGGCGAGCACCCGGCAGCCTGCAAGCGCAGCCGCGACCACCGCATCCGGCGCCACGCCGGCATGAAAAACCGGCACGCCACGCCCGCGCGCAGCCGCGACGACCTCCGCCCCGGCATCCGAGGGCCCGACCACGACCAGCGCATCGGCACGCGCAAGCTGGGCGGCAAGCGGGGCGCGCAACGGACCTGCCGGGATTACCCTGCCGTTGCCGATACCGCGGCGCCCGTCGACGACCAGAACTGAAAAGCTTTTTTGCAACGAGGGATTCTGGAAGCCGTCATCCATCAGGATAAGGCCGGCACCGGCCGCCACCGCGGCCTGCGCTCCCAGGAAGCGGTCGCGCGCCACGAAGGTCGGGGCGACGCGGGCCAGCAACAGCGGCTCGTCGCCCACGTCGACGGCGCGGTGCCGCGCCGGGTCGACCCGCAGCGGGCCTTTGAGCTTGCCCCCGTAGCCGCGGCTCAACAGCATGGGCGCCTGCCCGGCGTCCTGAAGCAGACGGGCCAGCGCCAGTGCCAGCGGGGTCTTGCCGGCCCCGCCGACCGTCAGATTGCCGATGCAGACAACCGGCACGGCGGCGCGCGCGCCGCTCTGCGCGAGGCGGGCGGCAGCGACCGTTCCATAGACCGCGGCGAGCGGCGCCAGCAGGCCAGCCGCCAGCCCGGGCTCGCGCCACCAGAACGCCGGCTCACGCATGGCTCTGCGGGCGATCCATCCGCAGATCGACCAGATAGGGGTCGAGCGCGGCGAGCGTGCGCTCGAGCGCACCGCCCAGCGATTTGACGGTCTCGCGCCCGGCCACGACCAGCGCCGCGCGCTGGTCGTGGTCCTTGAGCAGCGCGCCCAGGCGCACCGCCAGCTTGCCCACGTCCGCCACCACATCGGCGCCGCGGGCCGCATCCAGCGCCGCATAGATCTCGCTGAAGTTCCACACGTGCGGACCGTGCAGGATGGCAGCGCCGAGCTTGATCGGCTCGATCGGGTTCTGGCCGCCGTGGCTCGCCAGCGAGCCACCCACGAAGACGATCGGGGCGAGCCGATAGACCAGCCCGAGCTCCCCCATGGTATCGACCACGTAGATGTCGTCGGTCGGGGCGGGCAGCGTCCCGCGCGAGCGCAGCGCGGTGGAGAGGCCGGCCGCGTGGGCGATCTCGACGATGCCGGGACCCCGATCGGGATGCCGGGGCGCGATGATGGTGAGCAGCCGGGGAAATGTGTTGCGCAGCCGCCGGTGCGCCTCGATCAGCGCGGTCTCCTCGCCCGCATGGGTCGAGGCGGCCGCGATGGTGGGACGTTCGCCGACCGCCGACCGCAACGCCGCGAGCTCGACGGCGTCGGCGGGCGGTTCCGGCACGTCGAACTTCAGGTTTCCGGTGGTGGAGATGCGCGGCGCCCCGAGGTCGCGGTAGCGCGCCGCATGCCCGGCCGATTGCGCCAGGCAGAGATCGAAACGGTGCAACAGCGCCGCGATGGTGGCGGGAACGATGCGCCAGCGATTGAACGAGCGTTCCGACACGCGACCATTGACCAGGATGAGCGGGATTTCGCGCGCCTTGGCGCTGATGATGAGGTTCGGCCACAGGTCGGATTCGACAAACAGCGCCAGATCGGGTCGCCAGTGATCGAAGAACCGCCCGACGAAGCGGGGCGCGTCGAACGGAACAAACTGATGGATGACGGCCTTCGGCAGCCGCTGCTCCGCCACCTGCGCAGAGCTCACCGTTCCGGAGGTGCACAGCACCGCGAAGTCCTTGCTGTGAATCCGCTCGATCAACGGGATCACGGCGAGCAGCTCGCCCACGCTCGCCCCGTGGACCCACACCAACGGACCCGGGGGGCGGGCAACCCGGCTCTCGCCGTAGCGTTCCTCCAGCCGCGCCGGATGCTCCTTGCCGCGTTTGAGCCGGTGCGACAGCAGCATCGGCGCGAGCGGTGTCGCCGCCGCCGACAGCAGCTGATAGGCGCGCAGCAGGTGCGGCAGCGTCTCAGACACGCGCGACCCCTCCGCGCGGCCGGTCGGCGAGCTCGTGCGCCCGCAGGGTCGCGGCCTCGAGCTCGCTCTGGATGGTGAGGCGCGCGCTCTCGAGCGCCTCGCGGTCGGCATCCGGGGCAAACCAAAACGGCCCGCGCCCGACGATGCCGCCGCGACCGAACGGCAAGTTGATCTCGGTGTGGTCCCAGTTGTTGAGGGTCACGCGATTGCGGGTGGCGATCGCCACCAGATAGATCGGCCGGCCCGAAAGCACGGCCAGCCGCACGATGCCGGGACCAGCAACGCGGGTGACCTTCGGCACATCGGCCGTCAGCGTCACCGAGCAGGCCTGCGCCAGCGCGGCGAGCATCTGGCGAAAGGCGCCGACACCGCCCTTGCGGGCGAACTCGACGCCATGGTCGCCGGAGCCGCGGATGGTGCCGATGCCGAGATGCTCGGCCGCGATCGCGTTGATCTCGCCGTCGCGGTGGCGCGAGACGAGGACCTTGAAGGCGAGCCCATCGCGCATGAACGGCAACAGGTAATGCTGTCCATGCCAGACGCCCACGATGACCGGAAAGTCGGATTTCGCCTGCTCGACGATACCCTCGGGCTCGACCACGAAGCGCGTGGTCATCCAAACAAGGCGAAGGTATTCGGCTGCCATGACCCCGACCGCCTTCTGGAACGCACGCGAGCCAACGAGACGCTTGACCAAGGACATTGGGACCGACTCGCCTAAGCCGTCAACGTCCTGGCTTCCGTTCGGAATCCGGATCGAGCAAGCGATGCATGTGAACGATGAAATAGCGCATATGGGCGTTGTCGACGGTCTGCTGCGCCTTCGCCCGCCATGCCGCATAAGCAGTGGCATAGTTCGGATAAACGCCGACGATATCGAGCTTGTCGAGATCCTTGAATTCGGTCTTCTCCACGTCGGTGAGCTCGCCGCCGAAGACGAGATGGAGCAATTGAGCGCCGGAATGCTGATCCGACATGATTTGGCCTTTCGGGTAAGAATCGGCCCGGCAGCGACAGCCTATCCGAATTCGGCGAGCCATTCGCGCGTAAGCGCGACTAACACCGCGTGGCGATCGGCCCCGGCGGCCACGAGCGCGCCGTGGACCAGCTCCGGCTGGTTGTAGGTCAAGCTGCGCCCCACCAAGTTCGTCAACGCCCCGCCGGCTTCGTGCACCAAAAGGTCGGCGCCCGCAAGGTCCCAATCATGGCTGCTGGCGGAGGCAAAAGCCACGTCGAGCTCCCCTTGCGCGACGCGCACGAGCCGCAGCGCGAGCGAGCCGATGCGTGGCGCGACGACGATGCACGCCTCGGCGGCGGCCAGCGCCTGCAGCAGGCGTTTGGGGCCCGCGACCTTCGCGCCCGCCAGCCGATCGCCCGCGCTCGCCTTGATCGGCGCGCCATTGCGGGTGGCTCCTGCGCCGGAGGAAGCGACGAACATCTCATCGGTCACCGGCGCGAACAGCCCCGCCAGCACCGGCCGGCCATCGGCGACCAGCGCCGCCGAGATCGCCCAATCGGGCCGGCCCGCCAGATAGGAGCGGGTGCCGTCGATCGGGTCCACGATCCACAAAAGCCGCGCCTCCCCGCTCGAGCGGTCGTCCGCGGTTTCCTCCGACAGCCAGCCGCGGCCGGTGCCCGGGGCGGCGAGCCGTTCGCGCAGGAACGCGTCGACCGCGATGTCGGCCTCCCATACCGGCGATGACTGCTCCTTGAGCCAGCTCTTCACCGGCTTCTGAAAGGTCTCGAGCGCGATGGCGCCGGCCTCGCGCAACGTCGCCGTCAACATCCGGCGCTCGCCTTCCTGATCGAGGCCGCCGTCACTGCCCTGCAACGGTCAACCCTTCCAGGCGCAGCGTCGGCGCATTGGTGCCAAAACGGAACTCGAGGTCGTTGGCCGGCGTCAGTGCGCGGAACATTTCGATGAGATTGCCCGCGATGGTCACCTCGCTCACCGGATAGGTGCGTTGCCCGTTCTCGATCCAGAAGCCGGTGGCGCCGCGGCTGTAATCCCCGGTCACCTGATTGACCCCCATGCCGATCAGCTCGGTGACATAGAAGCCCTCGGCGATGTCGGCGATCAGTTGCTCGGGCGAAAGCAATCCTGGCTCGAGGTGAAGATTGCTCGCTCCCGGCGAGGGCGCCGAGGACACACCGCGCTGCGCATGACCGGTGGTGGCGAGATCGAGCTCGCGCGCCGTCGCGCAATCGAGCAGCCAGGTCTTGAGCACGCCGTCCTCCACCAGGGCGAGGCGATGGCCGGCAACGCCCTCGCCGTCGAACGGCCGCGAGCGCAGACCGCGCCGCCGCAGCGGATCGTCGACGATGCGGATGCCGGGCGCGAACAGGCGCTGGCCGAGCTTGTCCCGCAGAAAGCTGGTCTTGCGCGCCACCGCACTGCCGTTGATGGCGCTCGCCAGATGTCCGACGATGCCGCCGGCGACCCGCCGATCGAACACCACCGGCACCCGCTTGGTCGCGACCTTGCGCGGATTGATGCGCGCGACCGCGCGCTCGCCGGCACTGCGGCCGATCTGCTCGGCGGCATCGAGATCGGAGGCGTGCAGCGCCGAGGTGAAATCGAAGTCGCGCTCCATCGCGGTGCCCTCGCCGGCGATCGCCGACATCGAGACGCCCTGGCGCGACGACAGATAGGCGCCGCGAAAGCCGTGGCTGGTCGCCAGCACCATCCCGCCGATGCCGGCGGAGGCCGAGGCGCCCTCCGACTTGGTGACGCCCTTGACGGCGAGACCCGCCGCCTCGGCGTGCCTGGCGCGCTCCTCCAAGATGGCGACCGCCGGCAAATCCGGATCGAGCAGATCGAGATCGGGAATCGCGCGCGCCAACAGGGCCGGATCGGCAAGGCCGGCGAAGCGGTCCTCGGGCGCCACCCGCGCCATGGCGACCGCGCGCTGCGCGAGCTGATCGACGTCGTCCTTGACGTCGTTGGTCGACACCACCGCCTGCCGCTTTCCGACCAGGACCCGCAGCCCGACATCGTCGCCCTCCGCGCGCTCGGAGCCCTCCACCTCGCCGTTACGTATCTCAACCGACAGCGACATGGAGCGGACCGCGACCGCATCGGCGGCGTTAGCGCCGGCGCGGCGGGCCGCCGCCACCAGACGCTCGGCGAGGTCGGTGAGCGCGGATTGATCGAGCAAGGAGGTCATGAAGGGTTTCCTTGGAGGTTTCCTACCTGTGGGGTCCGCCCATCGGACGGCTGGCGGCTCATTAGGAATAGATTGAGGAAGCTCGGCAAGCTCCCGTCAAGCATGACTTGCAACGCCGCGGTCGATACCGCGGATTAACCAGGAACCTTAAGCCGAATCCGACGGCTTTGCGGCATGCTTGCGGCAACGACTGGGGATCAACTCCGGAAAAGAAAACGACCGGATCAAACCCGGCGGGGAGTATAGTCTTGGGGCGTCAATCAGCTATCTGCAGGGTCATGCCTGCCGGGTCGGGCCGTGACGAGCGGCTCGACCCATTTTCCCTCCCGCTGCGGTTCGAAGCCCGCGATGCGGTGGCCGACGGGAGCGTGCGTTTCGTCGAGCTCACGCGCGAGCGGGTGGTGCTGCGCCGATCCGTACGCGGCATGTTGATGGCAGTCAATCTTCCGCTTGCATCCTATCTCGGGGTGGCGTTGCGCATCGAGCCGCCGGTCGGGGCCGCGGCCAGCACGGTCGCGCTCGTGCTCGAGCACCGCGACCACGCACTCTCACTGGAGCTGTATCGGGCCGCCGACGGCACGGAGGTCGTCGCCGAATGGCAATCATGGGCGCGCGCGCTCAGGCTTCCGCTGCTGCTGGTGGAGGCCGATGGCCGCCTGCGCGAGCCGTTCGAACGCATCGGTTCATTGCGGGTCGCAGCCGCGCTGCCGCGCCGCCGCAAGCGCTCGGCCGTCAAAGGACGGCGGCCGTCGATCTTCCTGCGCCGCAAGCCCGGCCGCCGGCTCGACGGAGCGGCCGTGCACCACGGCGAGCGCGAGATCATCGCACGACATTGAGCGGGCCGAGCACCGCATCGAGCGCGAGCGCTGCGAACAGGATCAGGCCGGCATCGCGGTTGGCCTTGAACACGGCAAGGCACAGCGCCGGATCATCGATGTCGAGGCGCACCACCTGCCAGGCCAGATGCGCCGCGAAGACCGAAAGGCCGAGCCCAAAAACAACGCCCGCGCCCGCGCTCCATCCGGCCGCGCCGATGAGCGCCACCGCCAGCGCGTAGAATACCGTCAGCACCGGCTTAGTGCGCGCGCCGAACAGAAGCGCGGTCGACTTGATGCCGATGAAGGCGTCGTCCTCGCGATCCTGATGGGCATAGATCGTGTCGTAGCCGATCACCCAGCAGATCGCGCCGGCGTAAAGCAGCAAGGCCGGCGGATCGAGCCGGCCGAAGCGCGCCGGCCATCCCATCAGGGCGCCCCATGAGAAGGCGAGGCCGAGCACGATCTGCGGCCAGTAGGTCACCCGCTTCATGAACGGATAGATCGCGACCACGGCGAGCGAGGCGAGCCCGACCAGAATCGTAAAGCCGTTGAACTGCAGCAGGACCGCGAGCCCCAGCAAAGACTGCAGCAGGAGAAACGCCACAGCGGCGCGCACGCCGACCTGCCCGGAGGGGATCGGGCGCGAACGCGTGCGCTCCACCCGCGCGTCGAGATCGCGATCCACGATGTCGTTCCAGGTGCAGCCGGCCCCGCGCATCACGAAGGCACCGACGAAGAACAAGAACACATGCCAAAGGTTGATTGGTTGCGCGGCGCGGACCGCCGCCAGCCCCACCGACCACCAGCAGGGCAGCAGCAGCAACCAGGCGCCGATCGGCCGGTCGAGACGGCCAAGCCGCAAATAGGGGCGCGCCCACGCCGGCGCGCTTCTGTCGACCCAGTTACCGGTTGAATCGGCGACGCGTCCGGCCGCCTGGCTCATCGCGTCAGGGGATTGCCCTGCAGCGTATCGAAGGTGCCGCCGCGCCCGGCCTTGGCGTTGTTGGTATTGTTGGTGTCCGGTATGACCGGAGCGGAGTTGAGCGCATCACTCAGGCTCGGACCGGTCTGTCGCGGGTGCTCGGCCGCATCGCATACCTGCTTGGCGATCAGGGAGGCCTTGCCGTGGCCCTCCTGGTATTGCTTGATGGCCTGCGGCGGCACGCCGCAGATGGTGCTGTTTTCCGACATTCCCTGAATGAACTTGGCCTCGCTGGCGATGAAGACCTTGAACAATTTGCACGCCTCCGCCGGCTCAGCCTTGCGCTTGGAGGCGGCCGCGATGGCGGCGCCGTTCTTCTGGGTCTCGTCCCGCAGGGTCATCAGCTGCAGGCAGGCAGGCGGCGGCCCGGCCGGCGGACCACCGAAGCCGGAGCCTCCCATGCCGGGCGATCCCGGCATGCCGGGCATGCCGCCAAACTGCGCCTGGGCGGAATGGGCCGAGGCCACGGCCAGCACGGCCACAAGAGCAACACGGCAGATCGTCATGGATACCCCTCCACCCCCCGGGCGCGAGTCGTCCCTAAATCATACCCGACTATATTAACAGCGTCTTAATTCCGGCGATAACACGGCAGAGGGCCGAAATCTCCGGATTTTGAGCGCATCGGGCGCCCGCCCCGCCCAAGGGATCGGCACCTGCCACACCCAACGGACCGCCATGCCGCCCCATGATTTTCGCACCCCCAGGCTCTATGTCGACCATCCGCTCACGGCTGGCGTCAAGGTTGCCCTCGACGGCTCCCAGACGAACTATCTGCGCAACGCGCTGCGACTCCGGCCGGGCGATCAGGTGCTGGCGTTCAATGGCCATGATGGCGAATGGCGCACCGCGCTCGAGGATGGCGGCAAACGCGCGCTCCTCCTCGCCGTCGCGGAGCCGAGCCGGGCGCAGACGCGCGCCCTCGACCTGCACTACTGGTTCGCGCCGCTTAAGCACGCACGCCTCGACTACATGGTGCAGAAGGCGGTCGAGATGGGGGTCTCTGTACTGCAGCCGGTCATCACCCAGCACGGCCAGGTGGCGCGCCTCAATCTCGAGCGGATGCGCGCCAACGCCATCGAGGCCGCGCAGCAATGCGGCATCCTCACGCTGCCCGACATCGCGCCCCCGCTGGCGCTCGATCGCATGCTGGCCGAGCGCGATCCGGCGCGGCTCCTGGCGTTCTGCGACGAGGACGCCGAGCTCACCGATCCGGTCGCCGCGCTCGCCGGCGCACGCCGCGATGCCAGGACCGGGGCGCTGCCGCTTGCCGTGCTGATCGGTCCGGAAGGCGGCTTTGCGGACGCCGAGCGCGCCGCCCTCCTCCGGCTCCCCAATGTGGTCAGATTGGCGCTCGGTCCGCGTATTTTGCGGGCCGACACGGCGGCGGTCGCGGCGCTGGCGCTGGTCCAAAGCGTGCTCGGGGACTGGGGCAGAACGAAGTGACCGTTAATCCCACCAAAGCTTTGCGATCGAAATGGTAACGGCGCCGTGCTAAAGCGCCGCGGCTGACCCTTTCACCCAACCCCGCGATGACCGCCGTGCCCTCCACCGGACCCGCCATGCCCGACGCCAAGGCGCAGGCGCTCGTCACCAGCTTCGAGCGCGCCGGCTATGGGCGCGTCGAGCCGGCGATCCTGCAGCCGGCGGAGCCGTTCCTCGATCTATCGGGCGAGGATATCCGCAAGCGTATGTATCTGACCCTCGATCCGCAGGGCCGCGAATTGTGCCTGCGTCCCGACCTCACGATTCCGGTCTCGCGCGATTATCTGGCCTCGGCGGCGGCCGGCAAGCCGGCGGGCTTCTGCTATCTCGGCCCGGTCTTTCGCCACCGCGAGAACGAGCCGGCCGAATTTCTGCAGGCCGGCATCGAATCCTTCGGGCGCAGCGACATCGCGGCGGCGGATGCCGAGATGCTGGCGCTCGGCCTCGAGGCGACCGGCCACTATGGCCTGGCAGCGCCCGAGATCAGGCTGGGCGACGTCGGGTTGTTCTCGGCGCTGGTTGCGGCGCTCGACCTGGCGCCGGCCTGGAAGCGGCGGCTGGTAAAGGATTTCAATCACAAGTCCTCGCTGGCGCATGACCTCGACCGCCTGACCATCTCGACCGGGCACACCCGCCCCGAATATCAGGGCATGCTGGCGGCGCTCGCCGGCTCCGATCCGGGCGCCGCCCATGCGCTGGTCACCGACCTGCTCTCGATCGCCGGCATCAGCGCGGTCGGCGGCCGCTCGGTGGGCGAGATCGCGGACCGCTTTCTCGAGCAGGCCACCCTGAGCGTGCAGACCTCACTGCCGCGCGAGACCCGCGCCCTGATCGAGCGGTTCCTCGCCATCGCGGGCGAGCCCGATGAGGCGGCCTCCGAGCTGCGGGCGCTGGCGCAGGACGCCGGCATCGCGCTCGACGGCGCGCTCGATCTGCTGGAGAGCCGCACCGGCTTCCTGGCCGCGCGCGGCATCGATGTCGCCCACATCCGGTTCTCCACCGCCTTCGGGCGCGGCCTCGACTATTACACCGGCTTCGTGTTCGAGCTGCACGATGCCGGCGCGCGCGACCTCGGCCAGCTGGTCGCGGGCGGGCGCTATGACGGGTTGCTCACCCGGATCGGCAGCCCGGCGCCGATCCCGGCGGTGGGCTTCGCGGTCTGGATCGAGCGCCTCGCGGCGCGGGAGGGCCTCACATGAGCGCCCCCTTCGTGATCGCCATGCCGGCCAAAGGCCGGCTGCAGGAGAACGCCCACGCATTCTTCGCCCGCTCCGGTCTCGAGCTCGTGAAGCCGCGCGGCGCCCGCAATTATCGCGGCACCATCGCGGATTTGCCCGGCATCGAGGTCGCCTATCTGTCGGCCGCCGAGATCGCCCAGCTGCTGGCGCAAGGCGCCGTCCATTTCGGGGTCACCGGCGAGGACCTGCTGCGCGAGATGATTCCCGACGTCGACGCCAAGATCGTGTTCATCGACGCGCTGGGGTTCGGCCATGCCAATGTGGTGGTGGCGGTGCCGCAAGCCTGGATCGACGTGCACGGCATGGCGGATCTCGACGACGTCGCGACCGCGTTCCGGCTCAAGCACGACCGCAAGATGCGGCTGGCGACCAAATACGTGAACCTGACGCGGGCGTTCTTTTCCGAGCAGGGCATCACCGACTACCGGATCGTCGAAAGCACCGGCGCGACCGAAGGCGCGCCCGCCGCCGGCACCGCCGAGCTCATCGTCGACATCACCACTACCGGCACCACCTTGGCGGCCAACGCCCTCAAGGTGATCGACGACGGCTTGATCCTGCGCTCGCAAGCCAATCTGGTGGCGGCCCGCACCGCCCACTGGGGCGCGCACGAGCTCGAGATCGCGCGTCTGGTGCTCGACCGCATCGCCGCGCAGGCCCGCGCGCGCGCCTATCGGGAAGTGCGCACCCGGTTCGTAGCCTGCGACGAGGCGCTGCTGGCGCAGGCCAAGCTGCGCTTCGGGGTGGAAAGCCCGTTCGGCGGACCGACCTCATCCGGCATGGTGACGCTGCACTGTCCGCCCGCACACGTGCATGCGCTGGCGAGCTTCCTGCGCCAGCATGGGGCCGAGAATGTCGCGGTGGCGGATCTCGGCTATGTGTTCGCGCGCGAAAATCCGCTGTTCACGCGGCTGCAGGCCGGGCTCGAAAGCTGAGGCGCGACCTCACTCGCCCGCTATATGCGCCGCCTTGATGATCGGCCACCATTTCTCGATCTCGGCCTTCTGCAGGCTGCCGAGCGCCTCCGGGGTCTGCTGGTCGCGCGGCGGAACCTCGAGGCCTTGCTGCATCATGCGGTTGCGCACCGTCGGATCCGCCATGGCGTCGACCGCGGCCGCGTTGAGCTTGGCGATGATGTCGCGCGGCGTTCCCTTCGGCACCCACAGCCCATACCAGACCGAGATGTAGAGCCCGGGGATGCCGGCCTCGTCCACGGTCGGAATGTCGGGCGCCGCCGCCAGCCGCGCCTTGGCGGTGACCGCAAACGCCTTGACGGTGCCGGCCTGCACCTGCGCCATGGAATTGGAGGTCTGGTCGATGATCAGGTCGATCTGGCCGGCGATCAGGTCGTTCAAGGCCGGACCGGTGCCGCGATAGGGCACGAACGGAAACTGCGTCCCGGTGAT
>DASYFD010000110.1:0-50100 GCA_036498625.1 Xanthobacteraceae bacterium | reverse complement strand
CACGGTGTCGCCCACGTTCTTCTTGCGCACCATGCCGCCGTAGAACAAGGCGAGGCCCGGAATGGTCATCATCAGCACGATGGCCATCGAGGTGAGCATCCAGGCGGTGTCGCCGGAATTGGGCGAGCATTCCTTCTGGACCTTCGAATCGCACGCCAGCGTCTCCACTGCCGGCCCGGATTCTTCGGCCGCAGGTGCCGCCGCCGGCTCCTGCGCGTAGGAGGAGGTGACCGTAGAGAAGTTGAGGAAAATGCCGAGAAGGACCGCGAATATGAAAGCCGCCAGCCCCGCACGTGTAGGCTTCTTGAACGTCATGGTTTTCTCCTGTCCGTAGACGGTAAGGTGCGGGTTCAGATGGCCGCAGCGTCGGTTTCGCCGGTGCGGATGCGCACGGCGCTTTCGAGGTCGAGGACGAAAATCTTGCCGTCCCCGATCTGCCCGGTCTTGGCGGCGCCGGTGATGGCGTCGACCGTCTTGTCGACCTGGTCGCTCGCGACCGCGACCTCGATCTTTATCTTCGGCAGGAAGCTCACCGCGTATTCGGCGCCGCGGTAGATTTCGGTATGGCCCTTCTGACGCCCGTAACCTTTGACCTCCGTGACGGTCATCCCGTGCACGCCGGTCGCGGTCAGAGCGTCTCGGACCTCGTCGAGCTTGAATGGCTTGATGATGGCCATGACGATCTTCATGGGTTCGATCCCCCCTTAGGCCCGGCCCGCGGGTGCAGGTTCAGGCGGCCTCGACAGTGCTTCACCGCGCGAAGTCTCAGCCCCCGCGGGCAATGCCGGCGCACAAGGAATCAAACCTCGTGCCATGTCCGGTGGCGATGCGGGAAATGGCCGGAAATAAAGGACTTCTCGAACAGCGGTCCGGCCCCGGAGGGGGGAGCGTCGGATGGTCGCACCCAGACAAAGGGCGACTGCACAATTTTTAATCGGCGAGGCCGGATTTTCAGTCAGAAGCGCATTCCCGAGCGCGCGCGCCCCAAAATCTCCGCCGCGTGCGGCAAGTGGGAAGCTCCGGGGGCCGTGATAGCATTCAGGCAGTGCCAATCCAGGGAGGCAAACCAGATGCAATTGACCCAGATCATGCGAAGCGCCGCCGGCGGTGCCTTGATGGCAGCGCTGTGCTTCGGCGCCCAGGCGCAGGACCGTCCGCAAGACCGCTTTTCCGAGCTTCGCCTCGACCAGCTGACGCCGGAGCAGCAGACGATGGCCACGATGCTCAGCACGCCGCCGCGCAACAACCAGCTCAACACCGGACCGTTCAACGCCTATGCGCGCAGCCCCGCGCTCGGCATCCTGCTGCTGCAGGTCAGCGACTTCGTCCGCTTCAACAGCTCGCTGCCCCCGCGCCTGAGCGAATTTGCGATCATGATCGCGGCGCGCCAGTGGTCGCAGCTCTACGAGTGGCGGGCGCACTATCCGCTCGCCATCAAGGGCGGGCTCGACCGCCAGATTCTGGTCGATCTCGGCGCCGGCAACCGGCCGCAAGGCATGAAAGACGATGAGACAGCGCTCTATGATTATTGCACGGAGCTGTATCGCGACCGCAACGTCAGCGACGCGACCTTCAAGGCGGCCGTCGCCCATTTCGGCGAGCGCGGCGTCATGGATGTGATCGGGATCATCGGCTACTACGATCTGGTCTCCATGGCGCTGATCGTACAAAAGGCCGCCGGCAAGCCCGGCGACGAGCCACCGCTGCTGCCTCTGACGCGATGACGACTTCGCTGGCCGCAGCGCAGCCTGCGGCTATCCCCTCTTCGATTGCGGCCACAGCCGCGAGTCGCAGTCCGTCGGCCAGCCGGCGGGGTTGTGCCGGTGCTCGCGGACCATAGCGAACTGCACACATCGCAGGGACGCAACGTGCGAGGAGTCGGCGGGAACGGTTTGAGCGACAACCGGAAGAATCGCGGCGATCGCCAGGATGGCGGCGATTGCGGGAGGGAGAATTCGCATAATGTCCTTCTTTGCTGCTGGTCTGGGCCCGGGTGTAGGACAGTTGGGCTAATTGTGCATTGCACAATATAGTGATCTTTTCTCCAGCGGCAAGGCGGGCAAATCCGCGCCGGCCTTCGCCGATTAACCTATTGTTACTACTATGCTTGTGGCGACGGATTGGCATGCCGTCGGCTCATCGGCTGAGGGCCAGAATAAAGTTGTGCGTTGCGAAGTATCACCGCCGAGCCCGAATGCAGAGCGCCGGAACCGGGGGTGGATTCCATAATGGCCCCGACGTCGCCGGGCGCCGGGCGAAGCCCGCACGAGCGGCAGTGAGCCTTTGCTGATTTCACTGATGAAATCGAATTCGTTTTGTAAAAAGTCACCCTCAGAGCGGCTTCCATCAACCGGCGAGCCAGAACGCCCCCAGGATTAGCACCGCCTCCCCGGCCACAACCCCGGCCAAGACCGACCGACGCACCGCCAGAAAAACGGCAAATCCGGCCGCCATGGCCAAGAGCCGAACCGGGAGGCCCACGTCGGCGAGGCCGCCCGGCGGGAACAGGATGATCTTGGCCACCACCCCGGCCAACAAGCCGGTGGCGACCGCCCGCACCCAGACCACCAGCTCGGAGCCCTCGTCGAGGCCGTGCGCCACCACGATGCCGAGCATGCGCCAGACCTCGTTGGGCAGGAAGCCCGCCGCGATCAGCACCAGATAAGGCGCAAGATCGGCGAGCCCGTTCATCGCCACGCTCCGCGCAAGCGATGGATCCCATACGCGCAAGTGCCGGCGATGAACCCGGTCCACATCAAGTCGAGCCCGATTTGCCAATAGGCAAGCAGCGGACCCAGCAGCAGACCGAAGACCAGCGCCAGCCGATCAACCAGGAGCCTGGCGTTGCGGGCGGTCGAGACCAGAAACGACATCGGCGTGAGGAACAACAAGCCCGCAGTCAGCAGCACCGGCAGCGAAGCCGCCAGATAGAAACCCAGCATCGCGCCACCATGGGCGGCGACCATGAAGGCGACGCCGAGCCCGTTGCAGAAGAGGATGCGTTGCTCGCGCGGCAGCGAAGGCACCAGGCGCAACGCTTCCACCCACATGCTCACCGCGGTGAGATGAGCAGGCAGAATGAGATCGCGTGCGCGTGTGTCCGGCTGTTTGATGAGCGCCAGCAGCGAAACCACCATGGGCAGAAGCCGCACCCCGCTGAGACCCACTGCAAGCGCGGCCTCGAGCGGGGTCGCGCCGGCGCCCAGTGCCGAGAGCAAAATCACCTGCGCGGGAGCGGCCCAGATCAGCAAGGTCGAGAGCAGCACCCAGGTCAGGCTGAAGCCATATTCGTGCGCCAGCGCGCCCACCCCCACAAAGGTGCCGATGAGCACCAGGGCAAAGACGGAGGTCCAGGCCGCGCGCCAGCCGGCGAAGAAGATCGCGGCGGGCGATGGTGGCGGGCTGATCGGCGGAATCGGTGACATGGCAAGAACCGCCCCTGCTTTCCACGGCGCAACACGCCGCGCAATCGGCGCTACGGCAGTGCCCGCCCGATCGGCGAATGACCAGGCGGGAATGCATGGCTCCACGGCGCGGTCCATTGAAAATACAATCCCTAAACAAAGGCGTCACCAATGGCGCCAGAGCCATGCGGCCGACGCAGGCCTAGATGAGTGCATCGGGGCCGCCGCAACGGCACTACGGAATCAAAAACCCGGCGCGGAGATCCGGCCGGGCAGCATTCTGCAGTTTCAATTTCCCGAATAGTCTGATTTGCGCGGCTGGGTCAAGCAGACGAAGGTCTGCTAAAGCGGATTCCCGTCGCATTGACGCACAATCTCTCCTTCGTCATGCCCGGCCTTTGAGCCGGGCATCCACGTCTTTCGCGCCACAGCAAGACGTGAGTGGCCGGGACACAAGGGCGTTTACGCCCGTCTTCGCGGGCTATGCCCGGCCATGACGAGCGCGGCACCGTCACGGGGACCTTGGGTCCTCCGTGACGGCGCCCGTTCGCAACTGGCAAGCCTGTCAGTTTTTTACGAACTTTCGCACCATGCCTTGGGCCTGATAGGCACCATAGATGTTTCCGTCGTCGTCGGCTCCGATGCCTTCGGGCGCTCCGAGGACCGGGTCCGTCTGTGGAATGAAAGCCGTGACCTTTCCGTCCTTGACGCTGCCGACCCGGATCCCCTGCTGGAACCCCGGATTGATCTTGTCGGTCGATTGCGCGTCGTTCACGTAGATCATGTCATTCTTGTCGATGACGACGTCGCTCGGCCGACCGAACTGCTTCCACTCGGCGACCACCTTGCCGTCCGGCGAGAAGATCTGGATTCGGTTGTTGACGCGGTCGGCCACATAGACTCGTCCCGCCGAATCGAGAGCGATGCCATGCGGCGTATCGATCTGGCCCTCCGCGCTGCCATGCTTGCCCCAGGCGGCGACGAATGTCCCGTCCTTGGCGTACTTCACGATGCGATCGTTGGTCCCGGTGCCGTGCCCGTCGCCGACATAGATGTCGCCGTTGGGGGCGACGACGACGCAACTCACGCTGCTCAGATAGGCCGGACCGTTGCCCGGCATCCCGGGCTTGCCGATCGTCATCAGCACCTTGCCGTCCGGGCTGAACTTGATCAGGTCGGCGCCCTTGCCGTTCCTGGCGATCTGATCGCCGGCCCAGACATTTCCCTCGCGGTCCACATAGAGAGCATGCGACACGGCGAACAGGCCGGCGCCGATCGCCCGCTCGAACTTGCCGGACGCATCGAACTTCATGAGCGGCGCTACCGTCGAATTGGTGCATTCGTTCGACCCGCAGCGGTCGAAAACCCAGATGCTCTTGCCGTCGCTGTGATCGACTTGAGCCTTGATGACGCCGCCGAGCTTCCGGTCGGCAGGGAGTTGCGCCCAGGTGTCCAGCATCTTGTACGGATTGGGCACCGCATTGGGGGCGGCGCCCTGGGTGTAGCCCCGATCTTGCGAGATTATCGTCAACATGCCGGCCGCGATGCCGACCATCAGCGTCAGCGCGATTGTATGCCTCATCTAGTTCCTCCCGTGCGGATTTGACGTTGCCAGATTATGTCCAGACGTGCGTGCCGGACCGCGCGATTTTCCACGGGCCCGGGATCATAGTCAGCCGCGCGCCATCGGGAAGTCAACAGAGGTGTTTCCAACACCACGGGGTGATCCAAGGGCGCATAGCGAGCGGAACTTCCGGCAAGGGCCCATCAACGACAACGAACACGGATGGCGGCTCAGTTAGCGGGGATCGTAAACTGAAATTGAGCACCCCGCGGCTCGCACCTGGTTGCCCACAGCCGCCCCCCATGGGCTTCGATAATCGAGCGGCAGATCGAGAGGCCCATGCCCATGCCGTCGGGCTTCGTCGTGTAGAAGGGTTCAAAGAGACGCGGCAGGCTCTCCGGGCGCAGCCCACCACCGGTATCCCGCACCGCGACGCACACGACCTCTGGCTCGATACTCACTGTGCTGATGTGTAACTCGCGGTTGCCGTCCTCGACGCCCCTCATCGACTGGATGGCATTGACGATCAAGTTCAACATCACTTGTTGCAGTTGCACCCGGTCGCACTGGATGCGGGGCAACCCGCCTGCCAGTTGCGTGCCCACCGTGACGCCGGTCTTGACCGCTTCGCTGCGGATCAGGGCGGTCACCTCCACGATCGCCGCATTGAGGTCGACGACCTCCTTGCGGGCTGGCGCTTTTCTGATGAGAGACCCGATCCGGTCGACGACGTCGCCGGTTCTATCGGTGTCGTTCACAATGCAGGTGAGCGCCTCCCGCACCTCCGCCACATCGGGTGGGCTTTGGTCCAGAAAATTCAGAGCCGCACGGGCGTTGTTGCGTGCCGTCGCAATAGGCTGCTTGATTTCATGAGCGATCGAGGCGGTAAGCTGGCCCATGGTAGCGACGCGGTTGGCATGCGCCAGCTCGCTCTGCATCTCGCGATATTGCCGCTCGCGACGGGTGTTCTCCAAGGCAATGGTGGCTTGCGCGGCGAAGTCCGTGAATAAGCAAATTTGCTTGTCGGTGAACGGCTGTACCCGTGTGCGGCCCAGACTGATTACCCCGATTATCTCAATGTCTTTGAGCAACGGCACAACCAAGCTCGTTCGAAAACCTCTGTTCACCCACGTGATCCAAAGATCATCCCGATGTTCGCCTTCAAGTGCTGTCAAGTCCGGGATGTGCGCGGGTAACCTGCTTGTGGCCAATCGAGTCAGAAAACTCTCCTTGCCGAGCACTGGGAATGAAGACCACACCTGATTAACCAAAGAGGGGTCCCCTCGCATCGCCACGAGACGAAGGCCACTTTCTTCGAAGAGACGTAAGCTGCCTGTCTCTGCACGACAGAGACGTGTGGCGCTGTCGAGGATGGCGTCGAAGATGGGCTGCAAGTCGTGCGGCGAGCTCGCAATGGCGCGCAGCACCTCCGACATGGCCGTCTGTTGCTCGATGAGCTCGGCCACCCGATCTCGCAGCTCAGAAGCGGTCCCTTCACCGTGGATACTCTCGGTCATGAGGGCAGTTCCTCGGCTTGGACGGTGCGGGCAGCATAACAGCTCCAGCCGCTGTTCCGCGATAGCTCCCCAGCGGCCTTCCAAACCGAAGATGCGGCAAACATCCAACGTCTGCCCTGGACCAATAAGTGATATCAATCACGGATTGGCGGCTCAGTCAGCGGGAATCGTAAACTGAAATTGAGCACCCCGCGGCTCGCACCCGGTTGCCCACAGCCGCCCCCCATGGGTTTCGATAATCGAGCGGCAGATCGAGAGGCCCATGCCCATGCCGTCGGGCTTTGTCGTGTAGAAAGGCTCAAAGAGACGCGGCAGGCTCTCCGGGCGCAGCCCATGGCCGGTATCCCGCACCGCAACGCACACGCCCTCCGGCTCGATTTTCACGGTGCTGATGTGTAACTCGCGGTTGCCGTCCTCGACGCCACTCATCGACTGGATGGCATTGACGATCAAGTTCAACATCACTTGTTGCAGTTGCACGCGGTCGCATCGGATGCGTGGCAACTCGTCCGCCAGTTGCGTGCCCACCGTGACGCCGGTCTTGACCGCTTCGCTGTGGATCAGGGCGGTCACCTCCAGGATCGCCGCGTTGAGGTCGACGACCTCCCTCCGGGGTGGCGCTTTTTTGATGAGAGACCCGATCCGGTCGACGACGTCGCCGGTTCTATCGGTGTCGTTCACAATGCAGGTGAGCGCCTCCCTCACCTCCGCCACATCGGGTGGGCTTTGGTCCAGAAAATTCAGAGCCGCACGGGCGTTGTTGCGCGCCGTCGCAATAGGCTGCTTGATTTCATGAGCGATCGAGGCGGTGAGCTGTCCCATGGTAGCGACGCGGTTGGCATGCGCCAGCTCGCTCTGCATCTCGCGATATTGCCGCTCGCGACGGGTGCTCTCCAAGGCAATGGTGGCTTGCGCGGCGAAGTCCCGGAATAAGGAAATCTGATTGTCGGTGAACGGCTGCAGTTGTTTGCGGCCCAGAGTAATTATCCCGACTAACTCATTGGCTTTAAGCAACGGCACAACCAGGCCCGATCGAAAACCTGAGTTCACCACCGTGATCCAATAATCATCCCGAAGGTCGCCATCAACTGCTGCCAAGTCGGGGATGTGGGTGGGTAACCTGCGCGTGGCTAATCGACTTAGATGGCTCCCCTTTTCTGCGAGCACCGGGAATGATGACCACACCTGACGAACCAAAAAGGGGTCCCCTCGCGCCGCCACAAGACGAAGGTCGCTTTCTTCGGAGAGACGTAAGCTGCCTACATCTGCACGACAGAGACGTGTGGCGCTGTCGAGGATGGCGTCGAAGATGGGCTGCATATCGTGCGGTGAGCTCGCAATGGCGCGCAGCACCTCCGACATGGCCGTCTGTTGCTCGATGAGCTCGGCCACCCGATCTCGCAGCTCAGAAGCGGTCCCTTCACCGTGGATACTCTCGGTCATGGGGGCAGTTCCTCGGCTTGGACGGTGAGGGCAGCATAACAGCTCCAGCCGCAGTTCCGCGATACTTCCCAAACGGCCGTCCAAACCCAGGATGTGGCCAAACATCCAACATCTGTTGGGTCGATTTCGTTGAAAAAAAATAGTTGAAGCCGTGATTCCCGCCTGATTCCGTGCTGACGACGGGAGACGTGTATGATGGTGAGCGAACAGTGCTGCACCAGCCGCTGAGCCTCGGCTTCAGCCTGGAGCGCCACGTGCCGGCGGATCATCTGCCACGGGCAATCGACCGGTTCGTCGAGCTGGGTGTGCGCCGGCACCTCGCGCCCTTCTACAGCCCTCAAGGAGGCACGGCAGCAGGCATCACTCCGCAGCCGCCGCGCCCAACCTGACCTTCAACAAAATCCGCTGGGGGCGGACAGTGCCGACTCACAAAGCGGACAGGCTCGGGCCGATCAGCGACCAACCATTGCCTGCAGGCGCTCGGGGCGCGTTCACACCCCGAACAGCTCCTTCAGCGTGCGCCCGGTGGTCGCCTTGGCCTGCGTGATGGCCCGTTCTTCCGCCTTGTTCTTCGGTTGTGAGAAGCCGTGTGCCGTGCCGCTATAAAGCTCGACCTCGAACGGCGTCTTGGCGCCTTTGAGTTCATCGACCACCTTGCTGAACTCGGTCGGATAGTTCGGATCCTCGGCGCCGTGCAGGATGAGATACATGCCCTTGGCATTCTTCGCCCAGCCGGCGGCGTGACCGCCGAACGAGCCGTGGATCGCGACATTGGCGGCGAGCGGCGCGCCGGTCGAACCGAACTCGACCCCGACCGTACCGCCGAAGCAATAGCCGATCAGCGCGATGCGCGTGGCATCGACCAGCGGTTGCTTGGCAAGCATATCGAAGCCGGCTTGGGCGCGCGCCTTCATGAGCCCGCGGTCGTTACGGAGTATGTCGGTCTGCGCGGTGATCTCCTCGATATTTTTCGGCAGCATGCCGAACATGTCGGTGGCGAAGACGTAATAGCCGAGCTTCGACCACTCCTCAGCCTGCCGCTTGGCGAAATCGGTCAAGCCATCGCGCGCGTGCACCATGAAGATGGCCGGGCGCCTGCCGGTTACACTGTCGTCGTAGGCCACGTGGGCTTTGAGCTTGGTGTTACCGTGGCTGTAATCGATGGATTCGGTCTTCATCGCCGCGCGCGCCGGCGTGGACGAAAATGCGGCCGCGCCGAGCGCAACGGTCGCGGGCGCCAACAGCGCAAGCCTGCGGGTCATCGTCATGGGCACCTCCCTCTCGTTTGAAACGCTTGCGCAAGCTTGGCGCGGCGGCGCGGGATTGTCGAGGGGGGTGGCACCTGCCATCGGGAGCACGCGTCAGGACCGGTTTGGACGCTCCTATGTGAACCTAACCCGGGCTAGGCTGCCCGATGAGATTGCACCGGCAGGTATTTTGTTCCAAGGGTGGTCCGATGTCGGCATTTTGGACGCGGTTTGGCAAAGTCGAATTCTGGCTGGGGTTCTTGCTCGCGTTCGCGTTGGGCCTGGCGCTGGGCGCGGTGGTCATCGCCAGCTTTCCGACCGGATCATCCGGGCTGCGCTACGTCCAATCCGAGATCAGATCGGATAGGCCACGCTTTGCGTTCGCGACCAAGATCGTCGTGCAGACCGACGCGGTGGTCGGCGCCCCTTTCGAGGTGACCATCAGCTGCGACGGAGCGATCGGGGACGCGGATTGGGACCTGATCGGCTACCGGGAGCAAAACCCTGCCGGTCCCAGTGCCCAGCCGGCTGAGCCGGCCGGAAGCACGTTCACGGTGCGGATTCTCAGTCCTGACTTTTTGCCGGAATACACGGTGGCGGTGGTGCTTTATTCGACGGCTTCCCTCGGCATCAAAGGGCTGGAGGTGAGGTCCATAAAGCCGAAGTAGCGGGCCGCATCGGAGAGGCCGTGCGGGCCGACCGCCCATGCCTTCGGCCTCCGAATGGCTGACGCGTCAGATCGCCACGAGCGGATCCGTCTGCTTGCGAATGGACTGCGGGCTTTGATCATACGCGCGCAAGAAGCTGCGCCGCATCCTTTCCCTGTCGCCGAAGCCGGTGTCGAAAGCGATCGTCTCGATCGGCAAGCGGCCCTGCTCCAGCAAAAACCGCGCGGCTTCGAGACGGAGATTCTCGACCGCCTTCGCCGGCGAGACCCCGGTCTCGAGCCGAAACAGGCGGCTGAACTGACGTGGGCTGAGGCAGGCGACGGCCGCGAGGCGCTCGACCGACAGGTCGCCCGACAGATTCCGCCGCGCATATTGCAGGGCCACTTGCACGCGGTCGGACCGCACCTCCCTATCCAGGTCCAGAAGCGCCGAATGTTGCGATTGACCGCCTGCGCGTCGGTGATGCAGGACCATCATGCGCGCGATCTCGCGCGCTTTGTCGGGACCGAGATCGCGCTCCACGAGACCGAGCGCGAGGTCGATGCCGGCTGTCATGCCGGCCGACGTCCAGATTTGCCCGTCGGCGATGAAGATCCGATCCACCTCCACACGTGTTTTTGGGTAGCGGCGCTGCAGCTCCTGGCCGAAGAGCCAATGCGTGGTCGCGCGGCGACCATCGAGAAGCCCCGCCTCGCCCAGGATGAAGGCGCCGACACAGATTGCCGCGATGCGCCGCGTGCTCGCCGCGGCACGATGCAGAAAATCGATCACGTCCGCAGCGGGCTTGGCGATATCGGGCGGCGCTCCAACCAGAAGCGTATCCAGCGCAACATCATCGCCACGCTCGGTCTCGACCCGCATGCCAAACGAATTCAGGATCTGGCCGCCGGATGCCGACACGACGTGCATGTCGTAGAGCCCTTCACCAAGGACCATATTTGCCGCCTCGAATACGGCAAGCGGCGCAAAGCTCAAATTCGCAAACCTTGGCGGCAGCAGAAGACCGACAGATACGATGTTGACCTCCCGTGGGGATATCAGGTGCAGTTGAGAGTATTCTGGACACAAAGTTGGTTCAATCCCGTTGCACGGCGCTATGCAGAGCGTCCATTGACGCGGCTTGCCTCGAGCAGCAACCAGGGCGGGTTTTGGCTCGTCGATCCAATTCCCGAGCAGGCTGGCTACCGCCATATCGTTATGCTGCTCGCAGAGCGTGCGGGCCTGTCTGCAAAGGGGAGTCATGCACGCGGGATGGCTGAATTAGTGGCATTTATGACCTTGTGACGATTGTCGGAGGCTCCCTAATTTCTGCTCGCCCCGCACCATCGGGCACAACCAATCATCCGAGTTTCCGAACAAACCCGGCGAAAACGCGCAAGGAATGGACCATGCCAGCACAGAAGAAACCAGGTATCGTATTTGCCCACGGGCTTTGGGCCGATGGCTCATGCTTCCAGAAGCTGATCCCCGCGCTGCAGGCGGATGGGCACGAGGTGATCTGCTCCCAGCACGGTCTGGACTCCTTGAAAACGGACATCGACTGCGTCACCCGTTGCTTCGGCCGGCTCAGCGGCCCTGTGGTCCTTGTCGGGCACTCTTACGGCGGTACCCTGATCACGCATGCGGGGACAGACGACCGGGTCGCCGCCCTGGTCTACATCGCGGCACTCGCACCCGACGAGATCGAAACCTCGCAAAGCCAGCAGCAGAAGTTTCCCGTCACGGACGTCTTCTCCCACATCGAGATCGCCGATGGACGGATCTGGCTCAAGCCCGACGGTATCGGATGTTTCGCAGGTGATCTGCCCGAGGCGGAGCAGAAGTTGGTCTGGGCGACCCAGGCCGTGCCCGTGCCCGACTTGTTCACGCAAAAGGCCGATGGGGTCGCCTGGCGGACGAAACCGAGCTGGTACATCGCGACCACCGAAGATCACACCGTCCAACCCGAGCTGCACCGCTTCGTTGCGAAGCGCATGGGCGCCACAACCGTCGAGTTGCGCGCCAGCCACGTCCCGATGCTCTCCCAACCGGATGCCGTGCTGAACGTGATCCGCGACGCCGCCAAGGCCGTTCAGAAATCGAAGGCAGCGTAGGGCGAGACGAGAGCTCGACAGGGGATCGCGAGATTTCCTTGGTGGATCGAGGGCTCGCTTGGGCCGGGAAAGCAGACACCCGTCCACGCCGGCGGAGCGTCAGCAACGGCCAGGAAGCGGACGTTACGGCCGCCGGATCGGCGCGCCGTCCCCACAGCTGGCGCCGTGAAATCAGGCTTCTATCAAAAAGCAATTCAGGCTTTTATCAGCAAGGGCGATTCTGGCAGGGCATTGCGCAACCCGATCCCGATCAAGTGCGTATCGGCACGTCGGCGGACGCTTTGCTGCACGGAGAGAATCATGCTGAAGAAGATCCTGACCGCGTCCGTCCTGACAGCGTTCATGGGATTGGGATTGGGATTGGGATTGGGATTGGCATCGGCGTCGGCACAAGAGCAGCCATCAACCACGCCCGCTCCCGAAGCCGAACAGCCGCCAGCTGCCAAGGCGGATACGCCCAAGGCCGACGCGACCAAGAAATCCGCGCCGGCACACCATCGCCGGGTGCTGTACCGCCGGTATGAGTGGCCCTGGACCTGGGTCTGGTATCGCCTGCGGTACGACTTTCGCCATCTCCGCCACCGGTGAAGACGAGTCGAATGCTACTGCAATGCGAGCGAGCGGTTGCTTTTGGCCCGCGCCCCCTACACCTTCACCAACGGCACCTTCGGCACCGAGCCGCGGTGCGGCGGCTTGTCGTCGCCGCCGCCCTTGGGGCCCGTCGGCTTGCGGCGCGGCGGGCCGGAGCGGCGCTTGGGCTTGGCGTGCGGCTGCGGGATCTTCTCCGGCTTCGGCGTCACCGGGCCTTCGAGGTATTCGAAGCCGAGCTTCTCGCCGCCGGTCTCCTCGTCCGGAATCACGATCACCCGCACATGGCCGCCCGACTTGAGCTTGCCGAACAGCACCTCGTCGGCGAGCGGCTTCTTGATCGTCTCCTGGATGGTGCGCGCCATCGGGCGGGCGCCCATGTGCTCGTCATAGCCGTGCTTGATGAGCCACTTGGCGGCGTCCTCCGACAGCTCGATGGTGACGTCGCGGTCGCTCAGCTGCGCCTCGAGCTGCAGCACGAACTTCTCCACCACCTGGGCGATGATCTCGGGGCTGAGATGCGCGAAGGTGATGATGGCGTCCAGGCGGTTGCGGAACTCGGGCGCGAACATGCGGTTGATCGCCTCGACGTCGTCGCCCTCGCGCTTGTGCCTGGTGAAGCCGTAGGCCTGCTTGGCGAGATCGGCGGCGCCCGCGTTGGTGGTCATGATCAGGATCACGTTGCGGAAATCGACCTGCTTGCCGTTATGGTCGGTCAGCTTGCCGTGATCCATGATCTGCAACAGCACGTTAAACAGATCGGGATGCGCCTTCTCGATCTCGTCGAGAAGGAGCACGCAATGGGGATGCTGGTCGACGCCGTCGGTCAGCAGGCCGCCCTGGTCGAAGCCCACGTAACCCGGAGGGGCGCCGATCAGGCGCGAGATCGTGTGCCGCTCCATGTATTCCGACATGTCGAAGCGGATCAGCTCGACGCCAAGCGAGGCGGCCAGCTGCTTGGCGACCTCGGTCTTGCCGACGCCGGTCGGACCCGAGAACAGATAGCAGCCGATCGGCTTCTCCGGCTCGCGCAAGCCGGCACGCGCCAGCTTGATCGAGGCCGACAGCGCCGAGATCGCCTTGTCCTGACCGTAGACCACGGTCTTGAGGGTCTGGTCGAGATGCTGGAGCACCGCCGCGTCGTCCTTCGACACCGTCTTGGGCGGTATCCGCGCCATGGTGGCGATGGTGGTCTCGATCTCCTTGATGCCGATGGTCTTCTTGCGCCGGCTCTCGGGCAGCAGCATCTGGGCGGCGCCCGACTCGTCGATCACGTCGATCGCCTTGTCGGGCAGCTTGCGGTCGTGGATGTAGCGGGCGGAAAGCTCCACCGCCGCCCTGATCGCTTCGCCGGTATATTTGAGCTTGTGATAATCCTCGAAATACGGCTTGAGCCCCTTGAGAATATTGATGGCGTCCTCGACCGAGGGCTCGTTGATGTCGATCTTCTGGAACCGGCGCACCAGCGCACGATCCTTCTCGAAATACTGCCGGTATTCCTTGTAGGTGGTGGAGCCGATGCAGCGCACGGTGCCGGACGCGAGCGCCGGCTTGAGCAGGTTGGAGGCGTCCATGGCGCCCCCCGAGGTGGCGCCGGCACCGATCACGGTGTGGATCTCGTCGATGAACATGATGGCGCCCGGATAGGCCTCGAGCTCCTTGATCACCTGCTTGAGGCGCTCCTCGAAATCGCCGCGATAGCGGGTACCGGCGAGCAGCGTTCCCATGTCGAGGGCGAACACGGTCGCGCCCTTGAGCACGTCGGGCACCTCGCCATGCACGATGCGGCGCGCCAGGCCCTCGGCGATCGCGGTCTTGCCGACGCCGGCGTCGCCGACGAACAGCGGGTTGTTCTTCTGCCGGCGGCACAGCACCTGGATGGTGCGGTTGATCTCGGCCTCGCGGCCGATCAGCGGATCGATCTTTCCCTCGCGCGCCTTCTTGTTGAGATTGACGCAATAGGCATCGAGCGCGTCGCCCTTCTTCTTAGGCTCGTCGCCGGACTTGGTGTCGGTCTCCTCGTCGACCCCGCGCACGGGCCGCGATTCCGACATGCCGGGGCGCTTGGCGATACCGTGGCTGATATAGTTGACCGCGTCGTAGCGGGTCATGTCCTGCTCCTGCAGGAAATAGGCGGCGTGGCTCTCGCGCTCGGCGAAGATGGCGACCAGCACATTGGCGCCGGTGACCTCGTCGCGGCCGGAGGACTGGACATGGATCACGGCGCGCTGGATGACGCGCTGGAAGCCGGCGGTGGGCTTGCTGTCCTCGTTGCCGTCGCTGACCAGGTTCTCCAGCTCGGATTCGAGATAGGCGGTGAGGCTGCGGCGCAGCTTGTCGAGGTCGACATTGCAGGCCCGCATCACCGCGGCGGCGTCCTGGTCGTCGATCAGCGCCAGCAGAAGGTGCTCGAGCGTGGCATATTCATGGTGCCGCTCGTTGGCGAGCGCCAAGGCCCGGTGGAGGGATTGCTCTAAGCTGCGCGAGAAGGTGGGCATTATCGGGTTCCGTGTGTCCTCGTTATATGGGCCTGGCCTGGTACTTTTCCATGGCGCTGTTTCTTCCCCCAAGAGGCATTTTTTTCCGGGTCGCTAGTTCCTTATCCAGACCTTACTTCACTTCTTTTCCATGACGCATTGCAGAGGATGCTGATGTTTGCGGGCAAAGTCCATAACCTGCGTTACCTTGGTCTCAGCCACCTCATAGGTGTAGATGCCGCACTCCCCGATCCCGTGCTGGTGCACATGCATCATGATCCGGTAGGCGGCCTCCTGGTTCTTGTTGAAAAACCGCTCAAGCACATGCACCACGAACTCCATCGGCGTGTAATCGTCGTTGAGCAGAAGCACCCGGTACAGGCTCGGCCGCTTGGTCTGCGGCTTGGTCTTGCTGATGACCGAGGTTCCGGGCGCCCCGGGCTCGCCGCGGCGCTTTCGATCGTCGTCGCCCAGGCGGGGCGCCAGCGGCAGCGCGCCCGTTGCCGCCATCCTATCGCGAATTCTCGGTCTCATGGCTAATTGACGGGTCGACTGTCCTCGGACGCGGGGAAAGGTGTGGATCGCTCAACTTCCTTATCATAGGGATCGCACGCGCACGGTTCCAGATGGCCCAACGCCGCCGGTCATGATTTCGATGCCGATCGGTCCGTTCCGGGGTCGAGCCCGCCCAAGCGGCTCGAAGATCACGGCTCATTGCGGACAATTCGCGGCAGATCACCCGAAATATCCGTTTTTGTCGCACCGACCGCCTCTGCGGCCCACGCCGGTCGGCAGAACCGGCCTTCGCCAAGCCGCGCGGTCCGGTTCCGGGCCCCGCCGCGTGCATGGCACCCGTGCGGCGACGTGGCGCGCTCAGCTGCGCCGGTTGCGGCGGCCGAGGTCGTGCATCAGCTCGAGCTGCATCTGCTGGATCTCGGCCAGACGCGTCCATTGGCGCGACAGCAGGTGGTCAACCTTCTCATGCAGATGCCGGATCTCGAGCTCGGCCTTCAGGTTCACCTGGTAATCGTTCTGGGACCGCAGCCGGTCCTTCGCCTCCTGCCGCTTCTGGCTCATCATGATGATCGGCGCCTGGATGGCGGCCAGCGTCGACAGCACCAGGTTGAGGAGAATGTAGGGATAGGGGTCGAACCTGATCGCGTCCAGGGCGACGATATTGAACCCCATCCAGACCACCAGAACCACGCCGAACAGAATGATGAAGGTCCAGCTACCGCCGAAGCTCGCCAGATGATCGGACAGGCGCTCGGCCAGGGACCACTGCTCCTCGAACTCCTCATCGGTGTTCTCGGCCAGCGTCTCATGAGTGGCGATGCTTTCCGCGACCTGACGGTCGAGCTCTGTCAGCTCGCCGTTCTCGGCCAGCAGCAGCTCTTCCACGTACAGGGTGCGGAACCGTGCCAGCTCGGCCAGGCTGATGAGCGCATCGGGCGCGAGATCGGGAAGATCTCGCCGGATGCGTTCGGCGAGGCTGGGTCGAACCGCATCGAGCGCGATCAGGTCGCGGCGCGGACGCTCCTTGCCGGAGATCGCGCACTGGATCCTGCTCGCCTTTTTTGCGCCGACGACCGGGGCCTCGTTTACGGCGACCGGCGCCTCGGCGCCCTCATCCAAGTCGGTCATGCAGGACCTCTCCGGCAGCGATGAGCCAATGTGACGAGCGACTGTTAAGATCAGACGAAGCGCAGGATCGTGCGAGACGCCGAGCCGGTCCACGATCGCCCGCATCGACCGGGGTGGAGCGCGTTCGCACCGCCAACTTACTCGCGCCGGTCCCGCATCGAGTCAAGTCGAGATGACGATTTTGGCCGCGCCGGCGCTGGCGCTGGCGCACGGAGCGCTCTCATGCAAAAAGCCCGAACGAGGGTCGGGCTTTGCAACGCGTCGGGGAGATCGGCGAAACGCGGCTACTTCGCGGCCGCCTTGCTCACGTAGCTTTCGAAGGGCTTGTAGGTTTCCTGCGCCAGATCGGAGTAGAGCTCCCCGAGCTTGGCCGACTGCGACACGAAACCCTCATAGGCGGTCTTGAAGTAATCGCTTTGCACCTCGACTGCCTTTTCGAGCGACTTGGCACCCAACAGCTTCTCGGCCGCCGCGGCGCCATCCTCGAACGCCTTTTTCGAATAATCCGCCATCTCGACCGCGATCGTCTGAACGCTCTTCTGCAGAACGCCCCATGACTTCATGGTCGCCTCGGCACCGTCCTTGCCGAACTTCTGCATGTCCTCGAAGCCCTTCGCCATGTTCCTGCCCTTTCCCGGCCCGGCCGGATGTCTGCAGCCCGTCTTGGGCCAGGCCCGGGACCCCTTGGGTCCTCGCGCCGACGCTCGCCAACAGCCACCATTATGTATATTGCACTGCACAAAAGTCAATAATTATTTTGCACTGCAATATAACCCTCCCCAACGAGTCCCGCCGATTAACGCTTTGGCAATTGCCCTCCCCTAGCGTTGGTCTGCCCCCCGAGATGCCAGCATCCGGTGCGGGACCGGCCGGTGTCCGGCTGGAATGGCTTAACAAAGGGCGAGGCCAATCCGAATTTTGCCTCTTTTGGCTCGTCACTTGCGGGTCAAGGGATCGCAGCCAGGGGTTTGGTGCTCGGCTCGGAGGCCGGAGCGGCAAGAAGGACGGGGGATGCATGTTGTCTAGGGGGGTCGGAGCCCTGCGCGGGCTTCGCTGGGGAATCTTCAGCCTCATCGCGGTGATGTCCGTTCTCGCGGTATCGAGCGAGACGTCGGACGCTCGCTCCCGCCGCAAGCATGTAGAGCCGAGCGAGACCGGCAGCAGCACCGGCAGCAGCGAGACCATCAGCGAGGAGCCGCACTATTCCGATATCGTGGTCGACGGCAATTCGGGCGCTGTCCTGCACGCCTCCAGCCCGGACGCGCTTCGTCATCCGGCCTCGCTCACCAAGATCATGACGCTCTATCTCCTGTTCGAGCAGCTCGAAGCCGGCAAGCTCAAGCTCGACAGCTCGCTCGAAGTTTCCGAGCATGCCGCCATACAGTCGCCGACCAAGCTCGGCTTGCGGGACGGCCAGACCATCAAGGTCGAGGACGCCATCAAAGGCATCGTGACCCGCTCCGCGAACGATGCAGCGGTGGTGGTGGCGGAAAACATCGCCGGCGACGAGGAAACCTTCGCCAAGCTCATGACCCGCAAGGCGCAGGCGCTGGGCATGGCGCACACGGTCTATCGCAACGCGTCCGGCTTGCCGAACAGCGAGCAGATCACCACCGCACGCGACCAGGCGCTGCTGGGCCGCACCATCCAGGAGCGCTTTCCGCGCTACTACAAATATTTCTCGACCCGCGTGTTCGAGTATCGCGGCGAAGCGATCGGCAACCACAATCGCCTGCTCGGCAGCGTGGAGGGCGTCGACGGCATCAAGACCGGCTACATCAGCGCCTCCGGCTTCAACATCGTGACCTCGGTGCATCGCGACAACCGTTTCCTGGTCGCCGTCGTGTTCGGCGGCAGCAGCGCCGGCAGCCGCGACGATCGCATGCGCGGGCTGATCCGTGACAACATCGCGGCTGCATCCGTGCAGCACACCGCCCCGCTGGTCGCCGAGACCGATTCCAAGCCCGACACCAAGGCGGCAGCCAAATCCGCTTCCCCGACCTATGCGGTCGCGTCCGCCAGCAGCGTGCCGGTCACCGTGACCTCGGCCAAGCCCGAGGCGAAACCCGATGCCAAGTCCGCCGCCAAGGGCAAGCCTGAAACCAAATCCGTTCCGCCAAGCTTTGCGCTCGCTTCCGCGAGCAGCGTGCCGTTCGCGCTGAGCTCGGCCAAGCCCGAACCGAAGGCCGAAGCCAAAGCCGAAGCCAAGCCGGAAACAAAAACCGCGGCGCTCGGCTATGCGATGGCCTCTGCCGGCAGCGTGCCGGTCACCCTGACGTCGAAGTCCGATCCGGGAGCCAGCACCACCGTCCAGGTTCCACGCTGGGCCGCGACCAATTCGGTTCCTGCGCCGCGCAACGCGCCCGCCGTCGGCTCCGAGGACCCGATCCATCCGGTTCTGGTCAAGACCGTCATGGTGAAGGCCGGTAGCGCGATGCAGACCGCTTCGATCGCGCCGCTCCAGCTGGCCGCCCCGTCAGAGCCGCCTGCGCCGGCGACCACGCAGGCGATCCCGCAACCGCCCGCAGCGGCAAAGGCCGCGGTGCTCCCCTTCCCGCCACCCGGAACGCGCCCGGGCGCAATCGGCGGCCTGCCGTCGCACGTGACGACCGCAACGGTTGCCGAACCGACGCCGGCACCGGCCGCCGCTGCACCGGCAGCCGCCGCAGCGCCGCCTCCGCCCAGCGCGGCGCCGGTCGCGCCCGTGGCAACGCGCGGCCCCGCGCCCGCCGCGGCTCCGCCGACTCAAGCTCATGCCGGCTGGATCATCCAGGTTGGCGCCTTTCCGGCGGAGGGCGAAGCCAAGCAGCGCCTGAGCGCCGTTCAGAGCAAAGCCTCAAAGTTTCTGGCGAGCGCCGACCCGTTCACCGAGACGGTGAGCAAGGGTGACGCCACGCTCTACCGCGCCCGCTTCGCCGGGCTCGGCAAGGACCAGGCCGAAGCGGCCTGCAATTACCTCAAGCATAACGACGTCGACTGCATGACCATCAAGAACTGATGGCAATTCAAAAAAAGGGACAGGGTGCCACGAACGGAGCCGGAGCCGCTTTGAGCTTGTAGAGTTTGTTGAGTGCAGGAGTGATCAGCGATGGCGGCGGAGAAGAACGTCCTTGGCCTCATTGACGCGGGCCGCGAGATACGTCGACCCCCCTTGGTCGGGGTGGAGTTTCTTCATGAGCGCGCGATGCGCGCGCCCGATCTCCGCGGCGCTCGACCCCGGTTGCACGCCAAGGATCTGATAAGCCTCCTCTTCAGTCATTTTGCCGCTCCGGCGCGGGCTCCCTTGCCCCGCTGCCGTGTCACCCTGAGCGTCTTCACGCCATCGGGGCGCCCGGCGGTCCAGATACGCGATCATTAGGGCACGGCTTTCCTCGTCGATCTCCGGCAGGAGGTCGACCAGGGTGACCACATCGAGGCTGTCGAGGGAGACGCCTTGGTGCCGGCCGGCCAGAATGCGCCCGCGCATCGACCCGGTATCGTGATCGAGCTCCATCTCCACGAAAGCGGAGCGTACCCGCGACGTCTGTCCGGGCGTCTTTTGCGTGCGCGCGCCGAACCCGGCGAAGCCCCCCGGCACCCAGCCGAGCAACCCCAATCCGGCAAATCCGAGCGGGAGCGCCAGCTGGAACTGCCCGCGCGCCGCCAGGAAAGCCGCCCCGCCCAGCGCGCCAAATCCGCCGGCGAATTTCACCACCGGGGCGAGCTTGCGCGGATCGACGGCGGCAAAGGAATTGCTCGCCCACAGCAAGAGCGCCAGCACCACGATTCCGAACAGGATCTCCGGCATTGCTAGAGCCCTTTAGCTTTTTGAGTGACTCGGAAAAGGGCTCTAGCTTCTCGTTTGAGCATGATCTTTTCCGAAAACCGGTTCCCACTTTTCGGGATCATGCCTACCTCATCTGCTCCAGCAGCCTGACCGCGCCCGCATCGCGGCGGGCCGACAGATCGGCGAGCGCGCGCATGCCGCCGGCCGCATAGGCGGCGGCCGCGCGCAACAGCGCGGCGAGCTCATGGGCGGCGCCCGGATCGAAGCGGCAATAGGCGCCGCGGGTGAGGCGGGCGATCTCCCGAAAAGCCTGCTCGACGAGCGGATCGCCGCCCTCCTGAAACATGAAGGCGGGCACCGACAGGAGGCCGAGCTCGCCGGCTGAGCGGCAGAGATCGTCCAGCTCCTCCTCCATGGCATCGCCCACGAACACCAGCGTCTGCACCTTGCTCTTGCGGGTCTCGCGCACCGCATGGGCGATGATCTTGCCGATCTGGGTGCGGCCGCCCCGGCAATCAATGGCCGACATCAGCTTTGCGAGCCGCTCGGCCTCGCCGACCCAGCCGGACACCCGGCATTCGGCCAGGCCACGGTAGTAGGCGAGCTGGATATCGAGACCTCCGATCGATGCGGCCTCGCGGAACATGTCGGCCTGCAGCCGGCACGCCGTGTCCCAGGTCGGCTGCCGGCTCATGGTGGCGTCGAGCGCAAAGATCAGCCGGCCGCGCTTGCCGGGCTCGGTGTCGCGCGGAAGCCGGCGCACCTGGGCGAGAAAAGCATCTATGTCCGAACGCGAGGAGGCCTCGGTCGGATCACCGCCCCGGCTCGCCGGGGCCGGGGTCCGGTCGCTGCGATCTTGCGCCATGGAGCAGGCACTCGTCGATCTGTCGCATTCTCGGGCGTGCGACTGCGCTTGGCCGATCCATAAGGTGGCGATAATCGAGGCCGGACGCAATGCCCGCCCCGGTGCCGTTCGGTCGCAGGCGGACAGACGCGCAGGCGCTTATGCGCCGATGAAGTCGTGCACCTCGAGCGGACTGCCCTGAGCGGCAAACCATTCCTGCCGCGCCACCGAGCGCCGCCGCCCGTTCTCGTTGAGCGGCAGCTTGAGGCCCTCGAGCAGCGCCAGGACTTCTTGTTGCACGCTCACATGGGTCGGGCTCGACGCGGCGCCGGGCTCGCTGATCGCGACCGCGTCGAGGGCGGTGAGGCCACGCGGAAACAGCTCGCGATAGATGACCCGCTCGGCAAAGCCCTCGACGCAGCGGAAGCCGAGCCGGGCCGCCAATTGCTCGAGACCCTGGCCGACCAGGCCGTCCCGGCGCGAGCCGATCTCCGACATGCGGTTGCGCACCACCACCCAGTCCATCCGCAGGAAGTCGATCTCACGGCGCTGCCGGCGCGCCGCCCGCACCATTTGGGCATAAGGCCCCTCGCCGGTCACCACGAGGTTGATGGGATCGAGGGTGCCGAGCACGTCGAAATCGACGAAACTGTCGTTGAGCGGCGTGATCAGAGTGTCGGCCAGAGAATGCGCCAGCCGCGTGAGATGGGTGTCGGCGCCCGGCGTGTCGATAACGACGAAGTCGTGGGCCTGCTCGATCGCCGCGATCGCATCGGCGAACTCGCCGGCTTCGATCGCCTCGTTCTCGTCGAGCTTAAGGGTCGATCCGCGGCCGATGCAGGCATGGGTCGGAATCTTCAGATCGCGGCCGGTGCGCTTGGCCCAGTCGCGCCGAAACTCGACGTAGCGGGTGAAGCTCTTCTGGCGCGAATCGAGATCGATGCTGGCGACGCGCTGCCCGGCATTCATCAGCGCGGCCGCGACATGCATCGCCAATGTCGACTTGCCGGAGCCCCCTTTTTCATTGCCGAGCACGATGACGTGCGCGGACACCGGCCGCCTCGTACTCCCTGGTACGGACATGACGCCACCTCGCTGGCATCACTCCTATCCGCACCGCCGTGGCGGTCAAGGGTTGCAGGCGACCGGCTGGTTTAACCATTAACGGCGCGGCGGGTGGTGTCTCCTGTATCCCGGATGGAGCGCTTGCGTAATCCGGAAACACCGCTCCCGCATGACGCTTGCGCTCCATAGTCCGTCGAAGACGGGCGTAGACGCCCTGATGCGGGCTACGAATGCTGACCGCGCGCAATACCATCAGTAGGGCATGCACTCGGGCTCTGGAATTGATTATGCTGCATCTTCAGGGACGCACTGCGTTTCACTCCTTCTCCCCTTGGGAGAGAACGTGGGATGAGGGGGCTCCGGCGGTGCGATACGGAAACATCGTAACCCCCTCACCCCACCCTCTCCCCTTCGGGGCGAGGGATGAAACGCGGTGCCCACCCCACAGCAACGCCGTTTTTCTCAGGGGCGCGCACCATGGCCCGGCAACCACGCGTCGTGCACACGCTACCGGCGCTGCAGCGGGCGCTGGCGCGTCTGCGTTCGACACGCCAGACCATCGCCCTGGTGCCGACCATGGGGGCGCTGCACCAAGGTCATCGCGCGCTGGTCAAGCTGGCGCGCCGGCGCGCCCGCAAGGTGATCGTCTCGATCTTCGTCAATCCGGCCCAATTCGCTCCGACCGAGGATTTGGCATCGTACCCGCGCAACCTAGACGCCGACCTCGAGGCGCTCGCCGGATCGGGCGCCGATCTGGTCTGGGCGCCGGCGACCGAGACCATGTATCCGCCGGGCTTTGCGCTCGAGATCGCCCCGGGCGGCGCCGCGAGCGTCGGGCTCGAGGACAAGTTCCGCCCGCATTTCTTTGCCGGGGTGGCGACCGTGGTGGCCAAGCTCTTCCTGCAATGCCGACCGGATATCGCGATCTTCGGCGAGAAGGACTACCAGCAGCTCAAGGTGCTGACCGCACTCGCGCGCGACCTCGATCTCCCGATCAAGATCGTGGGCGCCCCGATCGTGCGCGAGCCGGACGGACTCGCCTTGTCCTCGCGCAATGCCTATCTGACGGCGGCCGAGCGCGCCGTCGCCCCGACGCTCTACCGGGTGCTCACGGATTGCGCCGGCAAGATCGCGCGCGGCGCCGAGCTGGCCGCGGCCCTTGCGCAGGGAAGCGCCACGATCGCGCAAGCCGGCTTTGCCCTCGACTATCTCGAGGCGCGCCACGCCGATACCTTGCGCCCGATCGGGTCGGCGCAGGAAGGTCCCGTCCGCCTGCTGGTCGCGGCCCGGCTCGGCCGCACGCGCCTGATCGACAACGTCGCGGTGTGAGCGAAGCATTTAGCGAACGAAAATCGTGGCGCTCGACGGGCGCCCTTGGGGAGGGCCGACATGCAACGCAAGGTCATGATCTCGTGCGCGGTCACCGGCTCGGCCGACTCGCCGGGCAAGAATCCCGCGGTCCCGGTGAGCCCCGAAGCGATCGCGCGCTCCTCGATCGAGGCCGCGAAGGCCGGCGCCGCCATCGTGCATATCCATGTCCGCGATCCGCAGACCACCCGGCCCAGCATGGACGGCGCGCTCTATCGCGAGGTGGTGGAGCGCATCCGGGGAAGCGGCTGCGACGTGCTGATCAACCTGACGACCGGCCCGGGCGCGCGCTTCGTGCCGGGTGCGGACGATCCGCTGCAGCCCGGCCCGGGCACCAACCTCAAGCGGCCGGACGAGCGCGTGCGCCATGTGGTCGAGCTGCGTCCCGACATCTGCAGCCTCGACATGGGCAGCCTGAACATGGGCTCGCGGGTCTTCATCAACACGCCCGAGCATCTGGCCACCATGGCGGTCGCGATCCGCGAGGCCGGCGTGCTGCCGGAGCTCGAGGTGTTCGAGACCGGCCACCTGCTGCTCGCCAAGCGCATGATCGAGACCGGGCACATCAAGCCGCCCGGCATGTTCCAGATCTGCCTCGGCATCGCCTGGGGCCAGCCGGCCACGCCCGAGGCCATGGCCTATATGCGCAACCTGCTGCCGCCCCAATCGCCCTGGTTCGCGTTCGGCATCTCGCTCCACCAGTTCCCCATGGTGGCGCAGGCGGTGCTGCTCGGCGGCCACGTGCGGGTCGGGCTCGAGGACAATCTCTATCTGGAGAAGGGCAAGCTGGCGCCGAGCAATGCGGCGCTGGTCGAGAAGGCGGCGCGCATCATCGAGATCCTCGGCGACAGCGTCGCCAGCGCGGCCGAGGCGCGCGAGATCCTGGGGACGTCCTATTTCCGGGCGGCCTGAAGTCGGCATGACCCACAAGCTCGAGCGCAACGGAGATCAATCGAGCCCGGATCCCGCCGGCCGGACGGATGCCGGTGCGGTTCCGGCTTTTGTCTGATAGTATAGTGCGCAATAAGAAATGGCGGGTGGGACGCGCGGGTTCGCGGGCCAATGGTGCAGAGGGTCGATTACTACGCATTGCTGTCGCGCGCGGTCGAGTCGCTGGAACGCGACGCCTACGCGGCGCGCGGCGCGATCTATGACCGGGAGCACAAGGCGCTGCTCAAGCGGCTGATCTCCTCGAGCTCGCCCTGCACGGATGCGGATATCGTGCGGGAGGAGCAGGCCTTCCGGGACGCCATCCGGCAAATCGAGTTTCCCGACGACGAGCCCATTCAAGCGCCCCGCACCCCGCAGCGCGAGCCCGAAGCTCCGTGGCCCGGTTCCGCCCGCGAAAAGGCGCGTGCGCTCAGGCGCCAATCCCCACCGGAGCCGGCAAATGATCCCGAGCGGACGGGCGCCGGCGATGCCAAGCGTGCGGCCTGGCCGCGCCGGGACGCAGCCTACGAGGAGAGAAAACCTCCCGGCTCGCCGAGGGAGCCCTCGCTCGGAAACCCGGAGGAGGACGAGCCCGGCTGGTATGGGGAGGAGCGCAAATCCCGCTCCCTGATCAAGCTGGCCGTCGCTTACGTGCTGGTCGCCGCCATCGTGGTCGGGGCCGGGGCGCTGGGTTATGCCTATGTGGCGGGCGCGGTCGACCTCAGCTGGCTCACCTCATGGTCGGGCCCCGCCGCCCCGCAAGTGCAGCGGGCGATCCTCTATGAGGGCGGTCAGGCGGGTCGCGGAACGGGTGTCGAGGGCAAGGCCATTTGGCGGACCCGCATGGAGCCCAATGGCGCCGGCGGCAAGGCCGACATGGTGGTGACACTGGACGTCGAAATTCCGCAGCCGCACATAGCGCTGACGATGACGCTCAGCCGCGAGGGGAATGCGGGCGCCGGCATGAGCCATCTGCTCGAATTGCGGTTTGCGAAACCGGAGGAATTGCCGTTCGGCGGCATTACCAGAATCTCGAACATCGCCATGAAGGGAGCGCCGACCGAAGCCGGCGAGTCCCTGGTCGGCACCAGCATCAACATCGCGCCCGGCCAGTTCATGTTCGGGCTCCTGGGGGTGGAGGACGTGGTCAAGCAGAACGTGCAGCGCCTGCGCACGCAGAGCTGGCTGGACCTCATCGTGGTATTCGCGAACGGCGCGACCTACACGCTCTCGATCGAGAAAGGCGCCGCCGGCGAACGCGCCTTGAACGAGGCCCTGGCCAAATGGGGGCAATGATCCCCGGGCAACGGCATCATCACAAAAGGCCGAGCTCGCGCAGCTCCCGCCGCAGCGCCTCCGGCATCATCTTGGCTCCGGGTGCCGCACGATCGAGGTCGCGCGGCGCGTCTTTGGCCGCCAGATACCGCCAGCCCTGGAAGGCGCGCCATGGACGTGGCTCGACCAGCGTCAACTTCGGATCGAGCGCCACCCGGCAACGGCCGACCCCATCCTTGTCCCTGAACGGGCGGATGGCGAGGATCGGTTGCCGGCACATGACCTGACCCCGGACGACCCAATAGAGCGAACCGCCGTCCGTGAGCTCGTCGGCGCGCTTGGGGACCATGCGGGTGGTATGCAAGTGCTCGCGTGTCAAGCCGCGCCGCTTTCGGTCCTTGAGCCTCGCGCGGATCCAATCCTCCAGATCCTTCACCGAGTCGCAGCCGACACAGAGCTTGATGAGATGAAGCGCCACGCGGGGAATCTATGTCTGGAATGGATGTTGCACAACAGTTGAGCGGAGCGAGAGCCGGCGCGGGAGCGATTGGGGACTATGGCCGGGGTTGTTGCTCGCCGGCTGGTTCCGGCGCGGCCGCCGGTCGCGCCGCCGCAGGCGGATTGGCGGGTCGCCGCGCCTGCTGGACCGGCGGGGGCTTGTGCGCCGCGGGCGCGGGCGGTTTGCCGGTCGCGTCGGTCGGGGCCGCGGCCTCCGGGCCCGTCGGCTCGGCCGTCATGATGCTGACCGGCGGAATTGATGCGGAGGATGGAAAGTAGAGGCCATTCGGCTTGCCGGCAGCAGCTGGCGCTGCCGACGCCGAAGCCTGCGGCGGGGCCGGCAGGACGGGCGGCGGCAGGGGCGATTGCGGCGGCGAGGGAACCGAGTTGGTCGCCACCAGAGAAAGCGCCGACTGCAGCCACTCGGTGGCATGATGCAGGACAAAGGCATCGTATCTGCGCTCGCCCAAATTATCGGCCACCTGGCTGGAATCCCGCAGCAGCGCAAAGGCGTTGCAGCGATCGGCCGTGCAGCTGTCGCGATCCGCGAGCACGTGGGCCACGATGCCGAACCGGTCGATCTCGACCGCATGGCGCAGACCGCCCAATGCCGATTCATAGTTCGCGCCGCTGCGGCGCTCGTATTCGCTGCCATCGGCAAGCAGGGAAAGCTGCGCGGTCACGTAGGCGACCGAAGCGGCGACCGTCTCGGGGGTCGCAAACAGCGCCTTTTCGCAGGAAGCCTCCACCAGCTCGCCGGCGGTCGCGTCGAGGCAGGCGAGCGGCGAGCCGGGCATGACCGCGCGCGTCGTGAGCTCGAGCACGCGAGCATCGAGCGCCCGGCGCTGGGCCGCGAAGGTGCCGGCGCGGGTCGCCTCGAGGGCAACCCACGCCACCGCCACGATGACCAGCACCAATCCTACGCGCGCGAGCGCCTCGACCATTCCTTCGCGCCCGCTGCGGGCCAGGATAAACACGCGCAAGCCCACATAGAGCGCGGCCAAGACCGCCGCCGACCACAGGGGAAGCGCCAGTGTTCCGGTCGCGGGCTGAAAGCCCGCCATCCATGGTTCGGCAATTCCGGACATGTGTCCCATTCCCGCCGCCACCAGCACCGAATCCGGCCACCGCGGCCGGTGCCGTCATCCCGGTTGCGCGCCCCGCCCGATCAATAGCGGTCGAGCTGGCTTTCCTTGGCCACGCGCTCGAAGGCCTCGTTCGCGCTCTTGATGCGGTATTGATAATCTTCGCCGTCGGAAGGAAGCAGCTTCACGATCAGATAGGCATCGTTCACCGCCATATGCCCGATCGGCCGCGACGTGAAGCACACGGTCTGCCCGATCTGGAACTTGTGCGTTTTCAACATGGAACTCTCGAACTCAAACACCCGGATCACCTTCTTGCTTTGTGCAATGCATGACTGAATTTCCCTGCGGGATTAAATATAGCAGCGAAATCCTTGGACCGGCAAAAAAATTGAGCAGGGCCGGGACCTTCCGGGGCCACGGGAGCGACGATATATTTTGTTTAATATCAGATGCTTGCAAGTTTTCGTTGAGTTCCGATCTTGTGTCCGGCCGGCCCCTCTCCGGCGCGTGCCTGCGCGGCATGGAGACAAATCTCAAATTGGACGCATAATTCAGGGAAATGATGCGGCGGCGTTGCCGGCAATCGCGGGCCGTAGTATTGCGCAGCGTCGCGGGGGCGACCGCGACACCGGCAGCCGAGCGGCTGAGGCGCTTCCATCCTTGCGGGCACACGTCATAATGGTCTTCCGGACGGTCCTTGGGGACCATCACATTCGTGCCGCGTTCCTGGCCCGGCGGCGGGCACGAAAAGCTATGGGAAAAGTCGCATGCGTCTGATTCTCGGCATCATCATCGGCAGCGCGCTGACCATCGGGGGCGCCTATGTGGCGGATAAGACCGCAGCATCAGGACCCCAACCCATGGTGAACTGGGATGTGGTCGGCAAGAACGTGAACAGCCTGACCGGAATGGCACGCGACGGCTGGAAGAAAATCACCGGTTGACGCCTCCCATCCCTTGCTGCCGCGCACCGGGCTCAAGCCCGGTCCCGTCCTTTTTCGCCTTCGCTTAACGGCGCTCAGCTCAGCGCATGCTGTCGTGCGCCAGGGCGGCCGCAATCGCCTGCTTGTCGAGCCGCGTGCCGTCATCGCCCTCGATCAGCAGCGGCACCCGGCCGCTCGCGGCCACGTGGCGCGCCCAATCCAGCGCGGCGTCGAGAGTGTCAGCCTCCTTGAACAACATGCGTTCCCGATCCAGCGGAGAGATCGCCGCTGAACCGCGCGGTCCGGAAAAGACCTGGTACCTCATGGACTGCCTCCTCTGAAGCGCTTGCTCAAAAAACGCGAAGAAATTCGATTGGTTCCGATTGGAACGCCCTCCGGGCGACGGTGCGACCAATTGCACCGCCCTCATTCAACGATCGAACAAAGTTGGCGACCTTGGAACAAATTCGAGGTTTCGCCGTTTTATGTCCAGCGGGATGCGGGCTGCCTTTCGGAGGAACATGAAGATGAGAAACAAGATCTTGATGCTGTCGACTGCGGCGCTGCTGGCCGGCACCTTGGCGGCCGCCGGGCAATCCATCCAGCCGGGCGGCGCGGGCGGTGCGACGCAGGAAAAGGGCGAGCAGGGAAGCGTGAAATCGAAGGAGGCCCCGCGTGCGCAGGCCCCTGCGCAGGCCCCGAAGGCCGGTCAGATGCAGCGTGAAGGCCAGCAGACCCTGAAGAACGAAACCCAGGGCCAGGCCGGACGCGAGCAGGACAAGCAGACCCAGGGCCAAGCCGATCGCGACGACAAGGCGAAGGGCAAGACCCAAGGCCAGGCCGATCGCGACGACAAGGCAAAGGGCAAGACCCAAGGTCAGGCGGAGCGCGACCAGGACAAGCAGAAGCTCCAGACCCAGGGCCAAGCCCCGCGCGATCAGGATAGCCAGAAGGGCAAGACCCAAAGCCAGACTGATCAGGACAAGCGAGGCCCGGCCCAGGGTCAGAACCAGGGCGACCGGGACCGCGTCCAGGGTGAGCGGGAGGGTCGTTCCACGGTATCGTTCACCAGCGAGCAGCGCACGAAGATCCGCGAGACGGTGTTCAAGGAGAAGAATGCGCCGCGGGTCACCAATGTCAACTTCTCGCTCAACGTGGGCACCGTGGTTCCCCGCACGGTGCACATCATCGAGGTGCCGGAAGTGATCGTCAGCTTTCACCCTGAGTGGCGCGGCTACCGCTACTTCATCGTGAACGACGAGATCGTGGTGGTGGAACCCGATACGCTCAGGATCGTCGCGGTCATCGACGTCTGATCGGACGGCTGCTGTGAATTACCCCGAAGGCGGCCCCTGCGGCCGCCCTCGGGATTTTTTGCGTCGGACGATCTAGGCCCGCACTTCCTGGCGCTGAAACACCACGTAGCCGATCACGAACAGCAGGATCGTTCCGGCCACGAGCCCCACGATCTGGCCCCACACCACCAGCAAGCTCTCCAGCAACGGGATCGGCGCGCCCGGGATGGCGCCCCGCTCGAGCAACATCAGCCCCATCTGGGCAAACATGGATTGCTGTGTCGATCGCAACGACGGATCCAGGATCACCGCCACCACCTCGTTGAACAAGGCGCTGGGCGATATTCTGGCCAAGACCTGCTGGGTATCCAGCAGCGCGATGACATCGCCGGAGGGGGTGAAAAAGTTGGCGACCAACGGCATCATGAGCGGCCACAGGATCGTGAGGAACAGCCACAGTCCCAAGGCGGCCAAGGCGGCGGTCGCAGCCGATCTGAAGATGATCGACAACAGGAGCGCGAGCGCCAGCCAGACTCCGGCGTAAGCTATCGTGACCAGCAGGAAGATGAATGCGCGCGCCACCTCTTCGCCCCCGGGCGGAATTCCGAGCATGACCAATCCAAGCCCGATCAGCAGCAGCCAAAGCGCAACCAGGCTGATCGCGATGGTGGCAAGTCCGGCAAGGAACTTTCCGAACAGCAGCGCGTCGCGATAGATCGGCTGCGACAGCACCCGGCTCAAAGTACGTTGATTGTGCTCGCTGTTGACCAGGTCGAAGCCGAGCCCGATCGACATCAGCGGCACCAGGAACGACAGCAACGCCACGAATGGCAACGGCTGACCACGGGTGAAGAAGCGCAGCAGCAGATAGGGATCCTCGGCCGTCACCTCTCCGACCTGCTGGATAGCCACATAGACCGACACGACCGCGGTGATCCCCACGAGCCATTCGAGCACCAGCATGCGCCAGCTGGTGAGATGGTCGGAGAGCTCTTTCAGGGTGACGGCCCCAAGGCCCTGCCAGGGCGAGCCTTCACGTTGCATGGCGCTCTCCCGTCTGCGGCTGGTTCTGGAAATATCGGCTGTAGATCATCTCGAGGTTCGGCAGATTGGATATTTGATAAAGCCGGCCGCCCGCCGCCACTACGGCAGCCGCAGCTTGCGGCCGCACGTCGCTGTCGGCGAGAAGCCGGAATTGGTTCGGACCGACCGCCTCCACGGTGCGCACGCCCGGGAGCGCCGCGAACCGATCGTAGAGTCCCTCCCCCTCGGCCTCGAGCTCCACCGGAAAGCCGCCGCCCAGCACCTGGCGCCTGAGATCGGGCACCGACCCCATCAGCACGATATTGCCGGCGCTGAACAGCGCGACCCGATCACACACACTCTGAACGTGCTCGAGCAAATGCGACGACAGCATCACGCTCACATTGTGGCGTTTGAGATTTCGAATGATCTCGAGCAGCTCGATGGTCGCAAGCGGGTCGAGGCCGGAGGTGGGCTCATCCAGAATCGCGATCTGCACGTCCTTCATCAGGATTTCGGCAAGCCCCAGGCGCTGGCGCATGCCGCGCGAGAACGTGGACACGCGCTTGTCCGCCACGCCTCCCAGGCCGACGTGCTCGAGCGACGACTTGATCTTGGAGTCGCGCTGCTGCGGCGGCAAGCCGATCAGCCGCGCCGTATAGCGCAGATTGTCGTTGGCGCTGAGATTGTCGTAGAATCCCACCTGGTCGGGCAGATAGCCGACCCGGCGCTTGACCGAGAGCGGCTCGCGCACCGGATCGAAGCCGCACACGCGCGCCTGTCCGTCCGAGATGTCGCTCAAGCCCAGCAGCATCAGGATGGTGGTGGTCTTGCCGGCACCATTGGGACCGAGCAGCCCGAAAATCTCGCCGCGCGCTACCGAGAACGAAACCCCCTTGACGACGGTGGTCTGGCCGTAGCGCTTGGTGAGGTTCTGGGCTTCGATGAGATTGTCGCTCATCGCCGCCCGAACCTCGCCACGGCGCCGACCATCACCAGAAGGGCCGCGCCGATGATGCCGATGCCGACGATGCCCCACATGCTCGATGTGGCCACGCTCACGCGGAAGGTCGACGAGGCGGAATCGCCGCGCCAATTGGCCCGCATGGTGGCTTGGTAGTCGCCGGCCACGGCTTTCTCCGGCGGCGTGATCGTCGCCTGCACCTCTTTGGTGTCGTTGGGCGCGATCTTGTCGACGGTCTTCGGCTCGAACGCGACTTTCCAGCCGGTCGGCGCGGTACCCGTGAGCGTAATATCTTCGGCTGCCGCGTCGCCCGAATTGGTCACGACGATCGGAACCACGGTGTCGCGGCCGGCGGTGGCCTTGGCCGAAAGCACGCCGTCACGTCCGGATACATCGATCCGGGGCTGGCCGCTGACCTCGAGGCCGAGATCGGTTACGACATTGGCATCCTCAGCCGCCACGCGGGCCGTCACCTTGTACTTGCCGGCCGCGACCGTGCTCGGTGGACGCACCTTCAGCTTGACGTCCTTGGACTGGCCGGCATCGATGGGAACTGCGCTCAGCTCCTGGCTGCCGTACTGCTCCGTATAGGTCGCGTCGAAGTTCTGCGGCGCATCCGCCCCGAGCGCCACCGTCAGCTTCTTGCCGCTGTCGTTCTTGATCGAGAGTTGATACTCGAAGCTCGACTTGGCATTGCCGCGCAAATCCGGGAGTTGCGGCGTTACCGTGAGCTTGGCCGGCAAATCCTTGGCCAGCGTGACCGCAATCGGCAGATCGAGGCTGGTCGCGCTGCCTTTGGCGGCGACCGTGAAGTTCGTGGTGCCGACCGGGGCATCCTTCGGCACGTCGAGGCGCAGCTCGAGCGCGACGCTGGCATTGGTCCCCGGCATGACCGCCGCGATCGGTTGGCCGCCGCCGACCAGGGTCGCGGTCCAGCCCGCGGGCGCCCCCGCGACCGAGAGCGCGAACCGCTCGGGCGGCATATTGTAGTTCTGCAGCCGCAAGGTGACGGTCGAGGTGGTCCCCGGCCGAACGCTGACGGCCGGGAAGTCCGTCAGCAGAAACAGGCCTTTAACGTCGTTTTTCGGACTTTCCTGCGCGCCCGCAATACCACAGGGTGCAAGAATGGAAAGGACAACCGAAAAGAGGGCGATAACGCGATATCGCATGATGACAGCTCCGGCAGCAGGGAAAATTGATCCCGCGGTTAGAATGACTCCCCTCCCCGCGCCCCCCTTTGGATCGAGGGTGCGGCGGGACGCGCGTATTTTTTTCGTTCGCGCGCCGGAATCAATACACATCCGCGGCACTGTTGGCGAGGACCAGCAAAAAGTCAGGCCGGGAGCACGGTCGGCCAGTCGACCTCGTCATGGGGCAGCACCCAGGGTTCCTGCCGCGCGCCCGCGCACCATTCCGCCCAGGCCGGAAGCTCCATCACGGCCGCCATATAAGCTTTGGCCACCGGTCCGACGTCGACCCCATAGGTGTGGAAACGGGAAACGACCGGAGCGTACATCGCGTCCGCAGCCCCGAAAGCGCCGAACAGGAACGGCCCCTCCTGGCCGAAGCGGGTGCGGCAATCGGTCCACAGGGCGTCGACCCGGGCGATATTCTCGACCACTTCGGCGAGGGGCTCACGCCGCTGCACCGGCCGCCGTACGTTCATGGGGTAATGCCGGCGCAAGGGCGCAAAGCCGGCATGCATCTCGGCCGCGATCGAGCGGGCGTGGGCGCGGGCGCCCGGCTCGGCCGGCCACAGCCGCGCCTCGGGAAATTTTTCGGCGAGATATTCCAAGATGGCGAGGGATTCCCAGATCTGCGTCGCGCCGTCGGCGAGCGCCGGGACCTTGCCGGTCGCGGAAACCTTGCGCACGCGCGCCTTGAAGTCGGCGGCGTCGAGCGAGATCACCTGCTCCGAGAAGGCGATGCCGGCGACCTTCATGGCGATCCATGGCCGCAGCGACCATGACGAATAGTTCTTGTTGCCGATCAGGAGCAAGAGCGCCATCGCGATCCCTATCGTGGTTTCTCAACCGACTTCGATAGGAATTGCACCGTCCGCGTCAAGCGTCTTTGTCATGGCGCGCCACGGCCGCGCCTCGCGGCCGCAATGCCAGCGCGGCAGAATTCAGGACAGATTCATCACCACCGCGAGGCCGCAGGCCAGCAGCACCGCGGCGGTCGTGGTGAGGACGGTCGCCAAGATCCCGAGCCAGTGCGCCGTCCGCGGGCTGAGCGCATGCGCGGGCAGTGCATCGGTCGCAACATCGGTGGTCGCAACGGGTTGGATTGTCATCGCATCGGTTCGCATCGGCCGAGCCTCCTGCCAGGATGCCGGCGCAGGCGCGCCGCAAGCCGTCCACCTTGTCGCCGAAGCGGCGCGACGAGACGGCACCACCCATACCGGTGCGACAAAATGGTTAATAAAGTTCCTATTCCGGCTCTGGCTCAACCTTGATCGCGCGGTCCCGGAAAGAGCGCCGCGGACCGGCCGGTCAGCCAATAGACCAGCAGGCCGACCCACTCGCGCACGGCGGTGTCGGTGCGCTGCAGCCCGCTACCCAAGGTCGGGAACGGACGAGCCGCGTCCTGCGGCCCGCGCGTGCGCCAATCGACCGGATAGGCTTCGACCGGAAAACCCGCCTGGCGAAAAATCCCCATGGCGCGGGGCATGTGATAGGCCGAGGTGACGAGCAGCCAGCGTTCGCCCGGCCGCGGCACGGCCAGCAGCAGCGAGAACACCGCATTCTCCACGGTGTTGCGCGACTGCTCCTCGGCGATGATCCGCTCGGGCGGAATGCCCATGCTCTCGAACAGGCGCACCGCCGCGACCGCCTCACTGCCCTCGCGATAGATCAGCGCGCCCGAGCCGCCGGAATAGACGATCCGCGCATCGGGATAACGGCGCGCGAGCGCCACCGTGGCAGTGATCCGCTCGGCCGCCTCGTTGAGCGCGACCTCGGGACGCGCCGCCGAGACATCCGGCTCAATGGCGCCGCCGAGCACAACGATGCCGTCGGGCGCTCCGCGCGTGGCGTCCCAGGGTGGAAAGCGCTGCTCCAGCGGAATGATCAGCACATTGCCGAGCGGCGAGAGCCCGAGCACCGCAAGAGCGATCAGGCTCGCGGCCATCAGGCGCCGCCCCCCGCGCGCCAGCCGCGTCGGTAAGAGCAGAGCTCCGAGCAGCCCCAGCACAATGATCAGGTTAGATGGACTGGCGAAGAATCCGAGCACCTTTGACAGGATGAAGAACATCGGCACGCGGCTTTCGGATCAGGCTTTTTTCTTCCATGCCTCGTAGCGCGCCTTGGTCTCCTCGGTCATGGGATAGAGGCCGGGAAGCCGCGCCCACTTCTCGACCTCGCTGACGATCCAGCCCTTGAGCAGCATGGTGGTGATGGTGCCGGTGGTGATGTGGCGAAGAGCCCCGGACAGCGCATGTGTCATGGCGTGGCTTTCCGTTCGGTTTTCCATTTGGCAAATCCATCGGCCCGCAACCGGCAGGCCGGGCAGGTGCCGCAGCCATAGCCCCAATCATGGCGCTGCGAACGGTCGCCGAGATAGCAGGTGTGGGTGTCCTCCACCAGAAACTCGATGAACGCATCGCCGCCGATGGCATGCGCCAGCGCGAAGGTCGCCGCCTTGTCGATCCACATCAGCGGGGTATGAATCACGAACCTCTGGTCCATGCCGAGATTGAGCGCGAGCTGCATGGCCTTGATGGTGTCGTCACGGCAATCCGGGTAGCCGGAATAATCGGTCTCGCACATGCCGGCGACCAGATGCTTGGCGCCGCGGCGGTAGGCCAGCGCCCCCGCGAAGGTGAAGAATACGAGATTGCGGCCCGGCACGAAGGTGGTGGGCAGCCCGCTCTCCGCGACCTCGATCGCGATGTCGCGGGTAAGCGCGGTGTCGGACAAGGCGCTGAGCGCATCAAGCCGCACCACGTGGTCCTCGCCGAGCCGCTGCGCCCAGGCCGGGCGCCAGGCGATCATGCGGGCGCGCAGGCGCGGACGCGCATCGAGCTCGACCTTGTGCCGCTGCCCGTAATCGAAGCCGATGGTCTCGACGCGCCCGAAACGCTCCAGTGCCCAGGCGAGACAGACGGTGGAATCCTGGCCGCCGGAGAACAGCACAATGGCGGCATCGGGCGTCAGTCCCACTTCGGCTGCCCGGAATAAGCATAATCGACGAGACGACCGCCTGGATGCGCCAGCGCATGAATCTCAGCCATCTCGGCCTCGGAAAGCGCGAAGTCGAAGATCGCGCAATTTTCCGCCAGATGCTCGATCCGGCCGCTGCGCGGAATGACCACGATGCCCTGCTGCACCAGCCAGCGCAGCGAGACCTGGGCGGCACTCTTGCCATAGCGGGCGCCGATGCGCGCGAGCACGGCATCGTTCTTGGCGCCGCCGCGGGCGACCGGGCTATAGGCCACCGCCGCCATGCCCTGCGCCCGGCAGGCGGCGGTCACCTTCGATTGGTCGAGAAAAGGATGCATCTCGATCTGGTTGCACACCAGCGGTTCCGTGGCGAGGCCCACCGCCTCCTCGATCAGCGGAACCGTGAAGTTGGACACCCCGATGTGGCGGGCGTGCCCGCTTCGCTTGACGTTGCACAAGGCCCCCAGCGTCTCGGCGAGCGGAATTTGCGGGTTCGGCCAGTGCAAGAGCAGCAGATCAACCTCGGACAGCCGCAACCGCGCCAGGCTGCCCTTAGCGGCACGTTCCAGCTCGAACGGCGCAAAATGCGACGGCCAGATCTTGGTGGTGACGAAAACGCCCTCGCGCCCGATCCCCGACGCCCGCAGACCGTCGCCCACCTCGCGTTCGTTGTCGTACATCTCCGCAGTATCGATATGGCGGTAGCCGAGCCGCAGTGCCTGCTCGACGACGCGCGCGCAAGTGCGTCCGCGCAGCTCCCAGGTGCCCAGACCTACGAGCGGAATGCGCGCGCCTTTCACGTCGACGACGTGCATCATGATTCCGTGACGGTTGGCGAAGCCCTGCATCCGATAGGGCGGTTCTCGCTCTATGGGGCGGCGCGAATCCTGCTCAAGCCCGACGATTTTGCCCTATTTCTTGACGGAATTTGAGCGAAAACGGCATGCCGTTTTCCAAAAAATGTTCCGACCGGCAGGCGGGTCGATTCAGCGGTTTCGGGCCGATCTACCGCTCGGACTTGGCGCTGCTGAGAACCGCAAAGGCCACTTGCGGCGCCTGGTCGATCATCTTCAGCAGCGCCCGCGCGGGCCCGCGCGGCGAGCGCTTGCCTTGTTCCCAATTGCGCACCGTCTCGATCGGCACCCCGATGCGAGCGGCGAATTCCGCTTGGGTCAGCTTGGCCCGGGCCCGTATGCCCTTGGCATAAACGGCATCGGTCCCCTGCCCGCCGGCCCGCGAACTTGCGGCATCGGGGGAGTCTGCAACGGCGGCGCCGGCAGCAGCACCCGCCATCGCCCGCTCGGTTCCGTCGGCGAGGATTTCGACGATGCGCCCATCGGCTTTCAGTCTGACTCGCATCATGGCGTTCATAGGCGTAATTGATTCCCTTCGATCGGCCAAGCGGTTGCGTCATACCTGCAGCGCCAATGATCGGCCGATGACCGAGTCGGCCGGCGCGAAACAGGCCAGTGACCTATCCGGCGGTACGCATCGACACCCCTGCCGTGGGAGCCTTGGCGCCAGCCGCCATCCGGTCGATCTCCTCGCGCGGCGCCGGCCGCGCGAACAGGTATCCTTGCATCTCGTCGCAACCCGCGAGCCGCACCAGGGCGCGCTGCTCCTCTGTTTCGATTCCTTCGACCAAGATCGACAGATTGAGCGCACGACCGAGCGCGATGATGGCCTGGATGATCACGCCGGCATTGGCGGAATGGTCCAGCGCCGCCACGAACCCCCGATCGACCTTGAGCTTGTCGAACGGTAGCCGCTGCAGATAGGTGAGGCTCGAATAGCCGGAGCCGAAATCATCGAGCGCGAGCTTGAGCCCGAGCGCGCGCAGATCGTCGAGGCGCGACTTGGCGGCTTCCGGATTATCGATCAGCACGCCTTCGGTCACCTCGAGCACGAGGCGCGAGGGCGCGATCCTGCTCTCGGCCAGCGCGGCGGCCACCAGATTGACAAACTTGCGATCGCGCACCTGCATGGGCGACAGGTTGACGGCCACATAGAGGCTTGGCCAACGCGCCGCATCGAGCAGCGCTCTGCGCAAGACGAATTCCCCGAGCTGGTCCATGAGCCCAGCCTGCTCGGCAATCGGAATAAAGCGCGCGGGCGGGATCGCGCCGCGGGTCGGGTGATTCCACCGCAGCAAGGCCTCCAATCCGACGACCGCGTTGCCCTCGGCGGTCACGATCGGCTGATAGTGGACATCGAAATCGCGGGCGGCGAGCGCGCGGCCGAGCTCGCGCTTGATGAACCGCTGCTCCTCGAATTCCGCCTCCATTGTGGCCGCGAAGGCGACCACCATCCCGCCACCGCGGCGCCGGGCCGAGCGCAGGGCGAGATCGGCGCGGCGAAGGAGCCCCTCGCCGTCCGTGCCGTCGCGCGGCGCCACCGCGAGCCCGACACTGGCGGCGATTTGCAGGGCCTGGCCGATCCAGACCGGACGGGAGATGGCCAATCGCGCCGTCTCGACGGTGGCGACCGCAGCCGCCGGATCGGTCACCGGCATCATCAGCGCGAATTTGTGGTTGCTGCGCAGCCGCCCGACCACGACATCGGAGGGCATCGCCTGGCGCAGACGGTTGGCGACCTCGAGCAGCACCTCGTCGCCACCCGCTTCGCCGACCGCATCCTTGGCGTCGCGGAATCCGTCGAGATCGAGGATGGCGAATGCCAGGCATTCGTCGGTTCCGCGCGCCGCGGCCGCACGCTCGAGGCGATCCAGAATGTCGTCGCCGTTCGGCAAGCCGGTGACCGGCTCGACCTGCAGGTGCTTGCGGATCTGCTGCTGGCTGGTGGTGAGCCGAAGATCGAGGCCGCGCAGGTGCCAGAGAGCGGCGGCCAGCAGGCCGACGAAGCCGAGCGCGATCAGGACGGCGAGCGGTGATATCCCGTTCATGGTCGCGCTCGCGACCCGCTCCGGACTCCAGTTCAGCCACCCCACGATCCGGCCATTGCGATCGAGCAGTGTCTGCACCTCGCGATCGCCCTCGGGCAGGTCATCGTCGAATCGCAATCCTTTGAGCCCGGAAGCCTCCTCCAGGATCCGGATGATCCGTGGATCATTGCCCGACAGGTCGGGAGCCACCGCCTGCAGCGCCTCGACGGCCCCGCGCAGGGCTTGGCGATGCCCGGCCTCCACTCGATCATCGGCCTGCCGCGCCACCACGAAACCGAGCCCGAGGCAGGCAATCGTCACCACAACCAGGATGATCGCGAGCGGGAAGACGATGCGCAGGACGGAAGACTGCCTGCGCGTCGCGGGCTCCACCTTGGCGTCATGGGAATAATACGGACTCAGTCGGGAGATCCCCGACCCTGACCGGCGGTCACCGGCCGAAGCCGCGTCCTCATTATTAGCCAACGGAGACTCCGGCCATACCCGACTGATACGGAACAAGCCCGCTATGGCTAAGGCCGGATGGTGAATAACCAGTGAATGAGCCGCCATGGAGGGCGAGCGCGGTCGGGATCCGGGTGGTGCCGTCACCGGCGCGCCGGGCTCAGATCGAGCCTCACGTGATCGCGGCAACACTCGGAAGAATATGCGGTTTCGCCCACGTTTCTGCGACATTGTGGTCACAGTCGCGATTTATTGTGCGCACGCGGCTCGGTTAAGGTGCCTTTAATTTGCCGCTCGATACTGTTTCGCTAGAGTGCTTCGTTCCGGGGCCCCGGGTCAGGTCGAAGTTTGCACCAAAGGTCGTATTCAAAGTGGGTTTGCGCCGCACCATTGCCACGGTCTTTTTGCTGCCTTTCCTGCTCGGAACCGGATGGGCGCAGGCGGCCGAATGTCCGGGCCATCCCGGCGCGCTCGGCGTCAGCCGGACCATCGTGCTCGATCCGACCAAGCACCCCCGGCTCGGAACCCTGCAATACGACGAATCGTTGCCGCTCAACGACCACGAAGTGGTCCTGACCTTCGATGACGGTCCGCTCCCTCCCTATACCAGCCGGGTGCTCGACACATTGGCGGCGGAATGCGTGAAGGCGACCTTCTTCCTGGTCGGGCGCATGGCGCTCGGCTATCCGCAATGGGTGCGCCGCGAATACAACGAGGGGCATACGATCGCGGGGCACAGCCAAAATCACCCCTTCACCTTTGCCAAGATGTCGGTCAACGATGCCGCCAAGGAGATCGAGGACGGCTTCGCGTCCCTGCAGACCGTGCTGGGCGATCCGCGGACGATTGCCCCGTTCTTCCGTATTCCCGGCCTGCTGCGGCAGGAACCGGTCGAGGAATATCTGGAAGCCCACCACTATGCGACCTGGAGCCTCGATTTTCTCGCCGATGATTGGACGCATATCAGCGCCAAGGAAATCACCCGTCGGGCGCTGCAGCGGATCGAGGCACGCGGCCGCGGCATCCTGCTGCTGCACGACATCCAGCCTGCGACCGCGCTGGCGCTGCCGACCCTGCTGGCGGAGCTCAAGGCACGCGGCTACAAGATCGTTCACGTGGTGCCGGCGACTGCGGACCGGCCCGCGACGGTGGCCGAGACCGACGACTGGGTGCAACGACATCACACAAGGCCATCATGGCCGCGCGCCCTCGCGGTAGGCAGCACCACGGCACAGCCCAGCCTGAGCGCGCCCAGCCCGGCGAATTTCGGCGTGACCGAGTCGACCGGCGCGGTCGTGGCGATCGATCTGGCGCCGCGCGAGCGAACCGTCGACGGCCGCAATCTGCTTGCGCGCAGCTCGCCGTGGCCAAACAATGTGCACTACCCGGTGCCGGCGGAGACCGAAATGCTGCCCATGCCGGCGGCCCAGGACTTCATCTACTATTCGCGCGGCGCCGCGCCCTCGTTTGCGGCATCGGCCGATCGCAAGACCCTCCGAAAGGGTTTGGTCGCGACCTCCAAGCTGAGCGTGAAGCCAAGCGCGATCAGGATTCCAGGATTGCCGAAGGAGCCCGGCCCCGCAGTTCGCACGCGGCCGGTCGGCCATCAATTGACGGTGACAAAGCCGACCGCAAGCGTCGCCGACGGTCTGCGGCTCGGGCTGCGATAAGGCTGCCGCTATAGAGCCTGCGCAGCGAATCCGGCCGTCATCCGCACCACACGTGGCAAGTATTGTGTCGTGTCAAATTGTGGAACACGGCATCGGTGCAGCGGCCATGCCAATCGCCCGCCAACAGGGTTATCCGGTCGCCGGCGGTCCAACGCGAGCATGCCGCCGATGTCGCGGTGAAATAGGTACCATTGATGATGAAGGAGCCGCTGTAAGGCGGATGCACCACCTCGATCACGTGCCGCTCCGGCCGCAGCACGATGTGCCGGCCGTGCCAGGCGGCCAGCGCCGGCTGGGACATCAGGATTGCCACGGCGAAGACGAAGATCGACTTGGATATCATCGATTTGGACATCGGTGCCCCCTATTGGCGATGCGCGGACACGATAGAGGCCGACCGCGCCGATGCCAATGCCCACGAAACGGCATTTGCGCCGGACCTCTCGCCCCGCAGGGGATCCGGCTCTTCAGAAGTTATGGTGCGGTCGAGAGGACTCGAACCTCCACGGGTTGCCCCGCTAGCACCTCAAGCTAGTGCGTCTACCAATTCCGCCACGACCGCAGATGGGTTGAGCGCCGGCCGTGCGGTCCGGCGTTGAAGCCGCTCGATGTAACAAATCGGTTCATCAGGGACAAGTGGCCGTTGCGGCCGGTCAGTGGCCGGTCGCCCGGGTCACGGCCGCGGGCGTTCTCAACGGATGTCGGCAAGCCGCGGCAGCAATTCCTTGACCTCGACCGCGATGCGGTTCCCGCTGACCACCACCGTCCCCTTGGCTACCGGAAAACTGTTGGCCAGGATCTCGACCTCGTCATCTTCGGAGGATTCCAGCTCGATGATGGCGCCGCGGCCGAGCCGCAACACCTGGTGCACCGGCATGGTGGTTGTACCGAGCACGACCTGGATATCGAGAGAAACCTTGTCGAGTGTGGCCAATTTGTTGTCCTCGGGGGCTGATGTGACCCGCGAGTGTCATCACGGTTTGGTTACCAGATGGTTAATTCGCAAAATCCGCGGGCCGGCTTCCAACCCTGAGCTCCACCCGAACCGGTAGCCTTGCATGCCTCCCCCCGGCGAATCGCGCTTGGCGCCGCGCCCGACGACATTGCCGGCGTAGGCCGGCATCGCTCGGAGCTGGATGCGCGCGCCGCCCACCACGACGCGCAAGCAGATCCGCCTAGAATCCGCAAAGCCGCCCAGATTGAGTGCCGAATCATGGCGTTAGGGCGCGAAGCGCGAATAAAATTTCCGCAAAAAACGCGCGCGAATGTTTTGCGCGGATTGATTCAACGCCGGTCCACCCAATGCAAGCACCGGGACCGCGGAAGCAAGGCCGGCGGCCATTTTCCCGGCCGCACGGCTCGTGCACGGATCGAAACAAACAACAACACGGGGGCGGCCGGCCAATACCGGTTCATGGCGAGCCGGACGAATGTCGGGTTGCAATTGGGTCCATGACATTGCATATAGAGAGGGGACGGCTCAACAATCAATCATCCAATACCGCTCAAGGCGATCGTAGGGTGCCTTGGGGAAGTTTCTGCAAGACTCCCGATGCTTGAGTCGATCATCAGCATTGCTTGTGTTACATCAGCACGGTTTGTGTTAAGCGTAATGCTCTTTGAACCAAATGGAGAGAGGCACCATGGCTAAGAAGGCAAAGCGACGCGAGTGGACCAAGAGCGACGTGAAGGAATTGAAGACGATGGCGCGCAACAAGACACCAGCGCCGAAAATAGCCAAGGCGCTCAAGAGGACCGTCGGCGCCACCCGCCAAAAGGCGCTTGCCTTGGGCGTTTCGCTTAACTCGCGCGCTTAAGCGAACGGCGCGCCGGCGAGGCCGCGCATCCCCGACACGCGGCAGTCTGATCCTTCCTCTCGGGGAAGTGAACAACAGGGCATTGCATTTGGGTCCGACGCGGGAGACGCTGGTCTCCCGCGGCCGCTTTCGTTTGCCCGATCGAACGGAAGCCATCGAGCCCAAGGTTTGTCTCACGCACGCGCAAGCTTGACACCCGGAATTGCGCCGGCCTCCGGGCAGGCCGCAGTCGAATGGCGCGTGGGAGACGCGCTTGTCCCCTACCGTGAGGCGCTCGCCGTCATGGACGGCCGTGCCGCCGCCATAGCGGACGGCGACGCCCCGGAAATGGTCTGGCTCATCGAGCACCCGTCGCTCTATACGGCGGGAACCAGCGCCAAGCCGGCCGATCTCATGGTCGAGCGCCTCCCGGTGCACGCGGCCGGACGCGGCGGTCAGTTCACCTATCATGGCCCCGGCCAGCGGGTCGCCTATGTGATGCTCGACCTCAAGCGCCGGGGCCCAGACATTCGGCGCTTCGTGGCCACGCTGGAGGAATGGATCATCCGCAGCCTGGCGGCTTTCAACATCACGGGCGAGCGGCGCGACGATCGCATCGGCGTCTGGGTGGGGCGCCCCGACAAGGGTGCCGGGCACGAGGACAAGATCGCCGCCATCGGCATCCGGGTGAAGCGCTGGGTCAGCCTGCACGGCATCGCGCTCAATGTCGATTGCGACCTGTCGCATTTCGCCGGCATCGTGCCGTGCGGGATCGACGATGCACGCTATGGCGTCACCAGCCTCCTCGATCTCGGCCGGCCGGCGAGCCTGGCCGAGGTGGACATGGCACTGCAGCGGGAGTTCGAGCCGCTGTTCGGACCGACCGCGTGAGAGGGCCCGCCAGCCGCACTCACGTGGTGGGCAGCACCGAGAACATCTCGCCGCGGCGGCGCAAGGCGACCTCGTCGCAATCGCCTTCGCGTTGATCGAGCGCATCGACCCGCGCGCCCGGCGGCCCGCGCTTGCAAGCCTCGATCATTCCTTCGACCACGGCCGCCGGGCCGGCGAACACCGCCTCGACGGTACCGTCAGAGCGGTTGCGTACCCAGCCTTCGAGGCCGCGCTGAAGCGCCATGTGCTCGGCCCAGGCCCGATAGCCGACACGCTGCACGCGACCCCGAATGACGACATGGCGGACGATGGGGGCAGCGTTCATCGGATTTCTCCGGTGTCCTTCGGTCGCGTGCCGCGCCAGCCCGATGGCGACCAGCGCCGCAGCGCATCGACATATTGATCCGGCAGCTCCCAATCGCGTGCCGCCTCGACCACCAGGTGAATATAGCCCGGCCGCGGCGTGCCCTTGCCGGATCGGCGAAGGATATAGACGAGCGCCGGGACGAGGCCGGCCGCGGAGCGAACCGGCACGATGCGGCGGACGTAAAGACCGGAATCCAGATTTTCATAGGCGTTGATCGCGGCGAGCTCGCGGGCGCCGACCCGCCACAGCACGCCCAGCACGATCGCGCCCGGCCACGGCACGATGGAGCCGTGGCCCTCGACCCCGATGACGAACCGCCAGTTATCGAGGTTCGCGGTCCCGAGCGCGCTCGCGCCGGGGCAGCGCGCGCCCATCTGGGCGCGGCTCATGTTCGATCCGTAGGCGAAATGCAGCATCATGACGGCGCCCGAATATCAGGTGAACTCCAGGATCACGGCATCGACCGCCAGGCTGTCGCCGGGCTTGGCTTTGATGGTCTTCACCACCCCGTCGCGCTCGGCGCGCAGCACATTCTCCATCTTCATGGCTTCCACCACGGCCAGCGTGTCGCCAGCCTTGACCTCCTGGCCCTCGGCGACCGCAATGGAGATGATCAGGCCGGGCATCGGACAGCGCACGGCCTTGCCGCTGTCCGCTGCCTTCTTTGCCGGCATCAAGCGCGCCGCCGCAGCCTCGCCTTCGGTATACACATAGGCGCGCACCTCCACCCCGTGGTGTGCGAGATCGAAACCATTGAGCACCGGCCGCACCTGCACCGAGATCGCCTCGCCGTCGATGGTCCCGTGCCAGACCGGATCGCCTGGCCGCCAGCTCGAGGCGAGAACGAAGTGCGCCGCCCCGCCATCCAGGACATCCACCACCAGCACATCGTCGGTCGGCGCGCCCGCGGACGACGGTGCCGCATCCCAAGATCGGCTCGAGCCGGGATCGGAACGCACGATCTCGAGCGAGACCTCGTTGTCGCCGAGCCGCACGGCGCGCCGCCGCTCGCGGTTGACGGCCCGGCCCGCCGCCTGGCCCGAAATGCGGCGCTTGCGCTCGCCCAGCACGTGATCGATGGCCGCCGCCACCGCAGCCATGACACTGGCGGTTTCCCGGCTTGGAACGATCGGATGAAAGCCGCCGGGAAATTCCTCGGCGATGAAACCGGTAGACAGCCGGCCCGCCTGCCAACGCGGGTGCTGCATCAGGGCGGAGAGAAAAGGGATGTTGTGACGGATGCCATCGATGGTGAACGCATCGAGCGCCGCGGCCTGCGCCGCAATCGCCTGCTTGCGGGTCGGCGCATGGGTCACCAGCTTGGCGATCATCGGATCGTAATAGAGCGAGATTTCGCTACCTTCGGTGACGCCGGTGTCGTTGCGCACCGTGATGCCACCCGCGCGCGTCTCCGGCGGCGGCCGGTAGCGCTTGAGCCGCCCGATCGAGGGCAGGAAGCCCCGATAGGGGTCTTCGGCATAGATGCGGGTCTCGACCGCCCAGCCCTCGAGCTTCACGTCGCTCTGGCGGATGGCGAGGGCCTCGCCCGCGGCGACCCGGATCATCTGCTCCACCAGATCGATGCCGGTGATCAGCTCGGTCACCGGATGCTCGACCTGCAGCCGCGTGTTCATCTCCAGGAAATAGAAGCTCTTGTCCTGTCCGGCCACGAACTCCACCGTACCGGCGGAGTCGTAGCCCACCGCTTTGGCCAGCGCGACCGCCTGCTCGCCCATGGCGGCACGGGTGGCCGGGTCGAGGAGCGGGCTTGGCGCCTCCTCGACCACCTTCTGGTTGCGGCGTTGGATCGAGCACTCGCGCTCGCCCAGATAGATGACATTGCCGTGCTTGTCGCCGAGCACCTGGATCTCGACATGGCGCGGATCGGTGATGAATTTCTCGATGAACACCCGATCGTCACCGAACGAGGATTTGGCCTCCGAGCGGGCGCGCGCAAATCCCTCCGCCACCTCGTCGCGGCCATACGCTACCCGCATGCCCTTGCCGCCGCCGCCCGCGGAGGCCTTGATCATGACCGGATAACCGATCTCATCGGCGATCTTCACGGCATGAGCCGGGTCGGCGATGATGCCAAGATGGCCAGGCACGGTCGAAACCTTGGCCCGGGCCGCCGCCTTCTTGGACTCGATCTTGTCGCCCATGGCGGCGATCGCCCCGGCATTGGGCCCGATGAACACGATGCCGGCTTCCGCCAACGCCTTCGCGAAGGCCTCCCGCTCGGACAGGAAGCCGTAGCCCGGATGCACGGCCTGCGCCCCGCTGCTCCGCGCCGCCGCGATGATCTTCTCGATCGAAAGATAGCTTTCGGCCGCGGGCGGCGGGCCGATCAGCACCGCCTGGTCGGCCATCTCCACATGGAGCGCATCACGATCAGCCTCGGAATAGACTGCGACCGTTTCGATGCCCAACCGCCGCGCGGTCTTGATGATCCGGCAGGCGATCTCGCCGCGATTGGCGATCAGGATTCGCTTGAACATGCCCTCAGGGGACCCCAATCCAAGCCGGCCCTATGGATTTGCGGTGTTGCCGCGAAAAAGTCAATCTAAGCCATGGGATGAAAGTGGTGTTACAATTCGGTCGTCCGGGCGGCGTATCTGCTGGCGGATGTTGATTGGCACCTTGATCCGAGCCTGGTGAGGTAATTCGATGTCCCCACTGCCCAAAAAGATCGCGCTCCTGACCGGCCTGGCGATAACCCTGCAGGGCGCTACCGCGCAAGTCGCTACCGCGCAGGTCGCTGCCGCGCAGGACAGCCGGCCGCATAATGTCATCCTGTTTGTGCCGGACGGGCTGCGCGCCCTGAGCGTGACGGCGCAGAGCGCCCCCACCATGGCGGCGATCCGCGATCAGGGAGTGAACTTCAAGAATTCCCATTCCATGTTTCCGACCTTCACCACCGCCAACGCGGCCTCTTTCGCGACCGGCCATTTTCCCGGCGACACCGGCGACTTCAGCAACACCATCTATGTGGGCTTTCCGGTGAAGGCCGCGAACGGCTCGATGACGCCCTTTCTGGAAGCCGATCCCGTTCTGGGCGAGGTCGACCAGCATTTCGACGGCAACTTTCTCGATGAGGACACGATTCTGCTGGCCGCGCGCCATCAGGGCTACAGCGCGGCCGCCATCGGCAAGGTGGGACCGACGCTGATTTTCGACCACACCGAGCGCACCGGCGAGGACACCATCATTGTCGACGACTCGACCGGCAGCCCAGCCGGCATTCCGCTCTCGCAGGCCATGAAGGACAGGCTCGGTGCCGCCGGCCTGCCGCTCGCGGCGCCGGGCCGAGGCGACAACGGCAAGACCGGCGACTTCAAGACGCCTGGAACCACCACCGCCAACACGGTCCAGCAAGGCTATTTCGCCGACGTCGCCAGCAAGGTCGTGCTGCCGATGCTCAAGGCGCGCGCCAAGCCCTTCGTGCTCGTGTTCTGGTCGCGCGACCCCGACGGCACGCAGCACAATCAGGGCGACAGCCTCAATGCGGTGACGCCGGGGATCAACGGCCCGACCTCGGCTGCCGCCATCAGGAACGCGGACGACAACCTCAAGCAATTGCAGGACGCGCTGAGCGAGCTCGGGATCGCCGAGGACACCGACATCGTGGTCGCGGCCGACCACGGTTTCTCGACCATCTCGAAAGAGAGCGCGACCAGCCCGGCGGCCAAGGGCAACTATGACAAAGTGCCCAACGGCTTCCTGCCCCCGGGCTTCCTGGCGATCGACATCGCCAAAGGGCTGGCGCTTCCCTTGTTCGATCCCGACAACAAGAACGCGCCGGTTCCCGACAACACCTTCCCGGCCGGCCGCGGCAACGGACTGATCGGCCCGGATCAGATCAAGCCGGACGTGGTGGTCGCCGCCAATGGCGGCTCCGATCTGATCTATGTGCCGGGCAAGGATCGCGCGCTGGTGCAACGGGTGATCGATCTGCTGCTGGCGCAGGACTATGTCAGCGGCCTGTTCGTCGACGATGATCTCGGCGCATTCGCCGGCACGCTGCCCTTGTCGGCGATCAATTTGAAGGGCTCGGCACGCACGCCACGCCCCACGATCGCGGTCAACTTCCGTTCGCTCTCCACCGGCTGCCCCGAGCCAGTGCTGTGCACGGTGGAGATTGCCGACGCCGGGCTGCAGCAGGGCCAGGGCATGCATGGCAGCTTCAGCCGGGCCGACACCATGAATTTCATGGCGGCGATCGGGCCGGACTTCAAACGCGGCTTTGTCGACGAGGCCCCGGTCGGCAATGCCGACATGGGCCAGACCCTGGCACGGCTGCTCGGCCTCAAGATTCCGTTCAAGGGCGGATTGATGGGGCGGGTGGTCGAGGAGGCCTTGCCGAACGGCTCGATGCCGGCGATCACCACCGCGACCTTGCGCTCCACCACCAGCCCGACCGGGCTGCAGACCGTGCTGGAGTACCAGCAGGTTGGATCGACCCGGTATTTCGATGCCGCCGGCTTTCCGGGCCGGACCGTCGGATTGAGCCGTTAGCGGCAGCCCTTGCGTCCGCCGGGCGGCTCTTGCGCCCGCCCTCTGGGTGGCGCCCGCGATTACCCATCAAAAAGGGCGGCCACAAGGGCCGCCCTTCAGGGCGAACATCTCAAAAGAATCTCAGTGCAGACGGCCGCGATGGGCCGAGCCCGGTACGTGACTGGCGATCCATGCCAGGATCAGCGCATCCACGTCGGCGGACTTGCGGGCTTTTTCCCAGTCGGCAAACAAAGCCTCCGGCGGCTGGGCCGGCTCGCACACGATCGCCGAACCTGCGACCAGCGCCAACAGGGCGTGGAGATCGGTGGCAGCCGGCCGTTGGATCCTGGCACTCATGATGCTCTCCCGCCCCATGTGAGGCCTGTTTTCGGCGCCCCCTTCGGCAAGAGGGCCGGTCTGGCTTGCGAACGCCAACAGGAGATACTCGCGGCCCCCTGCGATTCCCATTAGTCGCAGGAGCTAGTGTTTTGGTTCGAATACGGGAGGCTAGCGCGGCAGAAAGGCTGCCCCGGGGCGCGGCCATGGCGAAGTTGCGGCCGGGGGTCGCGGGGGACGAAATTATCGCTCAGAATCGAGCAGCCACGGGCCTGCAGGATCGCCGAGGTGTGCGTTAGTCTCTTGATATCGAGAAATTTTGCGGCAATCCGCCGCACCCGCGAGCCGGAAATGTGCCGGCGGCGCCGAGCACGGCGCCTGCCCGGGTGCCGCTCCCATGATTGGACTGTCCGACCGGCCGGGCCGGCCCACCGCAGTCGTCTCGCCCCGATCCCTGTTGCGACCGCGGCGAGCGACGGTATAAATACGCATCATTAATGCGTTGAATGTACCAAATGCCGCGGGAGGAAAGTCATGGCACTGCAGATCGGCGATATCGCCCCTGATTTCGAGGCCCAAACCACGGAAGGCAAGATCCGTTTCCACGACTGGGTCGGGGACTCTTGGGCGGTTCTGTTCTCCCACCCGAAGGATTTCACGCCCATCTGCACCACCGAGCTCGGTTACATGGCGAAGATCAAGCCCGAGTTCGACAAGCGCGGGGTCAAGATCATCGGGCTGTCGGTCGACGCGGTCGACAACCACGCCAAGTGGGCCGACGATATCAAGGAGACGCAAGGCTTCGCCCCCAACTACCCGATGATCGGCGACACCGATTTCAACGTCTCGAAGCTGTACGGGATGCTCCCGGCCAGCACGTCGGGCGACCCGGCCAAGCGGACGGCGGCCGACAATCAGACGGTTCGCACCGTCTTCGTCATCGGTCCGGACAAGAAGATCAAGCTCATCCTGATCTATCCGATGACCACGGGCCGCAACTTCGACGAGGTGCTGCGGGTGATCGACTCCCTGCAGCTGACCGCCAAGCACAAGGTGGCAACGCCGGTAAACTGGAAGCAGGGCGAGGACGTGATCATCGCGGGCTCTGTGAGCGACGACGATGCCAAGAAGACCTATCCGAAAGGCTGGAAATCCCCGAAGCCCTATATCCGGATCGTTCCCCAGCCGCGGTAGTGAGAGATTAGTGAGTAGTGAGTGTTGAAGAGCAGCCCGCACTGCTCATCACTCGCTATTCACCACTCCCTGCTCACTAATCTCTCACTACCGCGGCTGGGGAACGATCCGGATATAGGGCTTCGGGGATTTCCAGCCTTTCGGATAGGTCTTCTTGGC
>DASYFD010000109.1:0-3064 GCA_036498625.1 Xanthobacteraceae bacterium | reverse complement strand
CGGACCGGACCGGGAACGCTGATGTTGCCAAACCTCAGTGATTCGCGGAGGACCGAATGGACACCCACAAGAATGCTCGCCTGACCCCGAAAGGTCGAGAGGAAATGGTACGTGCCGTGGTGCAGGGCGGCTTGAGCCATGCCGCGGCCGCGCGCAAGTTCAACACCACGCCCAAGACGGTCGGCAAGTGGGTCAAGCGCGCCCGCACAGAAGGCGTCGATGGTTTGCGCGATCGCTCCTCGCGCCCCCTTTCATCGCCAGGCCGAACTCCGCAAGTCACATGCGACGCAATCGAGGTTTTGCGCCGCCAGCGCCACACTGGCCAGCAGATCGCAGCCGAAGTTGGCGTTTCGCCGGCGACCGTCTGCCGTGTTCTCAAACGGCGTGGACTTAATAGGCTCTGTGCCCTGGAGCCGGCCGAACCAATCCGACGCTATGAGCGCGAGAACCCAGGCGAGCTCATTCATCTCGATATCAAGAAACTCGGCCGCATCGGTTCCGTCGGACATCGCATCACCGGGCGGCAATCCGGCGTAGTCAACCGTCACCATGGCATCGGCTGGGAGTGCGTCCATGTCTGCATCGACGATGCTTCGCGCGTCGCCTTCGTGCAGGTCATGGCTGATCAGCGCAAAGAAACCGCTGTCGCCTTCCTTCAGGCCGCCGTTGCTTACTACGCCAAGCTCGGTGTCAACATTGAGCGCGTGATGACAGACAACGGGTCGTGCTATCGGTCGAAGACTTTCCGGGCGGCCTGCGCCCATCTGGGCCTGCGCCACATCTTCACCAAGCCATATACGCCTAGAACCAACGGTAAGGCCGAGCGCTTCATCCAAACTGCGCTTCGCGAATGGGCCTACGCACGTGCCTATCAGAGCTCAGATCAGCGATCGGCGGAATTGCTCCCCTGGCTTCACCGATATAATTGGCATCGGCCTCATGCTAGCCTGAAGGCCAAACCACCCATTAGCCGACTCGGCTTAACTGAGGACAACGTCTTGAGGCTCCACATCTAGCTAACGGGGGCGGCATCCTGCTGGCGTTTGTCCGCACCGCACCGCCGCGCTGCGGCAGTCGGCGCTGGCCGATCCGAAGGAGCCTTTCGAGATGCTGTAGGGGCGGCCCTTGTGGCCGCCCGGTTCGGATTCTGTGGCCCGCATGGAGCGCAACGCAACGGGAGCGGAGGCCCCGGATTTCGCTGCGCTCCATCCGGGCTACAATTTTTTTAACTCACCCCTACGCGTCACCGCGGCAACGTCGTCGCGCCCATCAGATACTTGTCGACCGCGTGGGCGGTCTGGCGGCCTTCGCGGATCGCCCACACCACCAGGGATTGGCCGCGGCGCATGTCGCCGGCTGAAAACACTTTCGGGTTGGAGCTCTGATAGCTCACCGTGTCGGCCTTGACGTTGCCGCGCGGGTCGAGTGCGAGACCAAGCTCGGCGATCAGCCCTTCGTGCACCGGATGCACAAAGCCCATGGCGAGCAGCACCAGATCGGCAGGAAGATCGAACTCGGTGCCGGGGACCGGCTTCATCTTCTCGTCCACGTGCACGCAATGCAGCTTCTTCACCGCCCCGTCGGCACCGGAGAATTTCTGCGTCATCACCGCGAAGTGGCGCTTGGCGCCTTCCTCGTGGCTCGAGGAGGTGCGCAGCTTGAGCGGCCAATCCGGCCAAGTCATCGGCTTGTTCTCGCGCTCGGGCGGCTGCGGCATGATCTCGAAATTGGTGACCGAGAGCGCGCCCTGGCGGATCGAGGTGCCGATGCAGTCGGAGCCGGTATCGCCGCCGCCGATCACCACCACGTGCTTGCCCCCGGCCAGGATCGGGGCGACATCGCCCTGCGGCTCGTTGCCGACGCGCCGGTTTTGCTGCGGCAGGAACTCCATGGCGAAGTGGATGCCCTTGAGCTCGCGCCCCGGGATCGGCAGCTCGCGGCCCTTCTCGGCGCCGCCTGCCAGCACCACCGCATCATGGCCGGCGAGGAGCTTCTCGGCCGCGAGATTGACCCCGACATGGGCGCCGTAGTGGAACACCACGCCTTCGCCTGCCATCTGGGTGACCCGGCGATCGACCAGGTGCTTCTCCATCTTGAAGTCGGGAATGCCGTAGCGCAGCAGGCCGCCGGCCTTGGCGTGCTTCTCGAACACGTGAACGTCGTGGCCGGCGCGCGCCAGCTGCTGGGCGCAGGCGAGGCCGGCCGGCCCCGAGCCCACCACCGCGACCCGCTTGCCGGTCTTGACCGCGGGCGGCTCCGGCTTCACCCAGCCCTCTTCAAAGGCGCGGTCGACGATCGCGCATTCGATGGTCTTGATGGTGACCGGATTGTCCTCGAGATTGAGCGTGCACGAGGCCTCGCAAGGCGCCGGGCACACCCGCCCGGTGAACTCCGGAAAGTTGTTGGTGGAGTGCAGGTTCTGCGCGGCCTCCTGCCAGTCGCCGCGATAGACCAGATCGTTCCAATCCGGGATCTGGTTGTTCACGGGGCAGCCGGTGTGGCAGTAGGGCACGCCGCAATCCATGCAGCGCGCCGCCTGGGTGCGGCTCTCCGCCTCCGGCAACGGCAGCACGAACTCGCGCCAATGCTTGATGCGCTCCTCGACCGGCTCGTAGTGCCGGTCGTTGCGCTCGAACTCGAGAAAACCCGTGATCTTGCCCATTCCTACTCCGCCGCCTGCATGGTGCGCGCCTTCTCCATCTCGGCGAGCGCGCGGCGGTACTCGATCGGCATCACCTTGCGGAACATCGGGCAATACTTGCTCCAATCCGCCAGGATGGTGGCGGCCCGCACCGAGCCGGCGAAACGGGCGTGCCGCGTGATCAACAGATGCAGCCGCTGCGCGTCGAACTGAGTCATGTCGGCCAGCACCTCGACGCGCCCGTGCGATTCCAGATCGTTGACGTGGTGATACTCGCGCTCGTTGATCTCCTCCTCCTGCAGCACCGGCTCGAGCTCGACCATGGCGAGATTGCAGCGGGACTTGAAGGTGCCGTCCTCGTCGAGCACATAGGCGATGCCGCCCGACATGCCGGCCGCGAAGTTGCGCCCGGTCCGGCCCAGC
>DASYFD010000108.1:0-11890 GCA_036498625.1 Xanthobacteraceae bacterium | reverse complement strand
AGACGCTTGCTTTTTTTTCGCAATTCGCCCCTCCATCGGATTCCGAAAAGGACGCGACTTCAAATTTGGAATATGTTGCGGTATTCCCCTGCTTCCGGGTGAAATCTTGCGAGATGGTGCTGGCGCGAATGCGACGATCGCTGGTTCTGCGAGTATTGATCCGGGATGCCATTATCAGCATCCGGCGCCGCGGCCTCAGGAAATTCATCCGCCGTCTTTTGTCGGTCCGCAGCTGGATGCCGTTGGTGTTTGCCGCCGCTAATGCGGGTCATGGGGAATGGACCGAGGGTGAGAGCGTAATCGGGGGTATCGATACACCGAACGAAGCGGGCGTCAGTCGCAGCATTGGCCAAATCTCCGGCTGGGCGCTGGCCAACCCGGGTGCCATCGATCGCATCACAATTCATGTCGATGGACACCGGATTGCAAACGCCAGAATCTGCCAACCGCGCCACGACATTCGCAGCGACCTGCCGGAAGCCAGGATTTGTGGATTCCAGCTCAACCTTCATCCCGATCAAATGCCGGCCGATCAGGACACCATCAGCGTCGAAATTGAAGCACATACGACCCGCGGGGAATCTCGTCGTCTTCCGCCCAGCGTACTGCGATTGGCACGGCAAGAAACCGCCAACGGCCCCGCGACCCCGCCGGATTTGCAGCAGGGCACGCCATTGCGCTCCCGGAAGCCGGCAAACCCGCGTATCAAGGTCGCCGTCTTTACCCACGAGCTGAGCTATGGGGGCGGGCAACTCTATCTGCAGGAACTCCTGCGCCAGCTCGCGCATCGCGCCGACCTCGAGGGCATCGTTCGCTGCCCGTCGGATGGCCCGCTGTGCGATGAGCTGGCGCGTCTGGGGTACCACATCGAGATCTGTCGTGCACCGTCGCTCTTGAATGCCGCAGACCATGATCGTGAGACCGACGCGGTCAGGCGGTGGCTGTCGGAGCGCGATATCGATTGCGTAATCGCAAATACGCTCGGCGGATATTATGCCATCAACGCGGCGGCGGATGCCGGGATACCCAATGTATGGGCGATTCACGAAAGCTTTCCGCTGGAGACCTGGTCGGCCTACTACACGCACGAGCTTCCCGGCAGCGAATTTTTTCTGTCGCGAATCAAGGCCGCGCTTCGACGATGCTCAACCGTCGTTTTCGAGTCGAATGCGACCCGCGAAATGTTTCTGCGGTACGGCTGCGGGGCAAGATTCTTGAAAATGCCCTACGGCATCGACAATTCTGCCGCCGACCGGTTTCTCGGAGGTTTCGATCGCGACAGCGCCCGCGCGCGACTCGGCCTAGCCAAAAACCAGAAAATGATACTTTGCATGGCGACCTTCGAGCCGAGAAAGCAGCAGATCCTGCTGGTGCAGGCCTTTGCCGAGGTGCTGCCCCGGCACCCGGAAGCCATGTTGTGGCTGGTCGGCGATTCTCCCTCTCAGTACTCGCTCGCTCTTGGCCAATACCTCAAGCGAAAGGGCGTCGATGGAAGCGTCCGAACGGTCGGCGTCGCCCCGGATCCTTATCCCTGGTATGCCATGGCTGATGGCTATGCACTGCTGTCCGATCTGGAATCGATGCCGCGGTCCTTGCTGGAGGCGATGAGCTTCGGCCTGCCCGCCTTGGCGACGCGCGTTTTCGGTATTCCAGAACTGATCGATGATGAGAGAACGGGCTTGCTGGTCGAGCCCAGCTCGCTGCAAAGCGCTACGCGGGGACTCGACTGGCTTTTGAATCTTTCGGATATGCAGCGCAATTCGATTGCGCAGGCTGCGCAGGAAAAAGTCCGGTTGAACTACGATTCGCAGAACTACGCCGAGGGCTACCTGTCCCTCATCAGAGGATTGGTAGACCAAGTTGCGGTGACGCCTCGATCTTGATCGGCCCGCCGATTGACCGGATCGTCGATTCCTTTGTAGCTTGCCCTCGATTTCGGGCACGTCCCGTGTCCGGCGACTCGGACTGTGGATCGCCGTAGCAAAGCGTGGTGCCTGGCTGATGATGTCGGAGAGCTATTGGGACAAGCTGAAGGCGCGGGCTGCGCGTCTCATGTCGGCCCCGGATAGAGCTGCGTGCGGCTCGCCCTCACCTGGTGAACTGGGTGCGCTCGGCGCTGCGTTGGAAGGACACGCCGCTTGGCTCAAGGCGATCGAGCAGGGACTTAACGACCTCCGCACGGCCCACACCGCGCAATTGCGGGACCTGGGCCGCTGGCAGTCGGCGACCGCCCACGCAGTCTCCTCACTGAGCAGCACGCCTGTTCTCCCCTCTCCGATGCTCCAGGCCGGAGCGTCCCCTGCGCGGCTGGTCGACGAGCGCGTCGCGCTCGCCCGTGCCATCCAGGTGTGGACGGTGACCCGCTGGCTTGCAGCGGCCCCGCTCGAATCAGCGACCCTGATCTCGGTGGCGATGCCGACGCGCAATCGGCTTCCCTATCTGCAGCGCGCCATCGCCTCGGTCCTTGGGCAGCGCCACGCCGCGCTCGAACTCATCGTCGTTGACGATGGCAGCACCGACGGCACCCCCGACCTGTTGGCGTCGCTCGATGATCCTCGCCTTCGCGTGCTGCGCACCGCCGGGGTGGGGGCCGCAGCGGCGCGCAACCTTGCGCTTCGAGCGGCGCGCGGCCGGATCGTCGCATATCTCGACGATGATAACCTCATGGATGCGGACTGGTTGCGTGCGGTGGCATGGGCGTTCGAGCGCTGGCCGGATACCGAGCTTCTTTATGGCGCCCGCCTGCTCGAGGATGCGAACGCCGTGCAGGGCACTCCATCCGGCGCTATGCCCTCGCTGGAATGGCTGCCCTTCGACAGAGCGCGGCTCGAGCAAGCGAATTATATCGACATGAACGTCATGGCGCACCGGGCCGGCCTTCCCGAGGCCCGCTTCGACGAGGCGCTGCCTTCGAACATTGAATGGGAGATGGCGCTGCGGCTCACCGCCCGGCGCGCGCCGCTCGAATTGCCCGCAATAGCTTGCATGTACGGAAGCTACGCGTCGAATCGAATCGGCGATACCGCGGAGCGGCTCCATTTCAATCGCATCGTGCGCTCCCGGGTGCATACCACGCGCCCGATGCGGGTCCTCGCCTACACTTCCTTGTTTCCGCTCATTTCGGAGACCTATATTGAGGAAGAGATGCTCGCCCTGGAGGCGCAGGGCGCCATGGTGGCGTTCGCATCCCACGAAGGATCGGTCTCGCCCTATCCGGTGCGTCAGCCGGTGTTCTCGGGCGGGCTCGATGAGGGGGTTGCGCTTCACGACCCCGATGTCGTCGTGGTCTATTATACCTCGCATGCCCTCGGCGAGCTGGACCACCTGCAGCGCGCCGGCCGGCCGTTCGCGCTACGGGTGCACTCTTTCGATTTCGATATCGAGCAGGTGAGCCGGGTCAGGGACCACCCCTTCTGCGTTGGTGTCTGGGCATTTCCGCACCATGCCGCCGCCGTCCCGGGGGGGCATGAGCTGGTGTCGATCTTCACGACCCACGCTGCCATGCCCGAGCCGGCGGCCCAGCGAACCGTCGTCGCCTCCGTATCCGCGGCCTTGCCGAAGAAGGATTGGCCGCTCTTGCTCGATGCCATGGAGAAAATCTCCGACCTCGAGCGGGTGATCGTGCTGGCCAGAACAAATGCGCGCGAACATGAGCCGGAGCAGGTCGAGCAAATGGCCGCGGCCCATGAACGCCCCCCGGCGTTCAAGATCAACCTGCCGCGCGCCCAGGTATTCGAATTGCTGGCGCGCACATCGGTGCTGCTTTACACATTGAGGCCGAACTTGCCGCTGGGAATGCCGATGTCCATTATTGAGGCCCTGCGTGCCGGAGCCTGCGTGGTCACCCCTGATAGCCCTGAAATGCTCGCGCTGTGCGGCGACGGTTTCCGCCCCTATCGCAATGTGGCGGACATCGTCGCACACGTTCGCGAGGTGACGGCCGGGGGGCCGGCGATCGAAGCCGAGCGCGCGCGCAATCGCGCGAATGCCCTGGCGCGCTTCTGCGACCCGGAGCTCGGCCGTCGCTTCCACACCGAGCTCTCCCAGGCGCTCGCGGCGTGGCGGCTGCGCGTCTGATGCCGGCGCGGCGGGGGCGATGTTGAACACTGTCGCACAGCGGTCCGTCTCCCCACGTCTCGACGCTGCTGTTTCCCGGGATACGATCCGGCCGGGATGGTGGCCGCTTGTTGGGCTGGCGGTCTTTCTCGCGCTGCGAGTCGCGCTTGATGCCTGGTGGCTGTGGGAGTTCCGCCAGGGCTATCCGCTGAATACCGACGAAGTTGGGTATTTGACCATTGCTTTCGATGACACGCAGGGTTTCGAGTCCGGCGGACTCGCCGGCCTCTGGCGCGCCTTCCTGGACAACCGTTCCCAGGCGCCGTTGGTGCCGTTGCTGACCGTGCCCATCCAGCTGGCGTTTGGCCAGGAAATCTTCCCGAGCTTTTTCGTCCAGGCGCCGTTCCTGGTATTGCTGGCGCTCGCGACCTACGGCTTGGCTGGTCGGCTGGCCAATTCGCAGTTGGGATTGCTTGCCGCCATCGTGGTCACGAGCATCCCCGACATGACCGATTGGGCACGAGCCTTCCATTTCGGGGTGCCAAGCGCTGCTCTTTTCACCGCCGGGACCTATGCGCTCGTTCGCGCGGACGGTTTCCGGGACCCGCGCTGGAGCTTGATCTGGGGTGTGCTGCTCGGCTTGACGCTGCTCGCGCGGACGATGACGATCGCGCTGATTCCCGGCCAGATCCTCGCGGCCGCCCTCATGGTGGTGTTCGCCTCCGTGGATCGCAATCGGCGCGCGGCCCGCTTTGCCCTCGCCCTCGCGCTCGGTATCGCGATTGCGGCCACGTGGTATGCGCAAAATTGGCGAATCGTCGCCGAATATCTCATTGGGTTCGGTTACGGTGATCGCAGCGCATATTATGGCAAAGCCTATCCGATCCTGTCATGGGCGCGCTGGACCGCCAGGTTGGGGACGCTGATCAATCGCGGGTTCTACCTGCCGCTCGCGGTTCTCGTGGCGGTGACTTTGGCGGCCGGCTTGCTGACCGCGCTGCTGCGCGCCAGACCGGGCAATGGCGCAACGTTGCGCGCCGGACTGCGTAACGGAGTCTGGATCTCCATCGTTGTCGTAACTTGTGGTTACGTGGCGCTGTCATCGTCGCCGAACGAGGGCACCGGTTTTGCGCTTCCGCTCCTGCCGATTCTGGTGGCGCTCGTCATGGCGTCGCTGGCGCGGCTCGAGTGGCGCTCCGCGCGGATTTTGTTGGTCGCGCTGTTCCTCATGGTATCCGCATTCGACCTCGTCATGAAGGCCGACGTCGATACCCGGCTCTCGGGCAGCATGGACGCGACGGTGCCGGGGCTCGGCGCCGTGCGCTTGATCGATGGAAGAGGCGACATCCAGCGAACTCTGATGCATTCGGGCAATGATCTCGGCGCGCCGACCGCACGCATTCCCGAATTGCACAAGCAGTGGCTCGCGCTCGGCCGTGAGGTGGCGATCTGGCTCGATCAATTTGCAGGGAAGCATCATCGTCTCGCAGGCGTGGTTTTCGGATCGAAGGATCCCTTCTACAATACCAACCTGATCGAGCTTTCGGCACGCATGGGCCTGCGCAAACGGCTGGGGATAGCCCAGCTCGAGCCGACCTTCGGTGGCGACAACACCGATTCCTACCGCGCCCAGCTCATCGAGCTTCCGGGTCATCAACCGCCCAATCTGGTCGTCACCACCGATCCGGGGCCGGCCGAATACCAGCCTCGCGTCACTCAATCCTATGTCGAGGCCGCGGCCCGATCCCTCGGGTTCGAGCAGGTCGCGAGCTTCCGACTCCCGGACGGTCGCGAGAGCCGCATCTGGTGGCTGGATCGGGGAGCTTCGCCATAACGAGCCGGAACTTGGCCGCCAGAGAATCCCTCGCCGCGATGGCCACTCATGCACCACGCGGCGGCCGCGCGACGCTGGCCGGGGTGGCCGTGGTCTGCGGCGTCGCGCTCGCGGCGCTGGGACCGCATGTTTTCGCCGGCGGCTTTCACGTCGATGACTGGGTCGACGCCAGCCATTACTACTTCCACCCCGGCGAGGGTTTCTGGGCGGCGGTGCGCAACCACCAGGACGTCAAGCGGGACGTCTATGCGGTGCTCAGAACCGCCATATACGCGCTCTTCGGGATGCACACCGCGCCTCACCTCGCGCTGACGGCGCTGGTCGCGACCGCGGAGGCCTCCCTGCTGCTGGTGCTCTTGCGCCGGCTCGGCTTGGCGGCGGCGCCTGCCACGATGGCGGCGCTGCTTTTGCTTGTGTGGCCGGATGCCGACTCGACCAGGCTGTGGTCCACGGGGTTTCAGATGGGCCTGTTCGCGGGCCTGTTGCCGCTGGCGGGCTTGCTGGTGGCGCTGCGCGGCCTCGAGCAACCCGGCTGGCGCGGCGCCGCGCTGCACGGCGTCGCGCTCGCGCTCTATGCAACCGGCGTCAACGGGTACGAACTCGGTGCGCCGATGATCATGCTGTTCGGCATCCTGTATGTATGGCACCGCCCGGGCAGCGCGGCGCGGTGGCGCTGGGCCGCCGACGTGATCGTCGTCCTCAGCCTATTGATCCGGTACGCGGGCCGACACCCCCACCTGCCCGCCATCGTCGGCGTGCCCGACCATCTCCGGATCATCGCGAGTCATGGGCTCGAGGTGATGGCCCGCGCTCTTCTCCCGGTGCGGGGAATTCCGGCTGCCGCCGTCCTCGCGCCGGCGCTGGCGATCGTTGTCGCGGCCGCCGTGGCGGTGTCCTGTCCGCAGCTTGCCGTGCGCACCCGCGTGGAGCTGAGGCAGGCCCTGTTGCTCCTCGTGGGCGGCCTCGTGGTCACGGTGGCCGGCTGGGGCATGATCATTCCCGCCGCGCCGGGATACGACCCCGGCTCGTCCGGGGTCGGCAACCGCATCAATGCCGTCGCCGCCATCGGCCTCGCCGTGGTCGTGGTGGCGTTCGCCGGTCTTCTGGCCATCGCGATCCGTGCCTGCTCGCGCCGCGCCCCCTCGCTCGCCCTGCTCACGACCCTGCTCGCGATGCCGGTCGCGCTGGCCGATCTGGTGCGGCTTCAGCAGGATGCCGCGAATTGGAACCACGCAGCCGACGTCGGACGCGCCTTCCTGGTCCGCCTGCGCGAGCTGGTCCCCGACCCGGTCCCGGGCACGACGCTGTTCACGTTCGGGGTCTCGGGCTACGCGGCGCCCTCGGTACCGATCTTCGGCGGCGGCGGAAACAACGACCTCCTGGGTGCCGTCCGCGTCACCTACGGTACGGGCGCGATCAGCGGGTTTCCGGTGCTCGGGGGGATGCAGTTCTCCTGCGGTCCGGCCTCGATGACGCTGCTCGACACCCGCGCGCCGAGCACCACGCCCTATGGGCTCGCCCTGCTGGTCGACATGCGCGGAGCCGGACAAGTGCTGGTTCCGCAAAGCGAGAGCGACTGCCTTCGTGAGACCACGCAGCTTGCGCCCTTTGCTTCAGTCAACGAGAAGGATTGAGGGGGCGAAAAGAATTCCGCCGCCCGCTCACCCGGCGAATGCCGCGGCCGCCATGATGGCGCCGCCGGCGATCACCACGGCGTCGAGGAGCGCGCTGTGCACATGCACCGGCATCCGCTCCACCATCAGCTTGGCAAGGTACGAGCCCGGCAGCGCGATGGCGCCGATCAGGAGCGCGACCGCGACCGCCTGCGCGTCCATGACGCCGGCGATGCCGAACACCACCAGCTTGACGAAGCTGATGATGATGGAGATGAGGGCATCGGTGGCGATCACGTTGGCGCCCTGCAGGCCCGCCGCCATCAGCAGCGACAGCAGGAAGATGCCCGACCCGGTGGTGCCGCCGACCACGAGGCCATAGCCGATTGCCGCCACCGCGAGCGCCCGGTTCGACAGCTGGAAGCCGCGCCGGCGCAGCAGCCGGCGCACCGGCACGCTGAGCGCCAGCACGGTGCCGATCACCAGCGCGGCGCCGCGGCCCGACAGCAGGGTGTAGCCCCAGGCGCCGAGGACGCAGGTCGGGATCGCTCCCGCCAGCACGATCAGCACGCGTCGGGTGTCGATCAGCCGGCGGAACGCCATGGTGCGCCCCGCATTGGAGAATATGCTCGACAGCGCGATGATCGGCACCACCGGGGCGGGGCCGAGGATCGGCACCAGCACCAGCGGCATCAGGGCGCCGGTGCCGTAGCCCGAGACGCCGCCGATCACGGAGGCGATCAGCGCCGCGCCGGTGATGAGGGCGAGCTGGACGATGGAAATGTCGGCGAAGATGGCGGGGACCACGCGCTCAGCCGGCGCCCAGCGGCAGCCGCACGGTGGGTCTCGCCGCCAAAGCGGTGCGGCACGCCGGTTGCCTGCGCGTATTTTGCGACATGTTCGGATGCACCATCGCCGTCGTTGCCTTCTGTCGCAAGCCGAGCGGAGTTCCTGACCCTACTTCAATTATTCGGGTTCGGGAAAAGAAGCTTGCCGCTTTCGCATCCATCTGTGAGCTTCAAGTGGCGCTACTGCGGCCGGTAGATCAGCGACTGCTTGGCGCGTTCCACGATCCGGACCGGCATCGCATAGGCCTTGGCGACCTCGGCCTGCACCGCCTCGCCCGCGAGCGGATCGAGATCGAGCTGCATGCCGCGCGCCTCGGCGCGCGCGTCCTTGTCCTGCAGCGCCGCCATGAAGGCCCGGCGCAGCGCGGCGACCCGCTCGGCCGGCACCCCGGGCGGCAGGATGAAGGGCCGGCCGAAGATCAGCTGGCTGTAGACCAGCTCCATGACCTTGCGATCGTCCTCGCTCTTGCTGAAGTCGATGGCGAGCGGCACGTTCATCTTATCGAGCTCCGGGTGGCCGGTGGTCGCCAGCTGTACCAGCACCCGGGCCAATCCGCTGTCGAGCAACCGCGCCCGTTGCGGCGCAATGCTCGACCATCCGAGCCCGCACACGCCCTGTACCTCATTGCGCTCGAGCGCCAGCAGGATCTCGTTGCTGCCCGGATAGCCGGTGACGATGCGCAGCCTGGCGCCAAGCAGATTGTCGAGCATGGCGGTGAAATCGCGACTCGAGCCGCCTTCGTTGGTGGCGCCCACGATCAGCTCGCGGCCGAGCGCTTCCTTGAAGCTCTGCACCGGCGCATCGCTGCGGGCGAGGCAGAGGAACACCTCGTTGTTGGCATTGCCCAGGTAGATGAACCTGGCCGGGTCGTGCTGCACCGGGTCGCCCAGGAGCGGCTGCAGGATGGCGCCCGAGAAGATCGCCCCGATCGCGGTGCCGTCCTTGGGAGCGACCGAATAAATGTAGGAAGCGAGCTTGTTGCTGCCGGCGCCCGGCATGTTCTGCGGCACCACGGTCGGGTTGCCCGGAATGTAGCTGCCGAAACGCCGCGCCAGCAGGCGCGCATAGGTGTCGTAGCCGCCGCCTGCCGAGGAGCCGACGTAAAGATTGATCTGCTTGCCTTTGTAGAATTGCGCGACGGCGTCCTGGGCGCACGCCGGGTCCGGGAAGGGAAGCGCGGCCAACGCCAAGGCGGGAAGAAGTCCCAGCAAGATGGAGCGCGCCGACATTGGAGTTCCTCAAGGTTGACACCGGAGGGGCAACACAATCGACCGATACTCTACTCGTTCATTGCCCGTTGCTTCCACAACCGCCAGGCGCGGTCCGGATCCTTCGGCTGCATACGCCTGGCGAATTCGATCTCGCTCGCGGTCAGGAAATGCACCGGCCCCAGCATGGTGGCCTGGATCTGCTGCTTGGCGTTGGACTCGGCGATGATGGCGCGCCGCACCACCTGCCGGATCGAGTCGCCGGCCACGACCGCGCCGTGGCCGCGCAGCAGCACCAGGCAATGGCGGCCGAGCGCCTGCGCCAGGCCGCGGGCCTGCGCCAGCGTGCAAATGTTCAGGTCGCCCTCGTCGTCGACCGTCCTGATGTCGAAGACCGGCGCGCCCTCGCCCAGAAAGGCGGCGCTGCCCACCATGGGGCGCAGGCGCGTGTCGCTGTTGCAGAACGGAATGAGGCTCGGGGAGTGGTTGTGCAGCACCGCCATGACGTCGGGCCGCGCCCGGTAGATCTCGCCGTGGATCACGCGCTCGAAGAACAGCCTGGTCTCGCCCGGCCGCACTGGCTTGTTGTCGAGGTCGCACGCGATGATGTCGGCGGCGCCGACCAGGGCGGGCGGCATGCTGCGCGAAATCCAATAGTGCTGCGGATTGGCGGGATCGCGTGCGCTGATATGCCCGTAGGCGTCGAGCACGCCGTGATCGGAAAGGATCCGGTTGGCCGCCACCAGATCCTCCAGCAAGGCCGGATCGGGCGATCCCGGCACCGCCGCCGCAGCGCTCACGGTCACGCCGCTTGACGATTTGACGCTCGCATCCGCACTCATTCCGTCCGTTCCTTCACGTCGATATCGGAGAAAAATCTTACGAACTCGCCCGCCAGGATGCGGCAGCCGGTTTCGTTCTCGAACCCGCGGCGCGCGATGCCGATCAGCCCGTCGGTACGCTCGCGGCTGATCAGGCGATCGAGCAGGCGGTGGGCCTTGTCGTCCAGGGCGTCCTGGTCGAGCGGCCGCGCCGGATCGCCGGGGGCCGCGATGACGAGTTCGCGCCGCGCGCTGCCGTCCGTGCCCACCACCTCGACCTCCGCCGGCCAGTCATGGGGATAATATTGCGTCAGCGCGACATCGGCCAGGATCTCCACCTTGGCTTCGAAGCCCGCAATCGCCGGGTCGGTGATCGGCGCGCTGCGGTCGACGTCATAGAGGCGGTCGGGGTCGCAGGCCAGCAAGGCGAGCTGGCGGGCGGCGCTGACCAGCGTCGTGGTGCGCACCTGGTCCTGCGCCTTGAGCCCGATCATCCCCGCATAGGCGGGCGGCACCCGCACCCGGACAGCGGCGATCGCGCCCGGGCCAATGCCGGACGCCAGTATGGCCCGCAGCGCCTCGACCGCCGCGATGGATTGCTTGGCGGAGCAGAACGGCTTCATGCTCAGCGCCGGATAGACGCTGTGCAGAGCCGGCGCGGTGAGATGATCCCGATCGAGCGCAAACCCCCAGATGTCCTCGAACCCGCTCCCATCGAGGAGGCCCGGATCGCCCCGATAGCCGGCCCGCACGGCCGCGACCGCGGACAGGCCCGCCGCCACCGCGACCGCGAACATCAGCCAGCGGGCGGACGGCGAGCCGTGCGGGCGCCCGGTCCCGCGGGTCGAGATCATCAAGGCGAGCGACAACGCATCGGCGGTCTGCCGCGCGTCGAAGCCGCCCATGCGGGCCGCGGTGGCAGCCGCCGACAATGGCGCCGCAAAGCAGCTCGGCCAGACCCCGCGATAGAGAATGTCCGGGCCGCGGACCGCCTGGCCCATGCGGGTCATGGTCTCGGTCCCGGCCCAGATGGCGCTTGCCACCTGCACGGGATCGAAACGGTCCGCCTCTGCGGCGAGCGACAGCGCAACCGCGACCGCAGCCGCGCTCGGCGTGGTGCAGGACGGCAGATGGATGTCGTCGACCTCGGACAGCCTGATGGTCGCGGCCCGCTGTCCGATGATCTCGGGCAAGCCGCGGCCGCCCAGCAGGGCGGCGAGGCTGCGGGCCTCGCCGGTGCGGGCGCCGGCGGCGGCCGCCACTACGGTGTCGAAAATGTGCCGGCGCTGGAGCGCCTGCTCGGCAGCCGGGAGCGCCGCCGCATTGGCCTGCGCCACGAAATCGGCGAGCTGGGTGATGACTGTCATGGCGGGAGTGATAGTCGAATTTTCCGGCCGGCGCGATTGCCCTTAGCCCGTAGCCCGCATGCAATGCGGGAACCGCCGTCTCGGATTACCGTCGAAGACGGGCGTGAACGCCCCGGGGGCTCCGTCCGGGCTACGGGCTGCT
>DASYFD010000107.1:0-7568 GCA_036498625.1 Xanthobacteraceae bacterium | reverse complement strand
GGAGGAAGTGCTGACGCTCAAGCTCGACGCCGATTGGGTCGTGCTTTCCGCCTGCAACACCGGGGCGGGCGAAGGAGCCGGGGCTGAAGCGGCATCGGGACTTGGCCGCGCCTTCTTCTATGCCGGCACGCGCGCCCTTCTGGTCACCAACTGGTCGGTGCATTCCGCCTCGGCGCGCGAGCTGATCACCGATCTGTTCCGCCGGCAGAGCGCTGACCCGCGGCTTACCCGAGCAGAGGCTTTGCGGCAGGCGATGATGTCCATGCTCGACGGCCCCGGCTTCGTGGACGACGCCGGCAACACCCTGTTCACCTATGCGCATCCCTTGTTCTGGGCTCCTTACAGCATCATCGGCGACGGCGGCGGGACGTGAGAGTGCGGCTGCATACCTTGTTCGATGTGTTCGATGACCTTATTGGGGAAGGTGGGAAGATCGCGCTCACCTCGATCGCCGGGCCGCGCACGATGCAGTTGCCAATGCCGGGGAATTCAGCGTCGCCAAAGCGCAACCGCCGCATGGGCGGGATATGGCGAAGCGCGCTTGGGCTGGTCGGCTTCTTGGCTCTGGCGACGCCGACGAGCGCGATCCAGCTCGTGACCGAGCAGGAAGCCGCATTGCCGCCCGATCGCCTGCCGGGCCTGATGCTGCGCGGCAGCCCCACCCGCCGGCCCAGCGTCGTGGTGGTGTCGCCGCCCCCCACAGCCGGCGTGTTGAAGTCGCCATTGAGCATCAAGGTGAAGCTGCAGGCCCATGGGGGCGCCAAGATCGACCCCGACTCGATCGTTGTCACCTACAAGAAAACGCCGACGATCGATATCACCCAACGCATCATGCCTTTCATCACCGCTGATGGAATCGAGGTTCCCGAGGCCTAGGTGCCTCCCGGCGTCCACGAGTTCCGGATCGAGCTGAAGGACAAGGATGGGCGGTTGGGAGGAACCGAATTCAGCTTTAAGGTCGGCAAATAACCTTCGCATTCATGCCCAAGATCTTTGATGCCTAAAATCGCCATTTCGTATCGACGGTCAGATTCGTCTGCGATCACCGGGCGGATCTTCGATCGGCTCGCCGCGCACTACGGCAGGGAATCGGTGTTCATGGACATCGACAACATTCCGTATGGCGCCGATTTCAGGGCGCACATTGCGGCCGTTCTGCGGGAAGCCGAAGTTCTGATCGTCGTGATCGGCCCGCAATGGCTCGGAATCGACGCCGCCGGCAAAACCAGAATGAGCGAGGTATCCGATCCCGTCAGGGTGGAGATCGAGGCCGCGGTGGCACGGAACATGCCGCTCATCCCGGTCCTCATCGAGAGCGCCAAGATGCCGGGCAGCGACGCGCTGCCGGCGAGCTTCAACGAATTCGCATTCCTTAATGCGGCGGAGGTGGCGACCGGTCGCGATTTTCACCCCCATCTGGATCGATTGATCGGAGCCATCGATCGAACCGTGGGCGCACCCGCAGGCCCACAGCTCGCATCGACCGGCGCGGCGATATCGCGCGCGCCGGGACCATCAATCGCGGGCGGTGCCGGAATCGCCGCCGCGGACCCGGGGCCCTGGTCCGCCGACTTGCTGAGATATCTGGTTGTCCCGATCATACTTCTGCTGGTCGCCCATCATGTCATCGTCAACGCGCTCGATCTGAACGCCGAATATCTCCGCGTCGTCACCTTTGGGGTGCCATTCATTGCCGGCTTCTTTTTGTCCTGGCAGAGCCGACGCGGCGTGGGGGCGGCCGTTGCGATCGCGACGGTTCTCGGAGCCGTCGCGGTCGCCGGCATGACCGTATCGGAAGGCCTGAACTCCGGTCAGTCGATCCTTCCGGAGACGCGATTCGAGTGGCGCGACAACATCGAATATGCGGCGAGCATCGCGCTGAGCCTGATTGCCGGACATGCCCTGGGACGCGCGCTCGGCCCGGCGCTGCGCAGGAAAATCGGAAGAATTTAAGTTGGATTTGCGGCCCGACGCCGGTCGCGGGCGCCGGAGGCGATAGGCACAGAGCCCGATCAGGTCGGCGGCCGCGTCCCCGCCTGGGCGCGCTGCCGGTGGAAGCGGACGATTTCCTGGGCCGTGGCGACCTTGAGTCGTTCATAGCTCGCGAGGCATTTCGCAAGCTCGCCGCCCGAGATCGCCCGACTTCCGGTGCGGGAGCACAGGATCGCCTTGCAGGTCGACCACGACAGCGCGGTCGCCTTGGCAATGATCAGGATCATCTCGGCGCGCTCATGCTTCATCGCCCGCTCGACGAAGTCCAACGGCAATTCGCTCATGCGAGCGAGCGCAGTGACGATTTCCTCGAGCCGCCCGGCCTTGGCGATCGCTTCCATCCTTCTGTCGTCGAGCTGATCCCGCCGCTGCAGCGAGCCGATATAGGCGCGTGCCGCCTTGTAATCGAGCACTCCCTCGCGCGCTTCCGCTTCGACGCGGCCGGCAACCTCGGCAACGACTTGACCGACCTCGCGCCGCGCACCCGGATAGGCGGCCTCCAGCTTGACGCGGACCGACTGGGAGGCTTTGGCCAGCAGCTCGCGAAACAGCTGCGGAGGAATATCAGGCCGGAAGCCGACACAGGCGGCGAGCCGATCGTCGCCCTCCGACCGCCGAACAAGTCCGCTGAGGCCCGTGGCGGAGAACTTTGCGCCGCGGTTTTCCGCCGTGCTCAGCAAGACCTGCTGATCTCCGCGCTCCACCAGCACGTCGGTGACCGATTCGCCGAGCGAGCGGCGGCGCGAGATCGCGAGCAAATGTCCCTGACCTTTCTGCTGCGCATTCTCGACCAGGCATGCATCGTCCAGGCATTCGGATTGCTCGAGCACCGGACCCGCGACATCGATCTCGTCGTCGAACGCCAGCGCCCGGATGGTCCGGGGCGGCGCATTCCCGATCGGGGCGAGGCGGACTGCGAGCAACGCGCGCGCCGACACCTCGATCTCCACCACCAGGCGGGTGAGCACGTCATCGAACAGCTCGATCTCCTGCTCGCCGCAGTGAGCCGAGCCCACGATGAACAGATCGGTAATGTGCCGCACGAGCTTGCCACGCCGGGTGACCGAGCCGCTCGCCATGGCGGCTTCGACTTCGCTCAGCAGCATCGTGGTCGCAGTCATCGCTGATCCGAACGGCCCGGCGCCTGATCCGCCCCTGTTGAGGGCTCAAAGCGATGACCCTTGCGCCGATCGCCGATCGCAAGCGGACTCGCCGCCGCCGGCATTGACCAGCGTTGCGCGGGCCACCGATCCAAGCCTGCGCCAGCCCAAGGACGGACCGCCATGATCCGTCCCGGCCGCGCACCACGGTAGGGATTTCAGGTTGAAAATTGATTAATGAATTCTTGCCGGATTGCTGCAGAAAATGCGGCGAGATCCCGGAAACCCGCATCTACCCACCGTCGATCATACGCGTTCCGGGACGTGACAGCTGTATCGAGGCGGGCTGATTTCAGAACTTGATCATGTCGATCTTCGTCAGCGTCACCTGTTGCGCCACGCCGGGCGCATGGGTCAGCAACCAAACGGCGGCCTGCTCGGCGTAGAGCGACTCCGAGGATGAGCCGTCCACCGGCACGATCACCTTGAGACCGCGCAAGGCAGCGCCGCTCGCGGTGTAGAGGACCGCGCCCTGGGCGGAGGTCCCGACCGCGATGACGGTCGTTATTCCCTTGTCCTTGAGGATTTTCTCGAGATCGGTGTGGATGAACTTGTCCGCCACGGTGCCGGTCAGGACCACCTCTCCGGGCTTGGGCGCGAAGGGTGGCAGGATATCGGCGACGGGACCTGATCCGGCGGTCGTATTGACCACGGTCATCCCCTTGGCCCGGGCCTCGTTCAACAATTTGGTGATTTCCGGGATCGAGGCCACGCAACGCGGCCGCCTCTGGTCATTGCAGGATCCCTTGACGAGATCCATGACGATCAGCGCCGTGGTCTTGAGATCGATGGTGACCGGCGCAAGCGCGGGTGCCGGCTCGGCTTTCACGCTGCCCCACTCCTCGATGATGGTGACGGCCGCGGCCGGCGACGATGGGAGACCAAGGCTGGCCGCCATGACTGCAATCATGAACGATTTCGACAGCGGCAATTTCATCTTGTTCTCCGCAAATCAGCAAAAGTTTGCATGCCCCCGGCAACCGGCCGGCCCGAGCGCCTGCAGGCGCCATCCAACAACATGGCCGGCCGCCGCCGGATGGGCGGGACCGGCCATGCTCGAAAGGATCCCGTGTCAGGGCAAGGTGAACACGATCAGCTGATTGGTGGCGCCGGCGCCGCCCGGCGTCAGGGAACCGCCGGCCAGATAAACGTGATCGCCGTCGGTCACCGCGGCGGTCGCGTGCCGGCCACCCGGCATCGGGGCGAGCGTGAGCCACTTTTCGGTCTTGGCGTCGTAGGCTTCGTTCTCGGGGTTGGTGCCGGTGGGCGGATTCTCCCCGCCGAGCACCATGAACAGGCCCTTGTAGTAGGTGCCGGCGAGCCCGCTGCGCGCGGTCGGCAGCGGTGCCCCGGCTGTCCAGGTGTTGGTCTTGGGATCGTAGGAGTCATGCAGGTTGGTTTTGTCGGTCGACGCCCCGAAGCGGCCGCCCGCAATATGGATCTCGCCGTTGATCACCGTCGCCGCCATGTGGTCGCGCGGCTTGGGGAACGGCGCCAGATCCTTCCAGGTGTTGGTTGCCGGATCGTAGACCTCGTGCGTCCCGACCGTGGTGCCGGCGGGATCGCGGCCGCCAATGGCGTGGATCTTGCCGTCGAGCGCAACCACCGACACCGAGCCGCGGCCGGCTTTCATGGGCGCAAGGATGCGCCAGGTGTCGAGCGCCGGATCGTACTCGAAGGCGGAATTCTGCCCGTCCTTGTGGACCGAGCCGCCGACGAATCCGCCCATCGTGTAGATCTTTCCGTTCAGAACAGCCGATCCCACGTGATCGAGCGAGCGCGGAAACGGCGAGCGGGGACGCCATTTGTCGGTCGCCGGATCATATTCCTGATGGTAGGGCCCGGTGACGCCGAGCACGCTGCCGCCGAACACATGGACCTTGCCGGCCGCATAGGCCACCCCGACCTCGGAGAGCGCGGCGGGCAGCGGCGCTTTCATCACCCAGCTTCCCGTCGATTGGGCATGCGCGCCCGCCGTCAAGGCGCCGATCGCCACGCCGCATGCGGCGGTGAGTTGCAGAAGCTTCCAAGCAGACATCATCTTCCTCCCGATGTTTCTGAGATTTTCATGCAAACAGTATCCAGCCGGCCCGACAAACCTGCGCCGCTCGGATCACTCCGCGCGGCGCATGCAACGATCATCGGCGGACGACCGCGTATCAACGCGGACGACGCTCAAGATTTCAGATATTTGCCGAACCACGCCAGCGAGCGCTCCCAGGAAAGCTTGGCGGCGGCCTCGTCGTAACGCGGGGTCGTGTCGTTGTGGAAGCCGTGATTGGCGCCCGCGTAGACATAGCCTTCGTGCGGCACCTTGGCGGCAGTGAGCGCGGCATCGAAGGCCGGCCATCCCGAGGTGATGCGGGTGTCGAGCTCGCCGTAGTTCGCCAGCAGCGGCGCCTTGATTTTGGCCACATCCTCGGCGCCGGGCTGGCCGCCGTAGTAGGGAACCGCCGCGGCAACTTCCGAGCCCAGCCGCACCGCCAGCGCGTTGGTGGTGGTGCCGCCGAAGCAGAAACCGATGATGCCGAGCTTGCCGGTCGAGTCGGGGCGTGCTTTCAGCCATTCTGCCGAGGCGATGAAATCCTCCCGCATCTTGGCGGCGTCGACCTTCGGGAAAAGCTCGAGGCCTTTCTCCTCGTTGCCCGGAAAACCGCCCAATGAGGTGAGCCCATCGGGCGCAAAGGCGATGTAGTTGGCGACCGCCAGCCGCCGCGCCACGTCTTCGATATACGGGGTGAGGCCGCGGTTCTCGTGGATCACCAGCACCACCGGCAGCTTGCCGGTCGCGTTGGCGGGATGCACCAGATAGCCCTTGATGGTGCCGTTGCCCTTCGGGGACGGCACGGTGGCGGAGTCGACCTTGATGCGCTTGTCGTCGGTCGGCACCTGCACCGCCCAGGCCTGGTTCGGCTTGAGCATTTCAAAGAGTGCGGTCGCGGTCACGCCGCCGACCGCGAACTTTTGCGCACCTTCCATGAAGCCGCGGCGATCGATCCGGCCATGCACGTAATGGTCAAGCAGGTTGATGAGCTCCTGCGGGAAATCCGACGCCTTCTTTCGCCCGGCGGTCCTTTGCTCCAGTGTCTCTTGTTCCATGGGATCATCCCTCGATTTTGTTTGAAAGCTTTGGATCGGCCAAAGCTTTTCACAGCCGGTCGCCGCCTGGAACAAGACTAGCACCAACCTTGCGGTCTCGAAAGCACCCCGGGGAGGCAAAGGGGAGCCTGACGGCTCCCCCGCCGTCAAGCATCAAAAGCCGAAAACTGCCACGATGGCGCTCGGCTGGTAGAGCCCGGCGCCCCGCAGCCCGTTGGCGCCGCCGGCCACGACCGCAACATATTGCTTGCCGCCGACGCTGTAGGTCATCGGCGGCGCCGTGATCGGCGTGCCGAGGCTGAAGCTCCACGCTTCCTTGAGCGAGTCCGCGTCGTAAGCCACCAGGCGGCCGTTGGGGTGCCCGGAAAACAACAGGTCGCCGCCGGTGCTCAGCATGCCGGACTCGTTCGCAGCGGGAAACTCGGCCTTGTTCACGACCTTGCCGGTGCGCACGTCGAGCGCCCAGATGGCGCCATGCGCCGTAGCTCTGCCTTGCTGGGAGCAGCACGGCGGCAGCCCGACATAATCCTTGCTCTCATCGAGCGGGGCCCGGTCGGCGGTGCCGGTCACGCATCCCTCGGCGCCCGCCACATAGGCAATCATCCGCTTCTGATCGAGGGTCGGCGGAAAGAAGGTCGGTGCGCCGCCCCACCAGGGGCAATCCTGCTGGGCGGGCTTGCCGCGCATGGCGCCGGTGCCGGCATAGAGCTGCACGGTGCGGGTGGGATCGTAATCGAGCGGCTTGCCGGTCTTGGGATCGATGCCCTTGGTCCAGGTCACCTTCTCCTGATACTGATCGGCCCGCAGGAACTGCCCGCTGGCGCGATCGAGCGTGTAGAAGAAGCCGTTGCGCGAGAAATTCGCCACCACCTTGCGGGTCTCGCCATTGACCGAGATCTCGTACAGCATCTTGGGGCTCGGCGTGTCGAAGTCCCAGTGCTCGTTCGGCGTCTCCTGGAAGTACCACACGATCTTGCCGGTATCGGCATCGAGCGCGATGGTGCTGGCCGTGAACAGATTGTCGCCGGGCCGGAACTCGGGATCGTGACTCGGGAACGCGTCGCCGGTGCCGTAGTAGAGCAGATTGGTGGCCGGATCATAGGATGCGGTCTGCCACACGCCGCCGCCGCCGACCCGCCAGGCATTGTGGGTGTCCTTCCAGGTCTCGGAACCCGGCTCGCCCGGGGCCGGAATGGTGAAGGTGCGCCAGGCGAGCTTGCCGGTAGCGATCTCCCAGGCCCCCACCCAGCTCCTGGTGCCGAGCTGGCCGCCGGAGCTCTCGCCTTGCACCACCAGCTCCTTGCCGCCGGCGGTCTT
>DASYFD010000106.1:0-17104 GCA_036498625.1 Xanthobacteraceae bacterium | reverse complement strand
CCACGCATCGCAGCGCTCGCAGAACGCCTACAAGAACTTGTCCCAGAAGTGATCCGGTACGCTCGCCACCACCCATTGAAAGCCGCGCGAGAACAGCCCGGCCACGACCACGAAGACCAGCACCCCGAACACGGTAACGGCCATGGTCCAGAACGCGGCGGCGATCCGCCCGAAGGCCGCCAGCGCGTGCCGGAACATGGCGGCGAGCAACCCGATCAGAACCGCCATGGCGATCAAGCCGACCGCGATCTTCCAGGCCGGCAGGTTCTCCCATGACAGGCTGAAGGCCGCGACGATCTGCGACCAAGACCAGTCCCACAGCGCCTCGACGGTCTTCAGGAACCAGGCAAACCCCTCCAGAATGAGTCGCAGCAATTGATGGACTGACTGATTCATGGCTGGCTCCTCCGATCGGCCAGTTTCCGCAACACTATTCAACCCGCCATGGTGCTTCTGGTTCCCTCGCCGCAGCCAGATTGCCGGAACGACGTGCGGCCAGGCTTGCGGGTATTCGAATCCGGGCCCGATCCAGCTTAAGGCCGCCTGATGGACATCCGGGCAAGCCGGGACTACTAAAATCGGCCAGGCGCATTCCCGATCCCGATGGTGCCGCGATGAACAAGCCGCTGACCGAACATCCCAAGCTCCTGCTCGACCCCTATGGCAGCTGGGCCGCGCAGGAGGGCGTCCCGATCGTGGAGGATTTCGGCGTCGACCTGATCGCGGTGCCGACCGCGCCGTGGCCGCGCTTCGGGGTCGCGGGGGCGATCGTGAACCTCAAGGGCCGCGGCGACTTCGTGTCGATCTTCGTGCTCGATCTGGCGCCCGGCGCCAAGACCGCGCCGCAGCGGCATCTCTACGAGGAAGTGGTCTATGTGCTGTCGGGCTTCGGCAGCACCACCGTCGAGACCAGCGACGGCCGCACCCATAGCTTCGAATGGGGCCCCAAGAGCCTGTTCGCGCTGCCGCTCAACGCCCGCTACCAGCACTTCAATACCAGCGGCAAGGAGCACGCGCGGCTCGCATCCACCAACAATCTCGCCATGATGCTGAACCTGTTCCACAACGAGTCCTTCGTGTTCGACAACGCCTATGAGTTTCCCGAGCGGCAAGGCGCGCAGAAATCCTTCAGCGGCGAAGGCGAGTTCGTCCCGGTGCGGCCGGGCCGCAACATGTGGGAGACCAACTTCATCCCGGATCTGGCGGCCTTCGAGCTCAAGGCCTGGGAGGCGCGCGGGGCCGGCGGATCGAACATGATGTTCGTGCTCGCCGACGGCACCATGCACGCCCATATCTCGCAGATGCCGGTCGGCACCTACAAGAAGGGACATCGTCACGGCCCCGACTTCCACGTCTACGCCGTCACCGGCCAGGGCTATTCGTTGCTGTGGTACGACATCGCCAAGGATCTGGTGCGGGTCGACTGGCGGCATGGCGTGGTGTTCGCACCGCCCGATCAGATGTTCCATCAGCATTTCAACACCTCGCCCGATCCGGCGCGCTATCTGGCGGTCGCCTTCGGGGGGCTGCGCTACCCGTTCACCCAATCCAAGCGGCACGTGTTCACCGGCATGGACGTCAACGTGCAGGACGGCGGCTGCCAGGTCGAGTACGAGGACCAGGACCGCCGCATTCATCAGATCTATCTCGACGAATTGGCCAAGCACGGCGTCGCCTCCGTCATGGGCAAGTTCATCGACGAATCCCGCTTCGCCCCCCCTACCCTACCCTCCCCCGCAAGCGGGGGAGGGAAAGGGAGGAGGTAGGCCGCGCGTGATGCACGACCTCGAATTCGACCACCTGCACGTTCCCCCCGGCGACGAGATCAACGAGGTCGCCTGGTCGGCCGACAATGTCGAGCTCACCACCGTGGGCATCGACATCGGATCCTCGACCTCGCATATGATGTTCGCGCGCGTGCACCTGCAGCGGCTAACCACCGCGCTGTCGAGCCGCTTCGTGGTGGTCAACCGCAAGGTGCTGTGGCAGTCGCCGATCAAGCTCACGCCCTACCTGCCCGACTACACCATCGATGTTGACGAGCTCGCGGGCTTTCTCGGCGGTTGCTATGAGTATGCCGGCATCGAGCCGGGCGACATCGACTCCGGCGCCGTGATCCTGACCGGGGAAGCCATCAAGCGCCACAACGCCCGCGCCATCGCCGACCTGTTCTCCGAGGAAGCCGGCAAGTTCGTCTGCGCCTCGGCCGGCCATCACATGGAGTGCCAGCTGGCGGCGCACGGCTCGGGCGCGGTGGCGCTGTCGCGCGGGCACGCCGTGCGCATCCTCAATGTCGACATCGGGGGCGGCACCACCAAGCTCGCCCTGATCGAGAATGGCGCGCTGGTCGCCACCGCCGCCATCGCGGTCGGCGGCCGCCTGCTGGTCGAGGACCCCAAGACCGGCCTCACCCGCATCGAGGAGCCGGTGCGGGAGATCGCCGGCAGCCTCGGCATTACGCTTGCGCTCGGGGAGCCTCTCGCGGCGGGCGACCGCGAGCGCATCGTCGCCCGCATGGTCCGACTGATCATGCGCATGATCGACCGGCGGCCCGCGGACGCGCTGATGGGGCGCCTCTTGGTGACGGACCCCTGGCGGGCCGGCGTTGCCGATCTCGGCCTCGACGCCCTCACCTTCTCGGGCGGCGTCGCCGAATATCTCTACAAGCGCGAGAAGCGGCAGTTCGGCGATCTCGGTCTCGACCTGGCGCACGCGCTTTCCCATATGCTGGCGCTCCGGCGCGATCTGCCGCCGGTCTGGGACCCCGGGCAGGGCATCCGCGCGACCGTGATCGGGGCGGCGCAGTTCTCGGTCCAGATCAGCGGCAACACCATCGCAATCACCCGGCCGGACGACCTGCCGCTGCAGAACCTGCCGGTGCTGGCGTTGAGCCTCGATCTGGGCGAGGAGATCAAGGCCGCTGCGGTCGCGGCGGCCTGCCGCGCGGCGCTTGCGCAGGCCGATATCGCGGACGGCGCCGGACCGGTGGCTTTCGCCTTCGCCTGGCGCGGCGATCCGGCCCATGCGCGGCTGCATGCCCTCGCCGCCGGCATCTGCGCCGCGGTGCCGGCCACGGTCGCGGCCGCCCACCCGCTCGTGCTGCTGGTCGACGGCGATATCGGCATGAGTTTGGGCCGCATCATCCGCAACGAGGTCGCCGCGACCGCCAATGTGATCGCCATCGACGGCGTGCAGCTCAAGCAATTCGACTATGTCGATATCGGCCGCGTCATCGACGTCACAAACGTGGTGCCGGTCATCATCAAATCGCTGCTGTTCAACTAATCAATGCCGCACGCGGCGCCGTCGGCCTGCGTAGCCTGTCCAATTTGTAATCTGCCGGCTTCGAACCCTGCCTCCATCCAACGCAACTCATGTTGACGAGCGGTGGTCCAAATGGAGGAATTGCCATGAAACGCATGATCCTTGCCGTGGCGGTGCTGGTCGGCGGTGTTCTGGGAGCGCAAGCCGACACCGACGTCTGGGTCAACGCGCTCAAGCAACCGCGCCCCGATCCCAATGCCGCCGCGCAAATCGATGCGGACTACTGCACCCGGATGGCCGGCCCGGACCTGAACGGCAAGCCGACACCCGCGAGATTCAAGCGCTGCATGGCCGCGCGCGGCTGGCGCTACGGCCACACGACACGCACGGCACCCGAGCACACCTGGATCGATCCCGATACCGGACTGACTTGCCGGGATATTCTCGGCGGGCTCGGCTCGTCCTGCTCGAATTTCTAGATCGCTCGGCTTGGGTGGCTGGACAGGCGCTGCGGCGCGCAAAAAATCCCAAGGCGGCCCGCAACCAACGGCCGCCCTACGCGCGCGACCGGTCGCGAAGAGAGATCAACCCTTCGCCGGCGGCGTGAGGCGCGCGGCCTTCTCGAGCAATTGGCTTTCGAGCTCGCCGATCCACGCGGCCTCCTGCGCGCGCGCCGCGCGATCCTTGCGGATCAGGGCCAGATTGCGCGCGGTCGATTCCAGCATCCAGGCCTCGCACTTGGCCCCGGTGGCGTCGGAGAGCTTGTCCTGCGCATCGTCGCGATCCTCGGCCAGCACCGCGAGCTCGAGCAGCGTGGCGTAGTCCCAATAGTCGGGATCCCTCTCCGCCTTGCGGCTCGCCGAATAGCGCACCACCGGAAGAATCTGCGCCATGCGCGGATCCGGCTTGTCCTGCCGCGCCATCAGGGTGAGCGCATTGACGCCCGGATAGGCGTCGCGCCAGTCGGCCTGGAATCCTTCGAGATAAGTGTCGATGGCACGGCGCAGGAGGCCGCGCGCCTCCGGCAGGCCCTTGTCCCGGGCGATCTCCCAGCGATCCTTGTAGATGCGCCCGAGCAGCCCATTGGTCTCGCTCGAGGGACCGAACTCCGCGATCACCTGCTTGAGGACCTCTTCGGCCTCCGCGAAGCGCTCCTCGCGGTTGAGCGCGAATCCGAGCTGCTCGCGCATCATCTTGGCGCGCTGCAGGGGCGCCGGCATGCGACCATAGAGGTCGATCATGGCGGCATGGGCCTTGACGTCGCGCAGCGAGAGAAAGACGTCGACCACGACGCCGGCCTCGACCTCGTTGAGATTGCCGAGCGCCGGCTCGGTCGCGATCTTGCGCACCGCCTCGGGCCCCTCGCGAACAGCGGCGGCGAGCCGGGCCTTGTACTTCTTCGAATAATCGACCTGCTCGCGAAAGCTGTCGGTCTTGCTGTGGTCGATCTGCGTATGCGGCAGGTCGTCCAGGAGCTGGAAGAGCGGGCTGTCGAAGAGCGGGTTTTCCCGCGCGGCGCGCAGATGCTCGGTGATCGCCTTCATGGGGACTTGCGGGTCGACCGGCTCGCCGGCGCCGTCGGTGCGGTAGGCGATGCCGCGCACCAGCGCGATGTCGAACGGAATGACGGTTCCTTCCACGAACAGGACGACGGTGCTCGAGGGCCGCAGCGCGTGGCGGATGCCGAGCTCGTAGAAGACGTTGGGATTGGCGCCGGTGATGTCGGCGACCGCGTACCGGCAGAGCATCAGCCGCTCGTACATCGGCTTGTGGATGGTGCCGCCGATCTTCTCCTCGTCGGCGCGGATCGGCTCGAGGCCGGCCGCCTCGACGGCCGGCGCGATCAGCTTCTGATAGACCGAATCGAAATTGGTCACCCGCCCGGCGGCGTCGGTCTTGCGGCCGAACGGCATCAGCACGAAACAGAGCGGGGCCGGCGGTTCTGGGGTCTCCACGGATTGCCCTTTCCTGCGGTGCGGTCGCGATCGAATAAAGTGTATATGAGGACCGCTCGTGCAAGCCACCCAATCCGAGGAATCCATGCCCGCGAAGAAACTTTCGCCCCGCCTGCCCGCCATTGCGGAGGAGAAGCTCACGCCCGCCCAGCGGGCGCTGGTCGATTCGATCCGCTCAGGACCGCGCGGCCAGTCGACGCAGATTCGCGGTCCGTTCGCCGTGTTCCTCCATTCGCCCGAATATGGCCAGCGCGCCCAGGAGCTCGGCGGCTATTGCCGGCTCAAGACCCGGGTGCCGCCGCGGCTGTCGGAATTCGCCATTCTGGTCACCGCCAAGCTGTGGCGCGCGCAATACGAATGGTTCGCCCATGTGCCGCATGCCGAGCGCGCCGGGGTGGCGCCGCAGACCATCAAGGCGCTGCGCGCCGGGCGATTGCCCAAGTCGCTGCCCAAGGACGAGCGCGCGGTCTACGACTTCATCAAGGAGCTCTACCGGCGCAAGCGCGTCGGCGACAAGACCTATGCCCGCCTGCATGCGCTGCTCGGCGATGACGGCATGGTCGAGCTGGTCGGCATCCTGGGCTATTACGTGCTGATCGCGATGTCGCTCAACGTATTCCGGATGGGGCCGCCGGAGGGCGAGCCGCTCCCGTTCCCGGAGGCTTAGAGCATTTTCAGGCGACCCGGTCGATCGGGCCCACCGGTGCCGCCGGCGCCGCCGACACGTCGCTTTCCTGCGGACGCGGCTTGCTACGCTGGCGCAGGAGACCGAGGAAGTGCTCGTGCGACATCGGCGGCGAGATCAAGTCGCCCTGGCCGAAATCGCAACCCATCGCGATGAGGGCCTGCAGATCGGCCGGGCTCTCGATGCCTTTCGCAGCCGCCGAGCTGCTGAAGCGATGCGCGAGATCGATGGCCGTCTGGCAGATCGCGCCATTGGTGGCGTCGGTCGCGCAGCTCTGCACGAAGCTGCCATCAAGCTTGATCTCGACGAACGACAGCTCGCGCAAGCTCGCCAGCGATGAATAGCCGGCGCCGAAGTCATCGATCGCGATCTTGACCCCGCTGGCACGCAGCCCGTTGGTAACCTCGCGCGCCAGCTTGAGGTCGCGCACGATGTCGTCCTCGTTCACCTGCAGGATGACGCCGGGCCAGCGCTCGGAGGCCGGCCGATGCTGCGCGACCAGCTCACGGATCGGCAGCTCGAGCAGCATGCGGACCGGAAGCTTGATCGCCAGATTGAGATTGAAACCGGCCGCGTCGAACGATGACCAGTTCACGAGAAGCGCCCGCAATGCGTGCTCGCTCAGGCGCGCCAGGCCGGCGCTCGTTCCACAGCTATAGCCGCCGGGCATGAGCAGGCCGAGACCGGGGTGCCTGATGCAGGCCAAGGCTTCCGCCCCGGCGAGACATTTGCGCTTGAGATCTATTTTCGGCTGATACCAGTCCTCGAACCAGCCATTGTTCAGCGCCTCGTCGACCTCGATCGCGGGACAAGGTGCGGGCGCAGGAGCTTCGAGCAGTCCCATGGTCGCCTCTCGCATGAACGGGGGCAAATGATATGGAAATCTGCTTAAGCCTTGGTGTTCGGAAAAGCGCTCCGAAATAGCCCTTGGTCAATTTTTCAGGCCGGGAGCGGCCTCCTCGTCCGCCCGGAGGTAGCATCACACAGGCGAAGCGGCGACCTCAGCGGGGCGGCCGCGTTCGCATGGCCTTTTGGTCGAGCCGCGCACGGATCAGTGCGTATGATCCATCGTACCATGACCCATGCCGGCGGGGGCCGCGCCGCCTGGGGCTTGCGCCCCCATCGACTCGACCACGAATTCGAGATCGAGCTTTCCGGCTTTTGCAAAGTCGAGCGTTGCCTTGACCCGCTGACCCTGTGCCAGCGGCTGCTTGAGGCCCGTCAGCATGACATGAAACGACGAGGGATTCAGCACGACAGTCTGCCCGGGCTTGATCTCGAGCCCGCCCGGCACCGGGCGCATCGACATGACGCCCTTCTCCATGGCCATCTGGTGGATTTCCAGCTTGTCGGCGACCGGCGAGGAGATGCCGATCAGCCGGTCCGCTTCGGCACCCTTGTTGGTGATGGTCACGTAGGCGCCGCCAACAGCAGCGCCTTTGGGCGTCGCCCGCGCCCAAGGATTGGCGATCTCGATCGCGCCGACCGTGTAGGTTTCGGCGGCAGCCGCGCCGCCCCACAGCGACAGGACCGCGAACAGCCAAATCCAGCTCTTGCGATTCGCGGCAGCTTGATTTCTCGACAGATGATTCATGGAGTAGCTCCGTTCCGGAACAGGCGCGTGGCGCACCCGCCGTTGATTTGTTTGATTCCCGATTGTCGCTGGCGTCCGTCAGGCGAGCGGGGGTGCACGGGCCTGCTTGCTGCCGCCAGGCCAGAACGTCTGGCTCTGCCGGGCGTCGCGGCCGAGCACGACCGGCAGCGCGCGTAGGCGGGAAACGCCGGCGCCGCTCGAAGCGACCTCCGGCAGGACGGTTGCGGCGCAGCCCGGCAGGGCGCAGGCCCCGCAACAGGGGCCAGGCGGCTGCGGCTTCTCCGGAACGCCGGGGCCGGTAGCGGAGCAAATGACCTCCAGGCCGATCGCGCCGCCCGCCGCCGGCAACGCCATGGCCGTCAACACTGGCAGCAGCGTATTGAGAGCCACCGCATAGGCGGCGGCGAGCGCCACCAATCTGCGGGCGAGCCTGCGGTCCATGACCGCCACATTACGGCCGGCCGGGCGGCGCGTCCATCACCCGACCGCGCGGAGGGCGCATCGGGGCAGCGGGCCGATCCCCGCACTCTCATCGAGATTGCCACGTGGCCGGGCGTGAACAGCCGCGCAACTCTCCCATGACCAATCTGCAACCCGCGCCGGATATTGCCTCGAATACGGCCCGGCATCGCATCCGTGACCCCATATGAAAGGTGCAACTTGTGCTTTCGTGCTATGTTGCAGTGCGCGGAGAGGCCGTCCGCGAAAGCTTGGCCTGCAACCCGTTCGGCGCCATCGTGACCTCCGACCGCATGACTCCTGATGACCAACGTGGCCGCGTGCTGCGCTTCCGGCCGCGGGGCGCGCCGCCACGCGTCGGCTGGCGGTGGCCGCCGGGCGAGCTGGACAGTCCGGTCGAGGATCTCGCCAAATACGAGCGCACCGAGACCAACGACGATTATCGCCATCGCATGACGATGAACCTGCTCACGCTGGTGTTCGCCGTGATGCTGATCGCGGGCGGGGTCTGGTTGACCACCAAGCTGGTCGAGAATCGGAACCTGCAGGACTGCTTTCTGTCGGGACGGCGCAACTGCGCGCCGATCGCCGTTCCGACCAAGCAGCAAGGCTGATCCCGGCTCGCCGCGACCAAGGCTGCGCGGCTGCCGAAACGACTGCCCGGCTGCCGCAACGGCAGCCGGGCAGATGGGGTTATTCGCGCTGGACGGTCACCTGCGTAAGCCCGGAAAATCCGAGCGCCTGGGCCGCCGCCGGCGTCACGTCGATGATGCGGCCGCGAACAAAAGGACCGCGATCGTTGACGGTGACCACCACGGAGCGTCCGTTGCGGCGATTGGTGACTAGAACCTTGGAGCCGAAGGGAAATGATCGATGGGCGGCGGTCATAGCCCCGGGATTGAGCCGCGCCCCGCTCGCGGTCCGCGATCCGCTTTCCGTGGAATAAACCGAGGCGACACCGCTTTGGCCCTCTGCACGGGCATACGAGGCGGCGAGCGGAAGGAACTGAACAACGGCGGCAAGCAAACAAATCGATCTAACTTTCAATGCACTCTCCCATGCTATCGAGACGACCGTGAGGCCGTCGTGGATTGGACGCGTTTTTTGTGGGGAAGTGAGGCGTTTGATTGCTCAATGTGTCAATAAAAGGGCGGCGGCTCCTGTTACCATCGCGCGGTGGAACTCCGGGCCAGCCCCTGCGGAACTCCGCACCTCAAATTTAGTTCCATTCGTTGGCTATCCAGCAATGTGGGTTAAGGTGCCTTGGCTTCGGTTCCACGGCGTGCCGCAATCGCGCCGGCAATCAAGCTACTCAGGCCGTGTCGTGATTCGCCCCAACCGTAGCTTGGTGTCACCGCCTCCGGGTGGTGTTGTTGCGGGTGTGAGAATCCCTCCACGGAGAAACGCCAATATTGCGATCGGCAGAAGTCAGTTTCGGCCTGCTGTCGGCAGTCTCGTACGGCTCGCGATCCCGCATGTCCTCAACCGTTGCGGACCTGGCCGTTTGCCGGCGCCGCCTGGGGCGATGCTTCGAGCCTGATGGCGGTCCGGCGGCGCGCGCCCGGGATCGCCCTGCCGCGGGTGGCGGGCCTTGCCATTGAACTCCCGCACCCTCTTCGCTATGACGGGCGCTCGACTTCAGCCGCGGACGGGGCGGGGCGGGGTGCCGGGATCCGGGAGCATCCACAGTGCCGAAACGCGATGCTAATCAAGGGCTTACCAATGTCATCGACCTTCGACGCCGTGGCCAATATCATTGCCGAGACCTGCGATATTCCGCGCGATACGATCAAGCCCGAGAGCCATGCGATCAATGATCTCGGAATCGACAGTCTCGATTTTCTCGACGTCGCATTCGCGATCGACAAGGCGTTCGGGATCAAGATGCCGCTCGAGCAGTGGACCCAGGAGGTCAACGAGGGCAAGGCCACGACCGAGCAGTATTTCGTCCTGAGGAATCTTTGCGAGCATATCGACGCGCTGGTAGCGGCCAAAGGCACATGATACTGCGGCATGCGTCTCGAATACTTCCAGCTGATCGATCGGATCGTCGACCTTAACCTCGACAGTCGCACCATCCGGACGCAAGCCACCGTCCCGGTCTCCTCCACCATCTTCGAGGGCCATTTTCCCGGATTTCCCCTGATGCCCGGCGTGTTGCTGATGGAAAGCATGGCCCAGACGTCAGGCTGGCTCATCATCGGCATCACCGGATTCTCGCGCATGCCCTTCCTCGCCGCCTTCAGCCAGGCGAAGCTGCGCGCGTTCGTGAAACCCGGCGACACCCTGGAGCTCACCGCCGCGCTCGTGCATGAAGGCTCGGGTTTTGCGCGCACCAAGGCGGAAATCCGCCACGACGGCAAGCTCGCCTGCAACGCCGAGATCACGTTCCGTGTGGTTGAATTCCCGAATCCGGAATTCCGCCAGCACATGCAAAAGGCCGCCGCCGCCCTCGCCTTCCCGATGGAGCAGCTGGCCAATGGCTGACGGTTCGGCGGCGGCTGACGGGGCGGCGGATAGCGCGCGTGAAGCCTGGATCACGGGCATCGGCGTCGTATCGACGCTGGGCGAAGGGCTGCAGGCGCATTGGCAGGCCTTCAACGCGGCGCCGGGACCGGCCGATGTGGCGAGCTGGGCGCCCTTCGCCATCCACCCGATCGCCGCGCTCGACCTCGACAAGCAGATTCCGAAGAAAGGCGACCAGCGCCAGATGGAGGCCTGGCAGCGCATCGGCACCTATGCGGCCGGGCTCGCCCTCGACAGCGCCGGCCTCAAGGGCAATGCCGAGCTCCTGGCGCGCATGGATATGATCGTCGCCGCCGGCGGCGGCGAGCGCGACTCGGCGGTCGACGCCATGATCCTGTCCGGAATGCGCAAGGCCGAACGGCCGGCGGCGTTCCTCAACGAGCGGCTGATGAACGATCTGCGGCCGACATTGTTTCTGGCGCAGCTCTCCAACCTGGTGGCCGGCAACATCTCCATCGTGCATGGCGTAACCGGATCCTCGCGCACGTTCATGGGCGAGGAATCCGCCGGCGTCGATGCGGTCCGCGTCGCGCGGGCGCGCATCGTCGCCGGCCAAAGCGAGATCGCGCTGGTGGGCGGCTGCGCCAATGCGGATCAGATTTCCACGATTCTGCTCTTCATCATGGGTCACGTCCTCTGGCGCGGCGAGCTCAAGCCGCTGTGGGAACGGGCGGCGGCCGGCGGCGGACTGGCATCCGGCTCGCTCGGCGCCTTCCTGGTGATCGAGGAAAAGCGTCATGCCCTGGCACGCGCCGCGACTCCGTTCGCGCGCCTGTCCGCGGTGGCATCGGGGCACGCCAAGCGCACGCCCGGCGCCATCACGGCGATGCTGGATGACCTGTGGGGGCACATCGATGCGCGCCTCCAAGCCCCCGGGCTCGCGATCATCTCGGGCGCCACCGGCGCCGAGCCCGCGACCTCGGAGGAGCGCGCCTTCCTGGCCGCCCGCGCTCCCATTGCGATCCGGGCGACCGGCTCCCATCTGGGTCATGGGGTCGAGGCTCAATTTCCCATGAATATCGCGCTCGCCGCCATGGCGCTCCAACACGGCCGCATGTTCCCCTCCTTCGACCCGTCCGGCTTCGAGCGTGCTATGGATGCCCCGCTCCGGCAGGTCGCCGTCACCAGTGTCGGGCATTGGCGCGGCGAAGGATTGGCCCTGGTCGAGGCCATCCAATGAGAAGGAGGCTGCATGGCGCGGTATCGTGATCAGTCCGGCCGGCCGATCGTGGTGGTCACCGGCATGGGCGTCGTCACCTCGCTCGGTATCGGCACGGCGGACAATTGGCGCAAGCTCACGGCCGGCGAGTCCGGCATCCATGCCATCACGCGCTTCGCCACCGAAGGGTTGCGGACCCGTATCGCCGGCACGATCGATTTCGTGCCGATCGAGCGCCTCAGCTCGCCCGAGCTGTCGGAACGGCTGGCCGAGATGGTGGCGCAGGAAGCGATCGGCAACGCCGACATCGGCGCGCGCGGGGACTTCCCCGGCCCGCTCTTTCTGGCGGTCCCGCCGATCGAGCTCGAATGGCCGCAGCGGCGGGAGCTGATCGAGGTCTCCGGCGCCAACGACACTGTCACCAATCGGGATCTGGTGCGGGGCGCCGATACCGGTCCGTTCGACAGCTTCTACCAGCGCTTCATGTTCGCCTCGGTCGCCGACGGGCTGGCCGAACGATTCGGCACCAAGGGCTCGCCGATCTCGCTGTCGACAGCCTGCGCCTCGGGCGCCTCCGCGATCCAGCTCGGCATCGAGGCGATCCGGCGCGGCGAAGCGCAGGCGGCGCTGTGCATCGGCACCGACGGCTCGATCAATCCGGAATCGCTGGTGCGCTTTTCGCTCCTGTCGGCGCTGTCGACCGCCAACGATCCGCCGCAGGCGGCCGCCAAGCCGTTCGCCAAGAATCGCGATGGATTCGTGATGGCGGAAGGCGCTGCCGCGCTCGTGCTCGAGAGCCTCGAGCATGCGGTGGCGCGCGGCGCCACGGTGCTCGGCGTGATCGAGGGCTGCGGCGAGATGGCCGACTCGTTCCACCGCACCCGGTCGAGCCCCGACGGCCGGCCGATCATCGGCTGCATCCGCAACGCGATCGCCGATGCCGGCCTGACGCCGGACGACATCGACTACGTCAATCCGCACGGCACCGGCACGCCCGAGAACGACAAGATGGAAGGTCTCGCCGCCGCGGCGGTGTTCGGCGAGCGCGCCAAGCACCTTCCGATCTCATCGAACAAATCGATGATCGGGCACACCTTGTCGGCCGCCGGCGCGGTGGAGGCGGTGATCACGCTATTGACGCTCGACCGCCAGATACTGCCGCCTACCATCAATTACCAAGTTCCCGATCCTGCCCTGCAGCTCGACGTCGTTCCCAACGTGGCGCGCGCCGCCAAGGTCCGCCACGCGCTCTCCAACTCCTTCGGCTTCGGCGGTCAGAACGTCTCGCTGGTCCTGGCCAGAGAGCCGATGTGATCCGGAAGAGCATGCCCGCTGCCATGCGCGCACTCACCATCGTGGCCGATCGCAAGCTCGAGCTCGCCGAGCTCGAGCCGCCGCCCCCGCCTGGCGCCGGCGAGGTGCAGATCCGCGTCAAGGCGGTGGCGCTCAACCACATCGACGTGTGGGGCTGGCGCGGCATGGCGTTCGCCAAGCGCAAGCTGCCGCTGGTGGTGGGAGCCGAGGCCGCCGGCGAGATCGCGGCGGTCGGTCCGGATGTCGACGGTTTCGCGCCGGGCCAAGCAGTGGTGATGTATGGCGGGCTGACCTGCGGAACCTGCAAGGCCTGCCGGCAGGGCCGCGACAATCTCTGCGAAAATATCGCCGGCATCATGGGCTTCCACGTCGACGGCTTCGCGCGCGATCTCCTCAACATGCCGGCGCGGCTGGTCATGGCGGTGCCCACCGGCCTCGCGTGGCGCGACGCCGCCTGTGCGCCGATCGCCTTCTCCACCGTACAGCACATGCTGTTCGACAATGCCAGGCTCGAAGCCGGCGAGACCGTGCTGGTGCATGCCGGCGGCTCGGGCATCGGCACCGCCGCAATCATGATGGCGAAAGCGATCGGCGCAACCGTCATCACCACCGTCGGCGACGACGCCAAGGCGACGAAGGCCAAAGCGCTTGGTGCCGACCACGTGATCAACTACCGCACCGAGCGCTTCGAGGGCGTGGTGCGCAAGCTCACCGCCAAGAAGGGCGTCGACGTGGTGTTCGAGCATGTCGGAGCGGAGACCTTCAACGGCTCGCTGCTGTGCCTCAAGCGCGGCGGCCGGCTGGTCACCTGCGGGGCGACCTCGGGCCCCTCCACCACGCTCAACCTGATGCAGCTGTTTCAGCAGCAGTACCGCATCATCGGCTCGTTTGGTGCCTCGATGCGCAACATCCGCGAAAGCCTCGCCAAGATGGCCGGCGGCATGCTGCCGGTGATCGACAGCGAGTTCCCGCTTGGCGAGGTCGCGCGCGGGCTGGAGCGGCTGGAGAGCCGGCAGGTGTTCGGCAAGATCATCATCACCTTCTGAAATCACCGTCGACATGCGCCTGCAACAGCATCCACTCGGCCGCGCCCTCCTCCAGCGGCTGGCGGCGTTGCTCAACGCCGGCGCGGGTTTCCTCACGCTCGCTATACTGCGCGCGATCAGGCTCACCGACCGCCGCCGCACGGCCGAATTCTGGGGCTGGTTCATGCGCAAGCTCGGCCCGCGGCTGCCGGAGCACCGCGTCGGCCGCGCCAATCTGGTGGCCGCCTTCCCGGACAAGCCGGCCGCCGAGATCGAGCAGATCCTCTCCGGGGTATGGGACAATCTCGGCCGCTATGCCGTCGAGTTCGCGCAGATCGAGCGGCTGAGCAACGCCGATCCGAGCCGGCCGGACGATGACATCGTGGCCGATCCGGCGACCTCGGAACGCTTTCATCGGCTGCGCCACGACGGCAAGCCGGCGCTCATCTTTGCGGCCCATCTCGCCAATTGGGAGCTGCCGGCGCTGGTTGCCGCCCGCCACGGCCTTGACAGCGCGGTGCTGTTTCGCCGTCCCAATATTCGCGCAGTCAGCGACGCGGTCCTGAAAATCCGCGCCGGCTGCATGGGCACGCTGGTGGCGACCGGCCTCGACGCGCCGGTCAAGCTCGCCCGCATGCTGGAGGCGAACCGGCACGTGGCCATGCTGGCCGATCAGCATTTCGTGAAAGGCGTGGACGTCACGTTCTTCGGCCGGACCTGCAAGGCCAATCCGCTGATCGCCCAGCTCGCCCGCCACGTCGAATGCCCGATCCACGGCGCCCGCATCGTGCGGCGCCGCGACGACCGCAACCGCTTCGCCATCGAGCTGACCGAGGCGGTCACACCGGTGCGCGACCAAAACGGCATGATCGATATCCAGGGCACCATGCAGGCGATCACCACCGTGATCGAAGGCTGGGTGCGCGAGCACCCCGAGCAATGGCTGTGGCTGCACCGGCGGTGGCGGTGAAGGCGCGCTCGCAGCGCAGTAGCCAAGAGGCGCTGCGCCCGGGAAAAGCGGCAAGATCGGTGGCCGGAACGTCAAGGACGCTGGCTTATTTCGCCGCGGGCTCGACCTTGCGAAGATGCCCGTACATGAGCTCCTCGACGTACGACACACAGTTGAATTCCAGCAACTGCATGTTCTTTTCGACCCGCCGGTACAGCGGCATGCTCATCTTCCAGGGACGGGTGTAGACCTTCGGATCGTCGATGGTCACTTCGTAGAGAAGCGTATTCGCGCTGGTGGGCGTGTAACGCTCGGTGAGGTGCAACGCGTCGCTGTGATAGTCTCCGGCCCGGTCAAACCAGGTATCCTCAACCATCCCGGTCACGTCGACCACCAACGTATCTCCGTCCCACGAACCGGTCGACCAACCCATCCAGGAATCGACCGGAGCCTCGCTCTTCATCCCGATATTCACAACGCGTGAGGCGAAGGCGAATTCGTAGCTGAACGATACGTACTGCGGCGATTGCACGATTTCAAACGGAAACGGCATGTAGGTCGCCCGTGGCAGGCCGGGCAGGAAGCATTTAACAACCGGATCCAGAGCGAGCCAATTCGCTTCATTTTCCTTCTTCTTGGCAAGTGCCTCGGGCCGATAGGGAAGCGGTCCGTCTTCGACCACGCCGAGGCCGGCGGGAACTCCGCCCACCGCCCCCATGACGACGAGCGGTCCTGCCTTCGCATCATGGGGTTGGATATCCCATTCGGCGGTGTTCATGGCCTGCCAGATTCCGCTCAAGTTCGGCTTACCATCGGCGGTTCGCGGGGCTCTGTATGCCGGGTCAGAGGCGGCCGCCGGCGGCCGGGCCGGCGCCTCCTGCTGCGCGAATGCCGCGGAGGCGATGATCCCTTGCATGATCGAGACGACGATGGCCATGATCACAATGGACTTGTTGGAAGCTCGCATTCAGATCCTCCATTCGAGTCGCGTGCCAGCTCATCATGGTCTCGGCTTGGCGGCTTCTTCTGTCGTGGTTCCCCTTCTCCAGCAGGTTCGGGAAAGGTACAGAATCGATCCCACCTTCATCCCCGGAGGGCGAGAGGCGTCAGCTTTTTCCACGATCGGCCCGGTGATCTGCACTTCATGGCCAACCTGGAAATTCAGCATCTCCCGATCTCCTTGAAGTCGGAACACCAGCGGCGCCCGCGCCGCAAATGCGGGGGCGCCCGCGATGGGTGGCCGCTCGGCGCCCCGCCAGTCCGCAATGAGGAATTCCCCGTTGGGGGATTTTGCGACACAACCGATTGAAACGAAGTTATCCCCGCGGTCCAGCGACTTGGGGTAAATCGAGGTTCCATCCGGGATACCGGGAATGTGAACCCGCTGGGTAGGCGCGCCGGCCTGCCCCAGCGCACTGGCGGAAAAACAAACAACCAGGCCAAACGAGCTCACGACGGAGAGCGTCCCGTTCAGTCCGATCCCCCGATTTATCCTAGCGTTTCTCACGCGCCACCCGAAAACCGAGGTCGAAGTGTCGGTAATCCTCCGGAAAATGGCTGCGAAGCGAGACTCGCGTCAGCCAGGGCCCACTGTCGTGGAAGGTGCCACCGCGCACTCCCCGCCCGCCATCGCTGCTGTCGGGCCCCTTGGGATCAGGCATCGGGCTCTTCGCGTAATACCTGGAGTCGTACCAATCCTGCACCCATTCCGCCACGTTCCCGCGCATATCGTAGAGGCCCCAAGCATTGGGCATTTTATTTGCCACGCGTTGCGTCTTCTCTACGTTGTACCAGGCCCAGTCGTCCGGTGGCGAACGCCGGGCGAGGGAGTTCGCCACCATCGCGCCCGCAAACTGGTCCGCCGTGCCGGCTCTCGCCGCATATTCCCATTCGGCCTCGGCCGGCAGCCGATAAAGGAATCCGTCGTTGCGTGTGTTCAGTTTGCCGAGGAACGCCTGCACATCCTGAAAGCTGACTTGTTCCACGGGAAGGGAATCGCCCTTATAGCGACTGGGATCCGAGCCCATCACCGCTTGCCATTGCTTTTGCGTCACTTCCGTCTTTCCGATTTCAAAAGCTTTGGTGATTTCTACGGTGTGCCGCGGCTTTTCGTCGGCGCTGCATTCCACCGGCTTTGCACCTTCGGAGCACCCCATCGGGAACTGCCCGGCGCG
>DASYFD010000105.1:0-6354 GCA_036498625.1 Xanthobacteraceae bacterium | reverse complement strand
TCGTCCAACCCCTACAACATGGTGCGGGCGACCTTCGATGCGCTCAAGCGCCAGGATTCGCCGCGCTCGGTCGCGGCCCGCCGCAACATCAAGGTGTCGACCCTGCAGGGGCGCCGCCGCGAGGGCGACACCGAGCAGGTCGCCGAGTAACCTTTGGGAAGACCCGCGCCGGGAGGCCGCCATGAGCAAAACCGCCAAGTTGATCACGATCCAGCAGACCGGCAGCCCCATTCGCCGCCATCATTCCCAGCGCGAGACCTTGATCGGGCTCAAGCTCAACCGGATCGGGCGCACCGCGCAGGTTCCGGATACGCCGGCGACCCGCGGCATGATCGCGAAGATCCAGCACCTCGTGCGCGTGGTCGGCAAGGCTTAGAAATTCATGCCCGGTGGGTGACGCAGGCTGGGCCAGAGACCCAATGCCAGCCCCGGGTGTCGGAGAGAACGAGGACCAGGCAATGAAGCTGCACGAACTTTCAGATCGGCCGGGCGCGCGCAAGAAGCGCTCGCGCATCGGCCGCGGCATCGGCTCCGGCACCGGCAAGACCGGCGGCCGCGGCGGCAAAGGCCAGACCGCGCGCTCGGGCGTGCGCATCAAGGGTTTCGAGGGCGGCCAGATGCCGCTGCACCGGCGCCTGCCCAAGCGCGGCTTTCGGAACACCCCGTTCCAGCTCAAGCTGAACGAGGTCAATCTGGGCCGCATCCAGGCAGCGATCGACGCCGGCAAGCTCGACCCCAAGGCCACGGTCGACTGCGCGGCGCTGATCAAGGCCGGGGTGGTCAGGCGGGCCAAGGCCGGCATCCGGATTCTCGGCATGGGCGAGCTCACCGCCAAGATCGCGTTGTCGGTCTGGGGGGCCTCCAAATCCGCGATCGCTGCGGTGGAAAAGGCCGGCGGCTCGGTCACGATTCTGGCACCGGCGCGTGAGGCAGGCGAACAGGCCGCCTGATCCCTATATAGATCGGACGCCGTCCGGGGGGGCGGCAAGCGGAGCTTCAGGATCATGGCCTCAGCAGCGGAACAACTTGCAGCCAATCTGAACTTCTCGGCGCTGGCCAAGGCGGAGGAGCTCAAGAAGCGTATCTGGTTCACCGTGGGGGCGCTGCTGGTCTATCGGCTCGGCACCTATATACCGCTGCCGGGCATCGATCCGAACATCTGGGAGCAGGTCTTCCGCACCCAGGCGGGCGGCATCCTCGGCATGTTCAACATGTTTTCGGGCGGCGGCATTCACCGCATGGCGATCTTCGCCCTGAACATCATGCCCTACATCTCGGCCTCCATCATTATCCAGCTGATGACCACGGTGTCGCCCACCCTCGAGCAGCTCAAGAAGGAGGGGGAATCGGGCCGCAAGACCATGAACCAGTACACGCGCTACCTGACCGTGCTGCTGGCGGCCTTCCAGTCCTACGGCATCGCGGTCGGCCTCGAGGGGTCCGGCAATGTGGTCAGCGATCCCGGCCTCATGTTCCGCATCTCGACCATGATCACGCTTTCCGGCGGCACCATCTTCCTGATGTGGCTCGGCGAGCAGGTGACGGCGCGCGGCATCGGCAACGGCACCTCGCTCATCATCATGTCCGGCATCGTGGCCGAATTGCCTTCGGCGATCGCGCAGACCCTCGAGCTCGGGCGCCAGGGGGCGCTTTCGGGCATGCTCATCCTGGCCATCGTGGTGGTGGCGGTCGCCGTGATCACCTTCATCGTCTTCATGGAGCGGGCCCAGCGCCGGCTGCTCATCCAATATCCCAAGCGGCAGGTCGGCAACCGCATGTTCGAGGGGCAATCCTCGCATCTGCCGCTCAAGCTCAACACCTCGGGCGTGATCCCGCCGATTTTCGCCTCTTCGCTGCTTCTGCTGCCGGCCACGGTCGCCAACTTCAACGCCGGCGGGGGCCCGGACTGGTTCATCACCATCACCTCCCAGCTCGGCCACGGCCGGCCGCTGTTCCTGGTCTTCTATATCGGGCTCATCGTGTTCTTCGCCTTCTTCTATACGGCGATCGTGTTCAATCCGACCGAGACCGCGGACAATCTCAAGAAGCATGGCGGCTTCATTCCCGGCATCCGGCCGGGCGAGCGCACGGCGGAATACATCGATTATGTGCTTTCGCGCATCACCTGCATCGGCGCCGGCTACCTGGCGCTGGTATGCATTTGTCCCGAGATTCTGACCTACTATCAGCCCGGCCTGTTCTATTTTGGCGGCACATCCCTGCTGATCGTGGTCAGCGTGACCATGGATACGGTGGCGCAGATTCAGGGCTACCTGCTGGCGCATCAATATGAGGGCCTGATCAAGCGTTCGAAGTTGAGGGGGCGGAGAAGATGAGGCTGATCCTGCTCGGCCCGCCGGGGGCGGGGAAGGGCACGCAAGCGCAGCGTCTGGTAAAGCAACACGGGATCGTACAGCTCTCCACCGGCGACATGTTGCGCGCCGCGGTCGGGGCTGGCACGCCGATCGGCCAGCGGGCCAAGGACATCATGGCGCGGGGCGAGCTGGTTCCCGACGATGTGGTGGTGGCGATCGTGGCAGACCGCATCGATCAGCCCGATGCCAAGAAGGGTTTCATTCTCGACGGCTTTCCGCGCACGGTGCCGCAGGCGGTGGCGCTCGACCGCATGCTGGCCGCCAAGGGCCTGAAGCTCGACGGGGTGATCGAGCTCAAGGTGGACGCCGGCATCCTGCACAAGCGGATCGCCAACCGGGTGACCGAGACCCAGGCACGCGGCGAGGCGCTGCGGCCCGATGACAATCCAGAGGTGCTGCGCACCAGGATCGAGACCTATCGCGGCCAGACCGCGCCCCTGGTCGATTACTACCGGGCGCAGCGGACATTGCGGTCGGTCAACGGCATGGCCCCGATCGCCGAGGTGGCGAGCGCCATCGACTCGGTACTCGAAACCGGTCAGCCCAGGAAGGCGGCGCGCAAGAAGCCTGCCGCCAAAGCGGTCACCGCGAAGTCGGCCGCCGTCAAGATGACCCCCGCCAAGGCGGTTGCCGGCAAGCGTCCGCCGGTCGCCAAGGCACTGGGACGGAAGAAGCCGGCGGCGGCGCGATCAGGCCGGGTTGCCGCCGCCAAATCGGGCCGCAAGGCCGCCACCCGCAGCAAGACCACGCTGCGCAAAAGCAAATCGCGCCGAGGTTGACGAAAGGCATTTGAATCCTTTACAAGCCCCACATCCAGTCTGAGAAGCTAAAACGATGCCGGGCCCCGAAAACCGGGGAGGGTGTCGTGTTATCGCTTGCGGCTAACCCCTTCCAAAGACTGGAAAATCATAATCCGCCGGCCGATTTCCCGAGCCGGTAGCAGGAGTAACGACCGTGGCCCGCATCGCCGGCGTCAATATCCCGACCAACAAGCGCGTGATCATCGCGTTGCAATATATTCATGGGATCGGAGCCAAAAAAGCCAGTGAAATCATGACGAAAGTCGGGATTCCTGAGGCCCGAAGAGTGTCCCAGCTGACCGATCAGGAAGTGTTGCAGATTCGCGAAATGATCGATCGTGACTATATTGTGGAGGGTGATCTGCGGCGCGAGACCTCCATGAATATCAAGCGGCTCATGGACCTCGGCTGCTACCGTGGGTTGCGGCATCGCCGCAGCCTGCCGGTCCGCGGCCAGCGCACCCATACCAATGCCCGCACCCGCAAAGGCCCGGCCAAGGCGATTGCCGGCAAGAAGAAGTAGCCGCGGGACGCAAGGCGAATCTACCGCGCACGCCGGCCGTTGCCGGCATGTGCGACCTAATGTCGATCTCGGGTCGATCCGAGACCAGGAGACGGGCTCCGCCGGGTCGGCGCCGGGCCGCGAAAGGAATCGAGAATGGGCAAGGAAGCTACCCGCGTCCGCAAGCGCGAGCGCAAGAACATTGCGTCCGGTGTCGCGCATGTGAACGCCACCTTCAACAATACCATGATCACCATTACGGACGCTCAGGGCAACACGATCGCCTGGTCGTCGGCCGGCACCATGGGTTTCAAGGGCTCGCGCAAGTCGACGCCCTATGCGGCGCAGGTCGCGGCTGAGGACGCCGCCAAGAAGGCACAGGAGCACGGCATGCGCACCCTTGAGGTCGAGGTGGCGGGGCCGGGCTCGGGTCGCGAATCGGCGCTGCGATCGTTACAGTCCGCCGGCTTCACCATCACCTCCATCCGGGACGTGACGCCGATCCCGCACAACGGTTGCCGTCCGCGCAAGAGGCGGCGCGTATGACCGACAATACCCTCATCCGCCGGACAAACGACGAGTCCGCCGCCGCCGAATCTTCCCACTGGGCGGAGTGGGATGCGCGAAACAGGGCCGCGCCGCTCAACGCGATGGGTGACAACGTGACGATCCAGAAGAATTGGCAGGAACTGATCCGACCCAACAAGCTGCAGGTGGCCGCGGGCAGCGACCCCAAGCGCGAGGCGACGGTCGTCGCCGAGCCGCTGGAACGCGGCTTCGGCGTGACCTTGGGCAATGCGCTGCGGCGCATTCTGCTGTCGTCGCTGCAGGGCGCCGCCGTGCAGTCGGTGCATATCGACGGCGTGCTGCACGAGTTCTCCTCGATCCCGGGCGTGCGCGAGGACGTGACCGACATCGTGCTCAACATCAAGGACATCGCCATCCGGATGCAGGGCGAAGGCCCCAAGCGCATGGTGGTGAAGAAGCAGGGCCCCGGCACGGTCACTGCCGGCGACATCCAGACCGTCGGCGACATCGTCGTGCTCAACCCCGATCTCATTCTGTGCACCCTCGACGAGGGGGCCGAGATCAGGATGGAGTTCACGGTCAACACCGGCAAGGGCTACGTGCCGACCGAGCGCAACCGTCCGGAAGACGCGCCCATCGGCCTCATCCCGGTGGACAGCCTCTATTCGCCGGTGCGCAAGGTCTCCTACAAGGTCGAGAACACCCGCGAGGGCCAGATCCTCGACTACGACAAGCTCACGCTCACGATCGAGACCAACGGCGCGGTCACGCCCGACGATGCGCTCGCCTATGCGGCGCGCATCCTGCAGGACCAGCTCAACGTGTTCGTGAACTTCGAGGAGCCGCGCAAGGAGCAGGTGGCGGAGGTCATTCCGGACCTGGCCTTCAATCCGGCCTTCCTCAAGAAGGTGGACGAGCTCGAGCTGTCGGTGCGCTCGGCCAATTGTCTCAAGAACGACAACATCGTCTATATCGGCGACCTGGTTCAGAAGTCGGAAGCCGAGATGCTGCGCACGCCCAATTTCGGGCGCAAGTCGCTCAACGAGATCAAGGAAGTGCTGGCCCAGATGGGGCTGCATCTCGGCATGGAAGTGCCGGGCTGGCCGCCGGAAAATATCGAGGAGCTGGCGAAGCGCTTCGAGGATCACTACTGAGCTGACAGCGCGATCGCGCCGGCGCGTCTCGCGCCGGCCGGGAGCGACAGCGACGGAATGGAAGAGGAGTGAGGTGAGATGCGTCACGGCAAGGCCCATCGGAAACTGAACCGTACGTCCGAGCATCGCCGTGCCATGTTCGCCAACATGGCCGCCGCTCTGATCAAGCACGAGCAGATCACCACCACCCTGCCCAAGGCCAAGGATCTGCGTCCGGTGGTCGAGAAGCTGATCACCCTCGGCAAGCGCGGCGATCTGCATGCGCGCCGGCAGGCGGTGGCGAAAATCCGCGACCTGGCGATGGTCAAGAAGCTCTTCGAGGTGCTCGGCCCGCGCTACAAGGAGCGCAACGGCGGCTATACGCGCGTGCTCAAGGCGGGTTTCCGCTACGGCGATTCCGCGCCGGTCGCGGTGATCGAGTTCGTGGATCGCGACGAAGCCGCCAAGGGGCTCGATTCCGGGCCGACGGCGGAGAAGCGAGCCGACCAGGAAGCCCCCGTAGCGGCGTGATATCGGGCTGCCGGGCCGTTGCGTCCGGCTGCGTCGCTCGACATTTTCTTGCGGTCCCAAAGGAATTATTGGGCGCCACTTTTTTCGGTCCGCGCGTTGGCGGCCATCAACTTCGAGTCGCCGTGGCCGGTTTGCCGCGGATGAGCCGCTTTCCGGCGGGCTCTGGCGCTGCCCTTCATTTGCCGCGGAGTTGCCGCTATATCTGGCTTTTTCCGACCGGAGATCCGCTCCATGACGTCGCGCCTCAATCCGCTTGCCGCGCTCTCCTGCACGCTGTTGTTGCTGTCCTCATTGCTGTCGTCGGCGTCCGCCCAGGAACGCCGCGTGCCGAGCTCGCTCAACGATATCCGGCTCTCCTATGCGCCCATCGTGCAGCGCGCCGCTCCCACGGTGGTCAACGTCTATGCGGCCAAGACGGTGGCGGCCCAGAATCCCTTCGGCGACGATCCGATCTTCCGGCGGTTCTTCGGCGCGCCGGGCGGCGA
>DASYFD010000104.1:0-31296 GCA_036498625.1 Xanthobacteraceae bacterium | reverse complement strand
CGAGCAGCGCCGGCCCGATCGTGCGCTGACGAGCGCGCACAATGCCCGCGACCGCGTGCTCGATCGCTTTGCCGCCGCCGGGCTGGTGCCGGACGACGAGGTCGCGGCCGCCAAGCGCGAGCCGGTGCCCGACGGGCGCAAGCCGATGCCGACCTTGGCGCCGCATGCGGCCGACGAGGCCGTGGCCGCCGCGCCCGGCCGCAGCCTGCACCGGCTGACCATCGACGCCATCCTGCAGAAGAAGCTCGAGGAGCTGGCGCGCGAACGCGCCCGCGTGCTCGGGCCCAATCTCTCGGTCGCGATCCTGGCGGTCGATCAGGCAACCGGCGAGGTGCTGGCCCGCGTCGCCTCGGCGGATTATTTCGACGTGAGCCGCGCCGGCGCGGTCGACATGACGCAAGCGCTGCGCTCGCCCGGCTCGACTCTCAAGCCGTTCATCTATGGCCTCGGCTTCGAGGACGGATTCATCCATCCCGAAACCCTGATCGAGGACCGGCCGGTGCGCTACGGCAGCTACGCGCCGGAGAACTTCGATCTCACCTTCCAGGGCACCGTGACGGTGCGGCGCGCCTTGCAGATGTCGTTGAATGTGCCCGCGGTAGCAGTGCTCGACAAGGTCGGGGCCAGCCGTTTCACCGCGCGCCTTAGCCAGGCCGGCGGCGCCCTGGTGCTGCCGAAAGGAGAAGTGCCCGGGCTCGCCATGGGGCTTGGCGGCGTCGGCGTTACCCTCAACGATCTGGTGGCGCTTTATGCCGGGCTCGCGCGTCTGGGCACGACCGTTCCGCTGGTCGAGCGCATGACCGATAATCCCGCCGCGGCGGCGCCGCGCCGTCTCCTCGATCCGGTCGCGGCCTGGTATGTGGGCAACGTGCTGTTGGGCACGCCGCCGCCCGACAATGCGGTGGGCGGCCGCATCGCCTTCAAGACCGGCACCTCCTATGGGTATCGCGATGCCTGGGCGATCGGCTTCGACGGCAAGCGCACCATCGGAGTGTGGGTCGGCCGGCCCGATGGCGCGCCGGTGCCGGGCCTGGTCGGACGCTCCGCCGCGGCCCCGATCCTGTTCGATGCCTTCGCGCGCACCGGCTCGCTGCCGGCGCCGCTCGCAAGCGCGCCGGCCGGCACGCAATTGGCCGCCACCGGCAAGCTGCCGCCCCCGCAACAGCGCTTCCGGCCCGGCCGCTTGCCGGGCGAGGATGCCGGGCCGCCGCTGCGCATCATGTTCCCGCCCGATGGCGCCCGTCTCGAACTGGCGAGCGAAGACGGCAAGCCAGACCCGATCCCGCTCAAGATCAGTGGCGGCGCCGGCCCCCTGACGGTGCTGGTCAACGGCCTGCCGCTTCCGGCCGAGCCCGGCCGCCGCACCCTGTTCTTCGCGCCCGAAGGGCCTGGCTTCGTGCGTCTCACCGTGATGGACGCCAAGGGAGCGACCGACAGCGTCATGGTGCGGCTGCAGTAGTCCAATTTCGCCGCCGTTTTCCCCCGCTCATTCCCGCGTAGGCGGGAATCCAGTTTCTTCGCAAAATGCTGGATCGGGCGGCGTCCTCGGCGTGCCTGGAGAGTACAAGCGCTTCACGCACTCTTTCGCACGTTGAGATTCAGCTCATTTTTGCGAGATGACTGGGTCCCCGCTTTCGCGAGGACGAGCGGGAAAAGCCCGGCCAGCGCGGCAACCGGCCTGCTTTCCCCGCGGTGCCGATTTCTCTATTGTCCGGCCGAGACTTACGGCAGGGCAGGGAAATATGGCGGTCACCACCCGCTACGATCAGCGACAGTCGGCTCCGGCGGGCAATCTCGGGTTGATCCTGGATTTTGCCACGCGCTCGCATGCGCGCGCCGCCGCGGTATTGATCCTGGTGGCGCTGCTCAATTTTCTGCCCGGCTTCTTCGACATTCCGCCGATCGACCGCGACGAGGCGCGCTTCGCGCAGGCCAGCAAGCAGATGATCGAGAACCGGGACTATGTGGACATCAGGTTCCAGGACGAGGTGCGCTACAAGAAGCCGGTCGGCATCTATTGGCTGCAGGCGGGCGTGGTGAACACGGCGCGGGCGCTCGGCATGACGCGGGCCCTGACCACGATCTGGCTCTACCGGATTCCCTCGCTCGCCGGCGCCATCGGTGCGGTTCTGCTCACCTATTGGACGGCGCTTGCCTTCGTGTCGCGCCGCGCCGCCTTGGTGGCCGGGCTGATGATGGCGAGCTCGATCCTGCTCGGGGTCGAGGCGCGCTTCGCCACCACCGATGCCATGTTGCTGGCGACCGTGGTGGCCGCCATGGGGGTGCTGGCCCGTCTCTATCTGCCCGAGCAGCGCGCCCAGCTCAATGCCCGATCAGCCTGGACCTTGCCGGCGATATTCTGGACCGCTCTGGCATTGGGCGTCTTGCTGAAGGGCCCGCTCATCTTCATGGTGGTCGGGCTTGCGGCCTTGTTGCTGTCGGTTATCGACCGGCGCGCGGATTGGCTCCTGGCGCTCAAGCCGCTGATCGGGGTGCTGTGGTTTGCGGCGCTGGTGCTGCCCTGGTTCGTCGCCATCATGGGCCGGGCGGACGATGGCTTCCTGGCGGAGTCGGTCGGCCACGATCTCATTCCGAAGCTGTACAGCAACCAGGAGGGACACGGCGCGCCACCAGGGACCTATTTCCTGCTGTTCTGGCTGATGTTCTTTCCGGGCTCCATGCTGGCCGGCCTGGCGGCGCCGGCGGTGTGGGCGGCGCGGCGCGAGCCGGGCGCGAAATTCCTGCTGGCCTGGCTGCTGCCGTCCTGGCTCATTCTGGAATTCGTGGTGACCAAGCTGCCGCATTATGTGCTGCCGCTGTTTCCGGCGATCGCGATCCTGATCGCGGGCATCATGGAAGCGCGCATGCTGTCGCGCCACCGCTGGCTGACGCCCGGCATCGCCTGGTGGTTCATATTCCCGGTGCTGCTCGGCCTCGCCGGCGTCGTCTGCCTGATCGCGATCGGTCACCAGCTCGGTCTTCTGGCCTGGGTTTTTGCCGGCGGTGCCGCGTCGGTCGGGCTGGTCGCCTGGCGGCTGTACGACATCGATGGCGCCGAGCAATCCCTGCTGCGTGGCGTGGCGGCCTCGATCCTGCTCGGATGGGCCCTGTTCGGGGTTGTCATCCCGACTCTGGAGGCGCTGTTCCCGAGCCCGGTGCTGGCGCGCATCCTGCGCGACAGCGGCTGTCCGGCACCGGTCACGGCGGCGTCGGTCGGCTATCACGAGCCGAGCCTGGTGTTCCTGGCCGGCACCGCGACACGACTCACCGATGTGGGCGGTGCCGCCGAATTCCTGGCCGGCGGCCCGTGCCGGTTCGCCTTCATCGAGGCGCGGCAGGAGCGCGGCTTTGCCGCTTATGCGGAAGCGATCGGGCTGCGCTACGCGCCGGGCCCGCGGGTCGAGGCGATCGTTATCAGCAACGGCCAAGCCATCACGATGGCGGTGTTCCGTTCGGAAAGCCCGTTGTGAGCGTGGCCGGCGAGCTCGAGCCACCGGTCACGAAGCGCGCGCGGCCGCCGCGGCGGCTCCTGGCCAATGCCCGGGAGTTTTTCGCCTTGCTCGGGCGGCCGCCGCGCGCGGTCGGGCGTCCGGCATGGCGGGCACCCGCCAGCCTGGCGCTCGGCGCCCTGCTCATGCTCACGATCATCGCTGCCAGCATGGTGCTCATCGACGCGCCAATGATCCTCGCGGTCAGGGCCTCGCCGCCATGGATCACCTATCTGTTCGATGAATTGACCGGCTTCGGCACGTCGGACTGGTTCCTGGTTCCGATCGGGCTCGCGCTCCTGACCATCGCGGCGCTCGCCACCCCGGCGCTGCCGCGTGTGACCCAGCTCGTGCTGGTGGCCTTCTCGGTGCGGCTCGGATTCGTCTTTGCCGCGATCGCGCTGCCCGGCCTCTTCGTCACCGTGGTCAAGCGGCTGATCGGGCGCGCGCGGCCGTTCGTCGGCGGCGAGGCCGACCCATTTCTCTATCTGCCGTTCGGCTGGCGGCCCGACTATGCGAGCTTGCCGTCCGGCCATGCCACCAACGTTTTTGCCGCCCTGATCGCCGTCGGGCTGGTGTGGCCGCGGCTGCGGCCGATCATGCTCCTTTATGCGCTGATCATTGCGGCGAGCCGGGTCATCGTGCTGGCGCACCATCCAAGCGACGTCATCGCGGGCGCCGTGGTGGGAACGGTTGGGGCCCTCATGGTGCGCGATTGGTTCGCGGCCCGCCGGCTCGGCCTGGTGATGGACCCTCGCGGTCGCGTGCGGGCGTTGCCGGGGCCTTCGTTCAGGCGCCTCAAGCGGGTTGCGCGGCAGTTCGGGGCTGCATAAGAAGCTCGCGCGATTTCATCTCGAACGGGACGGCACAATGAACGAGACGCGCTCGCGCGACGGCGAGGGACCGGACGTCTCGATCGTGGTTCCGGTCAGGAACGAGGCCGGCAATATCGAGCCGCTGGTGGCCGAGATCGCAGCCGCGCTCGGTTCCGATGGCGGCTTCGAGATCGTCTACGTGGACGACGGCTCGAGCGATGCCACGGCGGAGCAATTGCGGAGCCTGATGGCGGCCCGGCCGTGGCTGCGCGCGATCAGGCACGCGGTGTCGTGCGGCCAATCGGCGGCGATCCGCACCGGCGTGTTTCACGCGCGCGGCCCCGTCGTGGTCACGCTCGACGGCGACGGGCAGAATGATCCGGCTTTCATTCCGGCCCTGATGCGGGCGCTCGCCGCCGGGGCGCCCCAAATCGGGCTCGTCGCCGGCCAGCGCGTGGGCCGCAAGGCCTCGAGCTTCAAGAAGCTGCAGTCGCGCGTCGCCAATGCGGTGCGCGGCGGCATCCTGCGTGACGGTACCCGCGACAGCGGCTGCGGCCTCAAGGCGTTTCGCCGCGACGTGTTTCTGACGCTGCCCTATTTCGACGGGCTGCACCGCTTTCTTCCGGCGCTGGTGCGGCGCGAGGGTTATGGCATCGGCTATGTCGACGTGGTCGACCGGCAACGCCGCCAGGGCGTATCGAATTACGGCATGTGGGACCGGCTGTGGATCGGCATTCTCGACCTCGCCGGCGTGTGGTGGCTGATCCGCAGAAAAAAGCGCGTAGTGCAGGCCGCGGAGGTGAGACGGAATGCTGATTGATCTCTCGAATGCCGTGGGCGGCTATTTCTACGACGTGTTCGTGGTCCGGCTCGACTGGTGGCTGGCGCTCGGCTTCCTCGCCCAGGCGTTGTTCACGGCGCGCTTCCTGGTGCAATGGATCGCCTCGGAGCGGGCCGGAAGAAGCGTGATCCCGGTCGCCTTCTGGTTCTTCTCGATCGGAGGCGGGCTGCTGCTTCTGGTCTATGCGCTCTACCGGCGCGATCCGGTCTTCATCGCCGGCCAGGCCTTTGGGGTTTTCGTGTATGGCCGCAACCTCTATTTCGAGCTGCGCGACCGGCGCCGGCGGGGGTCGACGGCGGGGTAGGGCGCCGCGCTTTGTAACGCGGTTATAATGAGTGCGCGGCGGGGCCGCGGTTGTGTGGCGGGCCGGCAACACCCCGGAACAAAGCCGTTCCGCAATCGCCCCGCCGCCTTGCGGGCGCGACCGAAAGGGCATTCAACTGCGGAAGCAGATCATCGTCGGATTCGGGGGCGGACCGCCATGAGGATGCTTGCTTTTGCGATGGCGCTGCTCGGCGCCTGCGGATTGAACGCCGCGGCGGTTGCCGCCGATATGCGGGTCAAGGCGAAGGCGCCGCCGCCGCCGGCACCCGCGTTCTGGATCGAGGCCGATTACCTGCTTTGGACGGTGAAAGGCGACCAGCTTCCGGCGCTGGCGAGTACCGGAAGCCTCGGCGCTCCCGGAACCGTCGTGCTGTTCGGAGACGCGGCCGTCAACGAGCGCTGGCGCTCCGGCGGACAGATCAAGGCAGGCTACTGGTTCGATCCGCAGCACAGTTGGGGCGTCGAGGGCAGCTTCTTCGGCTTGCAGGATGCCTCCACCGGATTCAATGCCGCCTCGAACGGCAGTCCGGTATTGGCACGGCCCTTCTTCAACGTGGTGAGCGGCGTGCAGAATTCGCAGCTCATCGCGGCTCCCGCCCTCGGCGGCGGGCAGATCGCGATCAACGAGACCTCCCGCTTGTGGGGCGCCGGCCTCAGCTTCCGCAAGGAGATCTGCGCGAGCTGCCTGGGGCGCGTCAGCGCCCTGGTCGGATACCGGTACCTGCGCGCGTCCGACGACTTGTCGATCGCCACCAATCAGCAAGGTAACACCGCCGGTATCGGCCCGTTCACGGGCAGCGTGACAGATCAGTTCAGCACCGCCAACGATTTCAGCGGCCTCGATCTGGGGCTGACCGGCGAATCGCGCTACGGCGCCTGGACCTTCGAGTGGCTGGGCAAGGTGGCGGTGGGCGCAAATTACAGCACCGCGCAGATCAACGGCTCGAGTATCTTCGCGGTTGGTGGCGGCGCCGCGGTGGCCTCGCCGGGCGGGCTCTTGGCATTGCCGAGCAACATCGGCAATTTCAGCCAGACCCGGTTCGCGTTCGTGCCGGAAGTGGCGCTCAAGCTGGGCTATCAGGTCACCTCCGGGCTCCGCATTCATGCGGGCTACGATTTCCTGTTCTGGAGCAATGTCGTGCGTCCGGGCAACGTGATCGATACCGGCATCAACCCCAGCCAGCTTCCTCCGGGACCCCTGGTGGGAGCAAGCCGTCCCGCCCCGCGCCTGGATGGCTCCGACTTCTGGGCGCAAGGTATCGACGTGGGCGCCGTGTGGAGCTTTTGAATCGCGCGCGGCGTTCGCTTGGCCGTTGCTATTCTAAATCCCGGCGAACCAGTTGAAGCCGCGATCCTCCCAAAAGCCGCCCGGATAGTTGTTGGTCACCTCGATGGCGGTGATCCATTTGGGATTCTTGAATCCGAGCTTGGTGGCGGTGCGCAGCCGCAGCGGATAGCCGAACGGATCGCCCAGATATTCCTTGGCATAGCGCGTCGCCAGGATGGTCTGCGGATGGAGTGCGGTCGCCATGTCGATGCTGCCGTAATAGTCGTCATTGCAGTGGAAGGCGACGTATTTGGCGGTCAGGTCGGCGCCGACGGTCTCGAGAAAGCGCCGCAGGTTTACGCCCGACCATTGCCCGATATAGTCCCAGCCTTCGACGCAGACGTGCCGGATGATGATCTCCTGCTCCGGCATGGCGTAGATCTGCTGCGCGGTCAGCGGCCGCTTGTCGGAGATAAGGCCGCCGAGCTCGAGCTTCCAGGTGGCCATGTCGACCGGGCTCAGATACTCCAGGCCATAATAGGCGTTGAAGCGCGGCGGCTTGAGCACCTCGGCCTCGGTGAAGGTGGGCGCCAGCTTGTTCGGGTCGAACAGGTAGGCCTGCACGCGGTCGTTCCAGGCCGAGACCGCCGTGAGCACCTTCTGCATGGAGTCGGTGTCGGTCACGTCGCAGCCGCCCAGCAGGGTGAGGGCGCCGAGGCTCAGCGAGCCGCGCAGCACCTTGCGGCGATCGATGCGCTCGATCAGCGCCTTGTTCTCCGCCAATTGGCTCTGATCGACCGGAGCGGCGGGGCGGAACAGCGAGCCTGAGGGCGCACGAGCCAGCATGGTCATTCTCCGGTTTGCGGGGCGAGCCGGGCGGGGCGGGGCGGGGATTTTTCGACGCGCGGCCCCCCGGTGATCATGTTCAGCAGGGTGCGCGGCACCATGAGAGCCAGCGCCACGTGCACCAGCAGAAAGGCGACGATCGCGGCCATGCCGAAAAAGTGCACCAGGCGGGCGCCCTGGAAGCTGTAGAACAAGTGGGCCAGGGTGGTGAACTGCACCGGCTTCCAGATCGCGAGCCCGGCCAGCACCTCCACGATGGCGACCAGGATGATGCCGACATAGAGCAGCTTCTGCACGCCATTGTAGACCGTGAGGTCGTCATGGCTCAGATGGAAGCGCAGGGCGTCGCGGATGGTGGCGACGACCTCGCGCGGGCGGATCGGCAGCAGCATGCGGCGCAGGCGGCCGGTGACGATGCCGTAGATCAGATAAGCCAATCCGTTGAGCCCCACGATCCACATGCCCATCAAATGCCATTGCAGCGCGCCGCTCTGGCCGAAATTGCCATGCAGCCGGAACGCGATGTCGGGATCGCCGCCGATCGTTATGGCGTTGGGGAACGAGAGCCAGCTGAAGATCGGCGAGTCGCCGTAGATCTTGATGCCGCTGCCGATCATGATGATGATCGCCGCCGCATTGATCCAATGCATGATGCGCAATGCCAATGGATGCAGAGGCTTGGTGCGCACAGGCACCGGCAGCCGCACCGGTGCCGACGCCGGCGGCTCGATGGCGGCGGGTTGTTGCTCGGTTGTTTCAGCCATGCGGCCGTCCTCTTGCTGCGTTGCCATCATCGCCTGCCGATCGGGATGGTCTCCGTCGCCGCCAACGGCTCGCTGTTGGAGCCGTACCAGGTCGGCGTTTTCTGAAAGCGGTGGGGCGGCATGTCCACCACCATGACCTGCGCCCCGGTGAGCGCCACGCTCTCGATCGGGATCGGCACCAAGCGCTCGCCGAAACCGAACAAGCCGCCAAGCGGCAGCAGCAACTCGATCTTTCCGTCGCCGTTCCGCACCACCGCGCGCACGCGCCCCATGACCAGCTTGTTCTCGTCCACAATGGGAAGATTGACCACTTCCCCGACATGCACGGGATTGGTCTGGGCCTGGACCTGTGCCGCGAAGCCTGCCAGGAGCAGGGCCAGCAATGCCGGGCGCAACCGCGCACTCTTCGAACGATCAGGCATTGGCATCCTCATGTGAGCGTGCGGCATGCTGCCCCGATCCCGGCGCGACGGCGACCCGGCAGAAGGTTGCCACAATGCGCGAGCCGGCCCGCAGGCTGCCGCGCAGGCTGCCCGCCACCTTGGAGGTGCCGCCGGTCCGGCAATGGTACGGAACCGGGATCTCGAGGATGCGCAATCTGCTGCGCGCTGCGCGCATCTGCATCTCGATGTTCCAGCCATAGCCCATCTCGCGCATGCCGAGACCCAGGAGAGCCTGGCGCCGAATGGCCCGGAACGCGCACATGTCCGTATAGCGCACGCCGTACAGAAGCCGCATGGCCAGGCCGGCGAGCGTTCCGGCCGCCATTTGATGCCAGGCGATGCTGCCGGGGGCGCGCTCGCCGAGCGCCCGCGAGCCGATCACGAAGTCGTAGGCGCCCGCCCGAATGGGCGCAACCAGAGCGGCGATGCTCAAGGGATCGTCGGCGCCGTCGCCATCCATGAAGACCATGATGTCGGCGTCGTGGGCGGCTTGCGTCGCCCGCCAGCAGGCGCGGCCGTAGCCTTTGCCGGCGGCGATCACCTGCGCGCCGGCGGCCGCGGCACGTGCGGCGGTCGTATCGGTGCTGCCGCCGTCCGCCACGATGACGCGGCTCGTCACCGAACGCGGAATGCCGGTCACGACATCCGCGATCGACGCCTCCTCGTTCAGCGCCGGGATAGCCACCACGACCTGCGCGCCACCGGGCGCAGGATGCAGCGGGTTCGCGGGTTCAGCCGGCGCCAGCATCGCTCAAAGACTCCAACGCAGGCCGCAGCCCGCGCAAGCCGAGGGCGGTTGGTCGGACAAGAGCGCATCGCGAAACGAGCCATAGGCCTCGCCGTTCCAGATTTCGCGCAGCGTCTGCTGAGTGGCATCGCCAAGCGTGTAGTTCTCGTAGCCGCGCTGCGCGAACGGCGCGATGCAGCACGGCAGGGCGCGCCCATTGGCGGTGAAATACATCACGGTCCAGGGCCGGCGGCACATGGACCAGGGTGAATCGCCGTCCTGGCGCTTGAGGCTCGCGCCCGGCTCGGAAGCAGCGCCCGATGCGCTGAAGGACATGCCGTGGGCTTGCGCCAAGGCGGCCGCTTCTTCGATGGCGGCCGCCTCCTCGCGGCTCGTCTGGTCGTAGAGCGCCTGGTCGGGCCGCGCGAGGCCGATCGCATCCTGCGCGAAGAACACCAGGCGCTGCAGATAGACTTCCTTGACCCCGATCGTGGCCGCGATCTGCACGAATTCCGGCAATTCGGCGATCGTCTCCTTCAGGCCGGTGAGCCAGATCGAGACGCGCGGCCGGTCGTTGCCTTCGCGCTCCTGCAGCTCGCGGAAGGCACGCACGTTGCGCAGGATCCGCTTGAAGTAATTCTTGCCGCGTACCGCAATGTAGGATTTCTCGGTCGCCGCATCGAGCGAGACCCGCAGCTCGTCGAGCCCGGCCTCGATCAGGGCGCGGCCGTTGCGCTCGTTGAGCACCGTGCCATTGGTGTTGAACAGGACGTAAGTGCCGCGGTCCTTGAGGTAGCGCACCATCCGGGGCAGGTTCTTGACCAGCATGGGCTCGCCGACACCGTGCAGCACGGCCCGTTGCAGCCCGGGAACCTGATCTACGATCGAGACGAACAGCTCCCAGCTCATGTCGGCCGGCGGCTCGAGCTCCGCATAGGTGCGCGGGCAGGTGGTGCACAGCAGGTTGCAGCGGTTGGTGGTCTCCAGATAGAGGCACACCGGCTTGCGATCGGGCAGGACATCGCGCCGGTCGTCGACACTCTCGAAATAGCGGCGCGGGTCGACCGGGCGCTCAGGCAGGGACGGCGTCGCCATGCACTTCTTCCTTTTTGTTGAACCGGCGAATGGCTAGCTCTCCCAGCAGAATGAGAGCGAAGCCGCCGTAGATTACGAGCCCGTCGAGAACGCTCGGGGGCCAATTCGAGACATGCAGATAGCTCGCCGCGCAGGTCAGGTAGATCACGCCCGCGCGCGGATGGATGCAGACGAAGGGGATGAGCCAGGCGAAATACCACGGATAGTGCGGCGAGAACAAAACCATGAAGGCGACCGCCAGCAGCATGGCGGCGGCGAGATCGGCCTTCGGTTCCGATCGTCGAAAAAGGACCGCGAGTCCCAAGGCCGCCATCACGACGGCGGCTAGCGGAAAGTAGAACGCGAAGGCATGCGGCGGCAGCGGCAGCACGGTGCCGGCGAGCTGCCACAGGAAAATGCCGGAGCCCTGCTCGAAGCCTTCCTCGGCCACATAGCCGCCGAGAAAGCCGAACACCCTGGACCCGACGCCGAGATACGGCAGGTAGAGCACGCCCAGCGCAGCCGCGAAGGCCGCCGGCAAGCGCCAGTCCCAACGCTTGTAGATCGAAGGCCCGGTCACGGCCGGGAAATATTTGACCAGAACGCCTGCCGCGAGCGCGATGCCGGCCAGGATCGGCGAGCGCCGGTCGGACGCCACGAAAGCCACGAGCAGAAAAGCGATCGCCATGGCGTCGACATGGCCGTTGCCGGCGAATTCCCACAGCGGCAACGGATGCCATGCATAAAGCAGAACGCGGCTGGCGGGCAGGCTGCGCGCGGCCAGCAATTGCAGGATCGCCCAGACCGCCAGTCCTTCGAATCCCACCATGACGGCCTTCATGAACACCGGGCTCTCGGAGATTCGCGTGGCGGCGAGAAACACCAGCTGGGCGGCCGGCGGATAGATCGTGGGGGCGTAGTTGGCGCGATTGATGCGCGGATAGATCGCGTCGTCGCGCAGCGCCTGCAGGGCCTCGTCGGCCGGCAGATAGCGGTAAGGATTGATCCCGGCCGCCTGGACGCGCCCGTCCCAGATGTAGCGATAGATATCGGTAGAGGCAGGCGGGCTCGGCAGCACGATCAGGCGCATTGCCAGGCCCACCAGGAGAATGCCGGCGAGCGCGGTACGGCCCGTGATCGGTCGCGCGATCACCAGCCAAGCCGCCACCCCATAGAGCGGCGCCTGCAGAAGCTGAATCAGACCGACCGTGGGGTGGTCGCCGCGCCAGAGCGCCGCGGCCCCAACGCCCGACAGCACCAGCAAGGCGACGGCCAGCGCCGCCAGGATCCAGCCCGCCCCCGCCTTGCGCATCAGCCGACGACCTTCTCGATGGAGCGCGCCGGGACGATGTCGAGACGGGTCGCCAAATCGGTGTCGCGCAGCAGTGTCCGCATCAGCTCGGCGGTCCGCGGCGCCCGATGCGATTGCAGGCCGGCCGCGAAGCAGTGGCCTTCGCAAAGCTCGGCATGAAGAAGCTTGAGAGCATCGCGCTCATCGACGTCGTACCAGGCCGGCAGCACATGCATGGGCAACCCGATCTCGCGGGCCCGTTCCATGGTCTGGTGGGCGACGCGCTCGGTGCTCCAATCGATGTCCTCGAAGAGGCGCCGGTGCGCGGCCTTGAGGCCCAGCAGATAGTAGCCACCATCCGTCGAGGGGCCGATGACGGCGCGCTCGCCCGGGAGCGCCAGGAGATTCGCCGTGTCGACCAGGAGGGAGGTAGGAAGCGTCGGGCTGTCGGAGTTGAGAACCACCGCGGCCTCGTGTCCCGACGCCAGCAGGTGGGCGATGGTGTCGAAGAGGCAGTCGCCGAAATTCGGCAGCCAGGATTCGATGAGACGAAAGCCGGGTGGCAGCATGGCCTTGAAAAATCCAACCGACTCGGGCGGTCCAAACGCCATGTAGCCGGAAATGTTCGCCCGGTCTGCCGCGTTGAGGATATTGGCGGCCACATCCCGCAGGAAAGCGGTGTTGAATGCAGCCGCTTCCGCGAAGCTCAAAGGCGGCACTAGGCGGGTCTTGGTGCGGCCCGGGCTCGACGCCTTCGCCATTACGGCAACGCCGCAGGACGACCGTGGCGCATCGCCCCTACGTAACGGCTTGGTCATGGAGCGTTGCCTTGCTTGGAGTTTGGGTGGGAAAGATGGCTCAGCAATTCTCGGGCCGGTTTGTCACAGCGAGAACCGAGAGGTCATCGAATAAGCCATCGAGGTCGGCCATTTCCTCGCTGAGGATTTATTCGGCGGAAGATGCGCGCGCGTTACGGGCTTCACGCTTTCGTGATGACCGGGGAGGTGCGCATCAACGCGCTGCCGCCAGGGCCGCAAAGCCGCGTTCGAGATCGGCGATCAGATCGTCCACGTCCTCGAGCCCGATATGGAACCGGACGGCAGGGCCGCCGGGTGCCCACCGGGTTGCGGAACGTATTCCGGCACAGTCGAACGGGATAGCAAGGCTCTCGAAACCGCCCCAGGAGGCGCCAATGCCGAACAAGCTCAGGGTGTCGAGGAAGGCATGCACCGCCGGCTGCGGGGCCGGCTGGAGCACGATGCTGAACAGCCCGCAGGCGCCCGTATAGTCGCGTCGCCAGATCGCATGGCCGGGATCGCTTTCGAGCGCGGGATGGAGCACGCGGGCGACCTCAGGCCGCTCGCCGAGCCAGCGCGCCACCTTGATGCCGGAGGCCTGGTGCTGCGCCAGCCGCACCCCCATGGTGCGCAGGCCGCGCAGGCCCAGATACATGTCGTCGGGCCCCACGCACAATCCCATCCCATAGACGGTCTCGCACAGGCGCGGCCAGGTCGCCCTGTTGGCCGATATGGTCCCGAGCATCACGTCGGAATGGCCGCCGATATATTTGGTGCCGGATTGGATCGACAGATCGACGCCGTTTTGGAAGGCGCGGAAATAGAGCGGGCTCGCCCAGGTATTGTCCATCAGCACGACGGCGCCTTGGGCGTGGGCCGCGGCCGCGATCGCGGGCACGTCCTGCATCTCGAATGAAAGCGATCCGGGCGACTCCACGAAAATGGCGCGGGTGGCGGGCTCTATCAGAGCGGCGATACGCCCGCCGATCAGCGGGTCGTAATAGCTCGTCCTGATGCCGTAGCGCGCGAGCAGGCTGTCGCAGAATTTCCGGGTGGGCAGATAGACGCTGTCGGTGACCAGGACGTGGTCGCCGGCCTTGAGGACCGACAGGAGGGCGACCGAGGCGGCGGCCAGGCCGGAGGGCAGCAGCGCGACGCCGGCACATTCATGACCTTCGAGCCCCGCCAGCGCATCGGCGAGCGCCTCCGAGGTGGGGGTGCCGCGCCGGCCATATTGGTAGCGGCCGCGGTGGGCGACATAGTCCGCCGCACTGGGATAGAGAAGCGTGGAGGCGTGATAAACCGGCGGATTGACGAAGCCGTGATGCGCCGACGGATCGCGGCCACCGGTCACGAGCAAGGTCGCGGGTTTCGCCGGTGGGAGGGATGGCTTGCCGTGGGGATTGCTGGTCATGGGCTCCATTCGTGATTCTGGCGCGCGGTCCGGCAATCCTGGCACAATATCGGTCGCGCTTCTGCTCACCGAATGGGCAGCCGCCTGATCGCATTATCCTCAGCGTCAACCCCTTGACCGTAGTGCGTTATCGTCCTCAGATGGCGCCCGACCGCGAGCGGCGCCGGCAGGTTGCGGCGAACGGCGTGGAATTTTGCCACACATTTTGCCATAACGGTGGGTGCGGACGGTCTGATTGCAGCGAGTCCGCAGCTCTCGCCACGGGATCATCACGGCTGCAAGGGGCGCTACCATGAAACGCGTAGTCACGATGTTCAGCACGACGATGCTCGGCGCCGCCTTGGCGCTCAGCCTCTCGGTGGCGGCGAGCTCCGCCCAGACGCTCAAGAAGGTGCAGGATCGCGGCGCGCTGATGTGCGGCGTCAGCCAGGGCCTGCCGGGATTCTCCAATCCGGACGACAAGGGAAACTGGACCGGTTTCGACGTCGATGTGTGTCGCGCCATCGCGGCGGCGATCTTCAACGATGCGGCCAAGGTCAAGTTCCTGCCGCTCTCCGCCAAGGACCGTTTCACCGCCCTGCAGTCGCGCGAGATCGACGTGCTGGCGCGCAACTCGACCTGGACCTCCTCGCGCGACTCCTCGCTCGGAATAACCTTCACCGCCGTCAATTATTATGACGGCCAGGGCTTCATGGTGCGCAAGTCGCTCAAGGTGAACTCCGCGCTCGAGCTCAACGGCGCTTCGGTCTGTGCACAGACCGGAACCACGTCCGAGCTCAATCTCGCCGACTATTTCCGTTCCAACAACATGAAATACGAGATCACCGCCTTCGTGACCGCGGACGAGACCGTGAAAGCCTACGAAGCCGGCCGCTGCGACGCCTTCACCACCGACGTCTCGCAGCTCTATGCCGAGAAGCTCAAGCTCGGCAATCCGGCCGATCACGTGATCCTGCCCGAGATCATATCCAAGGAGCCGCTCGCGCCGGCCGTGCGCCGCGGCGACGACCAATGGCTCGCGGTGGTGAAATGGGTGCAGTTCGCCATGCTGGATGCCGAGGAGCTCGGCGTATCGTCCAAGACGGTCGATGAAGCCCTGAAGTCACCGCAACCGGAGATCAAGCGGCTCATGGGAGCCGAAGGCGTCTACGGCGAGCAGCTCGGGCTGACCAAGGATTGGGTGGTGCGCATCGTCAAGCTGGTCGGCAATTACGGCGAGGTGTTCGATCGCAATGTGGGGACCGGCTCGAAGCTCGGCATCACCCGCGGCCTCAACCGGCTCTGGACCAAGGGCGGCATCCAGTATGCGCCGCCGATCCGCTGACGGCACCGCAGAGGCTCCGCCGCCGGCCGCCATCCTCCACAACCCGAAATTCCGCAGCGCCCTTTACCAGGTCGCGCTGGTGCTGGCGCTGGCCTGGCTCGGCTACCAGTTCGCGCTCAATGCCTCGGCCAATCTCGGTGCCCGCAATATCGCGAGCGGGCTCGGCTTCTTCAACAATACGGCCGGTTTCGGCGTCAATCTCTCCCTGATCCCGTTCGTGGAGACCGACACTTACGGCCGCGCCTTCCTGGTCGGGCTCCTCAACACGCTCCTGGTCTCCGGGATCGGGATCGTGCTCGCGACCCTGCTCGGCTTCACCATCGGAATCGGGCGGCTGTCGTCCAACTGGCTGGTGGCGCGCATCGCCGGCGGCTATGTCGAGGTCATCCGCAATCTTCCGCTCCTGTTCCAGATCCTGTTCTGGTACCTGGCGGTGCTCGGCACGCTGCCGGGACCGCGGCAGAGCCTTTCGGTCTTCGGCACCATCTTCCTCAACAACCGCGGCTTCGTGGTGCCGGCGTTCCAGCTGGCCGAGGGCTTCGGCTATGTCTGGGCGGCGCTCGCGCTCGGCGTGCTGGCGACCATCGGGCTCGGGTTTTGGGCGAGACGGGTGCGCGAGCGGACCGGCCGCATGATCCCGATGCTGTGGAAGGCCGCGGCGCTCATCATCGGCTTGCCGCTGGCGACATTCCTGGCGGCCGGCCTGCCGATCGACGTGGACGTGCCGCGCCTGCAGGGCTTCAACTTCATCGGCGGCACGCGGATCATTCCGGAATTCCTGGCGCTGCTGTTCGCGCTGACCACCTACACGGCCTCCTTCATCGCCGAGATCGTGCGGGCGGGCATCCTGGCGGTCCCGCGCGGACAGAGCGAGGCCGGCCTCGCGCTCGGATTGCGGCGCTCCCAGCTGTTGCGGCTCATCCTCATCCCGCAGGCGCTGCGGATCATCGTGCCGCCGCTCTCCAACCAATATCTCAACCTGACCAAGAATTCCTCGCTGGCGGTCGCCATCGGCTATCCGGACCTGTTCGCGGTGTTCGCCGGCACCACCCTCAATCAGACCGGGCAGGCGATCGAGATCATCGCCATCACCATGGCGGTCTACCTGGCGCTTTCGCTTGCCACCAGCATCCTGATGAACTGGTACAACGCCCATGTGCAATCGACCGAGCGCTGAGGCCCGATGAGCGCAGCCCCGTCGTCGGGTTTTGTTCGCGCCGCGCTGATTGCGCCGGCGGCGCCGCCGCGCCTGCGCGCGAGCGTGCCCGGCTGGATCGGCGCCCGGTTGTTCAACACCATCGGCAATTCGATCCTGACGGTGCTGGGCGCCGTCGCTCTGGCTGCCCTGGCGTGGCCGACCGTCAGGTTTCTTCTCATCGATGCGGTCTGGCACGGCAGCGAGCGTACCGACTGCCTGCCCGAGACGCTCGGGCGTCCGGTCGGCGCTTGCTGGCCGTTCATTGCCGCCAAGTTCGACCAGCTCATGTACGGATTTTATCCGGCCGACCAGCGCTGGCGGGTCAATCTGGTCTACTGGCTCGGCGCCTTGACCCTGGGGCCGCTGCTGGTTCCGCGTGATCCCTACAAGACCCTGAACGCGGTGCTGTTCTTTATCGTCTATCCGGCGGTGGCCGCGGTCCTGCTGCTCGGCGGCGTGCCCGGACTACCGGAGGTGGAAACCAGGCTCTGGGGCGGGCTCCTGGTCACGCTGGTCATCTCCTACGCCGGCATCGTCGGATCGCTGCCGCTCGGCATCCTGCTCGCGCTCGGACGCCGCTCCGACCTGCCGGTGGTGCGCAGCGCGAGCGTGATCTTCATAGAGTTCTGGCGGGGCGTGCCGCTGATCACGGTGCTGTTCTTCGCGACCTATATGCTGCCGCTGTTCCTTCCCGGTAATTGGAAGATCGACGGCCTGTTGCGCGTGCTGATCGGGGTCATTCTGTTCTCGGCCGCGTACCTCGCGGAAGTGGTGCGTGCCGGGCTGCAGGCGATCCCGCGCGGGCAATTCGAGGGCGCGATGGCGCTTGGGCTGGGCTATTGGCGGATGATGGGCCTCGTCGTGCTGCCGCAAGCGCTGCGGCTCGTCATCCCGGGCCTGGTCAACTCGTTCATTGCGCTGTTCAAGGACACCACGCTGGTGCTGATCGTGGCGATCTTCGACCTGCTCGGGCAGTTGCGCGCCTCCTTCTCCGACCCCAATTGGGCGACGCCGGTAACGCTGTTCACCGGCTTTGCCTTTGCCGGCATGATCTATTTCGTGGTCTCGTTCGCGATGTCGCGCTATGCCATGTTCACGGAACGACGGTTGAGCGCGCGCTGATCACCGGACATTTGGCACTGGGCAGGATGATGAGTAACGACGTTGCGCAACCATCGAACGCTCCGCCCGGCGTCGCGGCCGATATCCGCACCACACGCAACGAGCTCGCGATCGAGATCGCCGGCCTCAACAAGTGGTTCGGCGCCTTCCACGTGCTGCGCGACGTGAGCCTGCAGGTCATGCGCGGCGAGCGCATCGTGATCTGCGGCCCCTCCGGGGGCGGCAAATCGACGCTGCTGCGCTGCATCAATCGCATCGAGACCTGGCAGCAGGGTCGCCTGATCGTGGACGGCGTGGAGCTGACCGACGACCTCAAGCGGATCGACGAAATTCGCCGCGAGGTCGGCATGGTGTTTCAACACTTCAACCTGTTCCCGCACCTGACCGTGCTGGAGAACTGCATGCTCGCCCCGGTGTGGGTCCGCCGCATGCCCCGCAAGGAGGCCGAGGCGATCGCCCGGCACAATCTTGCGCGCGTTCGCATTCCCGAGCAGGCGGACAAGTATCCGAATCAGCTTTCCGGCGGCCAGCAGCAACGCGTCGCCATTGCGCGGGCGCTATGCATGCAGCCGAAGATCATGCTGTTCGACGAGCCGACCTCGGCGCTCGACCCCGAGATGGTGCGCGAGGTGCTCGACAGCATGGTGGCGCTGGCATTGGACGGCATGACCATGGTGGTGGTCAGCCATGAGATGGGCTTTGCCCGGCAGGTCGCCACCCGCATGATCCTCATGGATGCCGGCCAGATCATCGAGGTGAACGAGCCCGAGGCGTTCTTCTCGCACCCTCAGCACGAGCGCACCAAGCTGTTCCTGAGCCAGATCCTGCATTGACGCCGGGCGGCGGCCGGGAAGATTAAGCGGCGCGCACGGTCTTGAGGAATTCCTCCACGGTCAGCCTGAACCTGGCGCCTTCGGCGGCGAGCACCTTGGCGGAGGCCAGCACCTGGCTGGAGGCGCTGCTGGTCTCGCTCGCGGCGCAATTGACGTCGTCGATATTGCCGGCGACGCGGCTGGTGCTGTGCGCCGCCTGCTCGACGTTGCGGGAGATCTCCACCGTGGCGATGCTCTGCTCCTCGACCGCCGCCGCGATCGCGGTCGCGATCTCCGAGATGCGGCCGATGGTCGCGCCGATCTCCTTGATCGCGTTCACCGACTCGCCCGTCGCCGTCTGCATCTCCGCGATCAGCAAGCGGATATCCTCGGTCGCCTTGGCGGTCTGGGTCGCCAGCGTCTTGACCTCTGCGGCCACGACCGCGAAGCCCTTGCCGGCATCGCCGGCGCGCGCCGCCTCGATCGTGGCGTTGAGCGCCAGCAAATTGGTCTGCTCGGCGATGTCGGTGATCAGCTTGACCACGTTGCCGATGCGCGAGGCCGCCTTCCACAGCGCGGCGATGCGGTCGTCGGTCTGCTCGGCCTGCCGGACGGCCTCGCCGGCGATGCGGCTGGATTCATGGGCGCGCTCGCTGATCTCGGAAACCGACGTGGTCAATTCCTGCGTCGCCTGGGCCACCAATTTGACGTTGAGCGAGGCCTCGCCCGAAGCATCTGCCACCGCGATCGACAAGTGCCGGGTGCTCTCGGCATTGTAGGTCAACGTGTCGGCGGCGCCTTCCAGCTCGTGCGACAGGGAGGCAACCGCGGTGACCATGTCGCCGACCGCCGCCTCGAATCCGTCCGCTAGCTTGTGCAGCTCGGCTTGACGCTGCGCCGCGCTCGCGCGCCGGCCAACTTCCCTGTGCTCGGCGTCGCGGCGCGCGCGCTCCATGGTGGTGAGCTTGAACCGCTCGACAGCCTCCGCCATGGCGCCGATCTCGTCCCGGCGGCCCAGGCCGGGCAGCACCAGGGCGAAGTCGCCGGCGGCCAGCTTGCCCATGTCGTCCACCATTCCGCATAGCGGCTTGGTCACGCTGCGGACCACCAGCAGGGTCATGCCGAGCAGCATGAGCCCGAGCAGGCCGGCGCCGGCCACCATCAGCCGGCCCAGCGTCGCCCCGTGGGCGAGCTGGGCGTCGATGATGGACGAGACCTCGAGCACGCCGCGCACGTCGCCGAGCTTCCAGTTGGTCTTGGGCGATCGCGCATCGGAATTGTGGCAGTCGACGCAGGCCTTGGCGGACATGGTGTCGGCGATCGCGACCCGCACCACATGCTTGCCGTTCTGGACCTCCGATCGCACGAAGGTCTCGTCCGGATGGGAGGTCAGGAAGCTCCAGGCCTGCTGCTGGAAGTCGTCGAGCTTGCGATCCTTGCGATCCGCAAACGGAAAGGGGCTGACCAGCCTGATGGTGGTGTCCCTGTTCTCCAGCGCGGTGCCGAGGTCGTGCAGGAAGGTCGCCGGCAGCGGTATGACCTTGTCGTTGTTCTCGTGATCCACGTCGGCCCTGAAGGTGCCGCTGCGCACGACCTTGTCCACGATGTTCTGCGTATAATAGGTCCGGATCGTCTTGAACTCCGTCGCCGCCTGCTGGTTGGCGAGAGCGGCGTCGGTCGTGGCCATGCTGTCGACGATCCGCGGCACGATCGCCCAGATCGCCGCCACCGCAATCATGACGGCGATCGGCACCGGCACGATCAGCCGCCAGGCGAGGCTGTCATGGCGCGCCACCCGCCCAGAGCGTTGGTCCGAGCGGGGTGAGGCTTTGGCCATGGCTGAACTTTGCGGTGATCGCTTGACGAAAGGTTGGTCCGTACCGGTCGAGGATTGGCAAACTTGGATGAGGGAACCGTTAAGCCTAGGCAGATTCCCGAGGCTTTGCCGCCTTCAGGCCTTGGGCCCCGGCTCGATCGGAAGGTCCGCCCGCGAGCCCCATTCCGCCCAGGAGCCGTCGTACAGGGCCTGCGGGGCGCGGCCGAGCGAATCGAGGGCGAGCCACAGCGTGGCCGCCGAAACGCCCGAGCCGCAGCTTGCGATGATCGGCTTCTCGAGATCGACGCCGCCGGCCGCCAGCGCCTGCTCGATCCGCCCGGGTGAGGCGAGGGCGCCGTTCTCGATCAGGGCGGTGTAGGGAACGTTCAGCGCGCCCGGCATGTGGCCGCTGCGCAGGCCCGGCCGCGGCTCGGGTGTCTCGCCGCGAAAGCGGTCGGCCGGCCGCACATCGACGACCTGCACGGCATCGCCGGCGAGCGCCGCCTGCACGTCCGCGAGCGAAGCGACCTTGGACGGCGCCTGGCGGGCCCGGAAGCTCTTCGGGGCGCGGCTGACCGCTCCGGTCTCGAGCGGACGGCCTTCCGCCTTCCATTGCGGCAGTCCGCCCGCCAGGATGAAGACCCTCTGCGCGCCAAACAGCCGGAAGGTCCACCACACCCGCGGCGAGGCGAACATGCCGGCCCCATCATAGACCACGATGGTGTCCTGATCGCCGATGCCTAGCGCCCCGACCTGCCCGCCGAACTGCTCGGCCGCAGGCAGCATATGCGGCAGCGGGTTGGCATGATCGGCGATCGCTTCAATATCGAAACGCACCGCGCCGGCGATATGGCCGGCGAGATATTCGGCCGCCGCGTCGCGCTTCTGGGTGGGAAGATAATAGGAGCCGTCGAGCACCACGAGGTCGGGCGCGCCCAGGCGCGCCGCCAGCCAATCCGTGGTCACCAGCCAGCGGCTGCTTGCGGGTTGCTCCGGCCCGCTACTCATGCGCCATCTCCATCATGCGCCGTCTCATTCAAAGGGCACCTTCAGGCCCGACTGCCGCTTCATCCAGGGTGGCACCGGCAAGCCCTTCTGGCGCAGGAAATCCTCATTGAACAGCTTTGACTGATAGCGCGTGCCGTAGTCGGCCAGGATGGTGACGATGGTATGGCCGCGACCGAGCTCGCGCGCCAGCCGGATCGCGCCCGCGATGTTTATGCCGCTCGAGCCGCCCATGCACAGGCCCTCGTGCTCCAGCAGATCGAAGATGATCGGCACCGCCTCCTCGTCGGGGATCAGATACGCCTTGTCGGCCTTGATGGTCTCGATGATCGGGGTGACGCGCGAAAGCCCGATGCCTTCCGTGATGGAGCCGCCTTCCGACGCCTTGGCCTGCCCATGCTTGAACAGCTCGTACATGGCGGCGCCCCTGGGATCGGCAACGCCGATCACGACGCCGGGCTTTTTCTGCTGCAGATAGCCGGATACGCCGGCGAGCGTGCCGCCGGTGCCGATGGCGCAGATGAATCCGTCCACCTTGCCGTCGGTCTGCTCCCAGATTTCCGGTCCGGTCGAGACGAAGTGCGCCTTGCGGTTATCGAGATTGTTCCACTGGTCGGCGAAGATGACGCCGTTGGGCTCGCTTTGGCGCAATTCCTGCGCCATGCGCCGGCCGATATGCTGGTAGTTATTCGGATTGCCGAAGGGAACCGCCGGCACCTCCACCAGTTCGGCCCCGCAGAGCCGCAGCATGTCCTTCTTCTCCTGGCTCTGGGTCTGCGGGATCACGATCAGGGTGCGATAACCGCGGGCGTTGGCGACCAGCGCGAGCCCGATGCCGGTATTGCCGGCCGTGCTCTCCACCACCAGCCCACCGGGCTTGAGCTCGCCGCGCTTTTCGGCCTCCAGGATCATCTGCAGCGCCGGGCGGTCCTTGACCGACTGGCCGGGATTCATGAACTCGGCCTTGCCCAGAATGGTGCAACCGGTCGCCTCGGAGGCACGCTTGAGCTTGATCAGCGGCGTGTTGCCGATGGCCTCGACGATTCCATTACGGGTCTGCATGGGCGGTTGTGGTCCGGCTGTGCGGGGAGGGGGCGACCCTAGTTGACGCCTCAGCGTCCGGCAAGATCGTGCGGCCGAGACCGGCCATGCCTCATTGCAGGAGCTCCACCGCCTTGCGGACGGTCCCCGCCGGCGTCGCGTAGATCTGCGCCACCAGCTTCTGGATGTCCTCGCCGGCAACCGGCGTGATCTCGAGGCCGGCCTTGTCGGCCTCGGCCAGGAAATCCTTGTCCTGCATGGTCTGCAGGAACGCCTTGCGCAGGCTCTCGACCCGGTCGCCCGGGGTCCCGGGCGGCGCCAGGAACGGCCAGGCCATGACCTGCCGCGCGAAGATGAGGTTGAGGATGGCCTTTTCCTCGTCGGTCCGGGCAAGATCGACGACCAGCGGAATGTCGGGCAGATCGCGGTGCTTGCTCAGGCCCATCTGATAGAGAATGTTGATCATCTTGCGGTTGAGCCAAGGCTGGTGCAGGCTCTTGACGCTCGTCCACGACCAGCCGCAGCGGCCCGCCACCTCGCCGCGCTCCATCGCCAGATCGACGTCGTTGCCGCCCGGATAGCCGGTCACGATCTTGAATTTGGTGCCCAGCACCGCATTGGTGATCTTGGGGAACTGATAGGTGTCGGCGCTCGGCCCGGTCGCGCCGACGACCAGCTCGCGCCGCAACAGGTCATCGAATGTCGCGATGCCGGCGGTGTGCCAGGCGACGCAGACGCTGACCTCGTTGTTGGTGCTGCCGATCCAGTTGAATCGGGTGGCGTCGAACTGGGCGCCCCTGCTTCCGAGCAGCGGCTCGAAGGGGGTGCCGCGATTGATGGTCCCGAAGCTCGTGCCGTCCTTCGGCGCCGTGTTGTAGAGATGGTTGGCGAGCCGCATGCTGCCGGCGCCCTCCATGTTCTTCGGGAGGATGGTAGGATTGCCGGGAATGTATTTGCCCATGTTGCGGGCGAGCATCCGGCCATAGGCGTCGTAGCCGCCCCCGACGCTGGTCCCGATGATGAGCTCGATGGTCTTGCCCTTGTAGAACTCGGCCGGGGATTGGGCGTGCGCCGGCGATCCGCCGAGGAGGACGGTCAGCGCCACCGCTAGACATGGGATGAGTTTCAATGTCTGCACGTCGAGCCCGTCATGGGTCACGATGCGCCAGTCGCCCTCGGCGATGTCCGCGACCTTGCCGACCAGCAGCTCCGGCATTCTGGTTGGGTTCCTTCCCGATCGCGACCATAGGCCCGGCCGCGCCGGCCCCTTGGGGCCGATCCGGCGCGGGCGTCGCAAGGTGCCCTGTCTTCGGTGCGGGCGCAATGTGGTGCCATGACCTGGGAACAACCCCCGCGGCGGGCGCTGCGCCGCAGCCTTTGCGACAAATCGTCATGGTTCGTCAGCACTTCTGAAACCATTGGGGTTCAATTAGCCATGCCTTATGGGCGCATTCACCTATTTTTTCCCGCTCTTGCCTACTGATCGGACCAAGCCCGCAATCGCAACTCGGGCACCTGGCGGCATTGGTGGACAGCACCTCGATGGACCTCGACGTCAATACCCTCTTCGTGGTTGCGATCTACGTCGAAGCTCTGCTGGGGCTGTTGCTTCTGTTTGCGTGGGCTCAGAACATCCAGATTCGGGCGGTGGCTTGGTGGGGTTGCGCCCATCTGATGCGATCGGGCTCGATCGTGCTGTTCGGGATGTATGGCTCGGTGCCCGATCTCATCTCGATCGATCTCGCCAATGCCATCCTGTTTCTCTCCTTCGGCGTGACCTGGACGGGCGCGCGCGTGTTCGACCACCAGGCGCCGTTGCCGGCCTATCTTCTGGTCGGCCCCTTCTTGTGGTTCTTCGCCAGCCATATTCCGGCCTTCACGCTGAACATGGAAATGCGGGTGCTGCTCTCTTGCGGCATCATCACGACCTACACCTGGCTCACCGCCTATGAGTTCTGGCGCGGGCGGAGCGAACCCCTGGTGTCGCGCTGGCCGGCGATCTTCCTGCTGTTCGCGCATGGGGCGCTGTTCCTGCTGCGGACGCCGCTCGCCGGCATGCTGCCTTGGCTGCCGACCGGACCGGTGGTCGGGAGCGTGTGGCTCATCGTGATGACCTTCGAGGCACTGCTGTTCACCATCTCGATCGCCTTCATCCTGCTGGCGATGGCCAAGGAGCGCGCGGAGTATCGCCTGCGCACTGCCGCGATGGTGGATTCGCTCACCGGGATCGCCAACCGCCGCTCGTTCCTGCAGGACGGCACCGAGCTCAGCAAGCGGCATGGCGCAAATCCGTGCCCGGTCGCCGTTCTGCTGATCGACCTCGATCACTTCAAATCGATCAATGACCGGTTCGGCCATGCGGTCGGCGACCGCGTGCTGCAGATTTTCGCCCGCACCGCGCAGGAGAATATCAAGGCGCCCGATCTCATCGGCCGCCTGGGCGGCGAGGAGTTCGCGGTCGTGTTCTATGACGTGGGGCAGGAGCGGGCGGCGGCGCGGGCCGAGCTCATTCGCACCGCCTTCGCGGAGGCCGCCGACGAGGTCGACGGCTATCCGGTCGCCGCCACCTTGAGCATCGGCATGGTGTTTTGCAGAAGCGCGACGCTGGACCTGCCCGACCTGCTGATCCAGGCCGACGAGGCGCTTTACGATGCCAAGGAACACGGCCGCAACCGGGTCGAGGTCGCCTCACTCGATCTCATCCAGAAGCGCCGGGATTCGCTCGCCGAGCGCATGGCTGCGGCAGCGGCGGCCCGATCCGCGGCCTAGGGCGCGTTTCCAAGATTCGAATCACATCGGTGGTCGGTAGGGTGGGTAACGCGCCATCGCCGCAGCGTTGAGCACGCGGCATGGCGTGGCGGCGCGTTGCCGGCGCGTTCGACTCGCGGTGTGCGATCGCGTGGGCAACATTGCGCGGCTCCGCCTAAAATTATGCAGACAGTGCCCGGCAATTTTGCCCACCCTACGGCTCGGGCTTTGGTGTAAGAGGCATGCCGCGGCTCGCATCCGGGAAGGGTATGGCGATCATGAGACGATTGGGGCTCCTTGCTTTGCTGCTGTGCGCGACTTTCGCCCTGGGTGGCCCGGCGGCGGCCATCACCGGCGAGAAGGCCGAGCTTGTGAAGCTCGCCGACGGCGTCTACGCCTTCATCGGCAAGCGTAACGACGCCAATGCGATGGTCATCGTGACCACGGAGGGCGTGGTGCTGGTCGATACCGGCAACAATCCGCCCGAGACCCGCATCTTGCAGAAGCTGGTGCAATCGGTGACCAGCCAACCAGTGCGCTACATCGTGGTCAGCCAGAACCACGGCGACCATGTCGGCGGGACGCCCCTGTTCTCGCCCCCCGCCAACGTGATCGCGCACGAGCGGGTGTTCAAGGAGTGGGCGAAGTGGCGGCCATTCCAGATCAAGGCCTGGCGCAAGCGCTTTGCCGAGCGATCCGCGGCGCTCAAGGACGTGAATCCGACCGATACGATGCTGACCTTCGATGATCACATGACGCTGCATCTCGGCGGCAAGACCATTGAATTGATCTATGTGGACGATCGCTACAACCCGGGTGACGTCGCGGTGTGGCTGCCGGAGAGCGGCGTGCTGCATGCCGCGTTTGTGGGCTACATCACCCGCCATCCCGACATCAGGCCCGATTACAGCCATGGCACCACCACCGGGATGCTCAAGCAATTGGAGGCGATGATCGCCCTCAAGCCGAAGATCGTGGTGCCGGCGCATGGTCCGCTCGGCGGCGTGACCGATCTGCAGGCGCTCACCGACTATCTGCTGGCGGCGCGCCGGAAGGTCCGCGCCATGATGAGCAAGGGCCTTGCGCTTCCGGAGATCGAGAAGCAGTTCAACATGAGCGAGTACCAGGGCTGGGACCGCGATTCCCACTTTCCCTGGACGGCAGAGACGATCTACCGCGAGCTCCAGGGTCAGGACCCGCTGATCGTCCCGATGGTGGAGCACACCATCAAGGCGACCATCAGCAAGCTGGCCGAGGAGGGACGTTTCCTCACGGTCAATGCCGACAGCGGCGAGGAGGTGCGGCTGCGGATCAGCACTGAAACCGACTTTGAAGGCATGGCGGACCGCTCGGGCCTACGGGTCGGAATGAAGGTGACGGCGCTCTACCAGGTGCCGCAGGGCGCCAACGCGGCGCTCGGCTATGATGTCGAGGAGCTCGATGTCGAGCCATAGCTCGATGTCGAGCCACAGAGCAGGCCGATGAAACACAGCAGCGAGCGAATCCTCACCACCCATGTGGGCAGCCTGATCCGCCCGGCCGCCCTGCAGGACTTCCTGCGCCTGCGGCAGGCGGGGCGGGAGTTCGACCGCGGCGCCTATGACGAATGCCTCACCGGTTCAGTCGCCGAGATCGTGCGGCAGCAGGCGGCCGCCGGCATCGACGTGGTCAGCGACGGGGAGTTCGGAAAATCCATCAGCTGGTCGCAATATGCGCTCGAGCGGCTGAGCGGGTTCGAGCGGCGCCCGGTCGTGGCCGGCGCGAACCCGTTTGCGCGCGGCGGCGACCGCGAGCGGTTCGCCGATTTCTATGCCGAGCTCGATGCGCGCGAAGGCGTGGCCACCACGGCCGATGCGATCTGCGTCGGACCGATCGCCTATACGGGACAGGCCGAGCTCAAGCGCGACATCGACAATTTCACCGCCGCCTTGCGCCACACCAGGGTCACCGAGGCGTTCCTGCCGGTGGCGGCACCCGCCAGCGTCATCCCGGACCGCAAGAACGAGTTCTACGCGAGCGAGGAGGACTGCCTGCGCGCCATCGGCGCCGCCATGGCGACCGAATATCGCATGATCGTCGAGGCCGGCTTTCTGCTGCAGCTCGACGATGCGCGCGCCGCCGTGACCTACGACCGGATGGTGCCGCCCGCGAGCTTCGCCGATTACCGCGACTGGGTGGCGCTGCACATGGAGGTGCTCAACCGCGCCATCGAAGGCATTCCGCCCGAGCGCATCCGCTATCACGTGTGCTGGGGCAGCTGGCCCGGCCCGCACACCACCGACGTCCCGCTGCGCGACATCGTGGATCTCATTCTCAAGGTGAACGTCGGTGCCTATGTGATCGAAGGCGCCAATCCGCGCCATGAGCACGAATGGAGGGTGTGGCAGGACGTCAAGCTGCCGCCCGGGAAGGTGCTGATCCCGGGCGTGATCAGCCACGCCACCAACATCGTGGAGCATCCGCAGCTGGTCGCCGATCGCATCGTGCGCCTGGCAGCGCTGGTCGGGCGGGAGAACCTGATCGCCGGAACCGATTGCGGCTTTGCGCAGGGCCCGTTCCACCGCCGCGTCCATCCCTCGATCATGTGGGCGAAGCTGGAAGCGCTCGCCGCCGGCGCGCGGCTGGCGAGCCGGGCGCTGTGGAGCTGAACGCTCCCGGGTCCTTCGCGACACATCGCGATGCCGCTCCGAAAGCGTGAAGGAATAGCCACGTCCGCTCATTCCCGCGGACGCGGGAATCCAGACTTGCCCAAATGCACAGCCTGCACTTTGGGCAAAGGCTGGGTCCCCGCGTCCGCGGGGACGAACGGGCGGGGAAACTCGTGCGCTTTATCAATATCTTTCGCAGGCTCTCTGATGAGGCAGCATGGCGGGGCTGTTTTTCTCGTGCAAATGCTCTAGCGTGAGCAACAAGCGAACATTCCCCCGGAGGCATTCGGATGACGGTATTTCTGCGCATTTTTGCAGCTCTTGCGCTGGCCTTCGCGGTCTCCATCCCGGGCGCCTCGGCGCAGAACTATCCGTCGCGGCCGGTCAAGATCATCGTGCCGTTCGCGCCCGGCGGGCCCGCCGACATCTTTGCGCGCCAGCTCGGCCAATATTTGTCGGAAGCGCTCAAGCAGTCCTTCGTGATCGAGGACCGTCCGGGCGCCGGCTCGATCCTGGGTACCGAGGCGGTCGCCCGCGCGGCGCCCGACGGCTACACCCTGCTGTTGATGTCGAACACCCACACCACCAACGAATCCCTGATCCCCAACAAGCCGTTCGCGCTGATGCGCGACTTCGTGGCGGTGGCGCCGATCAATTATTCCGATCTCCTCATGGTGGTGCACCCTTCGGTTCCGGCCAAGGACATCAAGGAATTCATCGCGCTCGCCAAATCCAAGCCCGGGCAGCTGAACTACGCGTCCTCGGGGCCCGGCACGCCCTATCACATGGCGGGCGAACTGTTCAAAGCGATGAGCGGCACCGACATCGTGCATGTGCCGTACAAGGGCTCGGGCGAGGCCCGCAATGCCGTGATCGGCGGCCATGTGCAGATGATGCTGGATGCCATCACCACCATGGCGGCCAACGCCCGTGCCGGGCAGGTGCGGGCGCTCGGCACCACCGGGGCCAAGCGCTCGAGCGTGCTGCCGGACGTGCCGACCATCGCGGAGGCGGGCGTGCCCGGCTACGAGGCGACCATCTGGCTCGGCCTGATGGCGCCGGCCGCCACGCCCAAGGCGATCGTCGAACGGCTCAATGCCGAGGTGGTCAAGATCATCAGCCGGGGCGATCTGCAGAAGACCTGGGCCGAGCAGGGCGCCGTCTCCATGATCATGGATCCGGCGGCGTTCGACAAATACCTGCGTGCCGATATCGCCAAATGGGCGCATGTGGTCGAGGTGTCGGGCGCCAAGGTGGAGTAGCTCTCGCCGGCGATTCTCAGCCCGGCACCATCTCGGCCAGCAAACGCCCGAAGCCCGCGACCGGCTGGCGGATCGACAGCCGGTGCTGGATTTCCCAGCAACGTGCCGGTACCGGATGGATCACCGGCACGCCCAGATCCTGCTCCAGCATGTCGATCACCGGCAGCACCCGCCACCCCGAGCCGAGCAGATAAATGGCTTGCGCGCCCTTGCGGTGCTTGAGGAAGGCGCGTTTCACGTGGGCATAGACCTCGTGCGAGGACAGCGCGCCGATCTGGTCGAACGGCGCCGCTATCCCTTCCATGGCGAGCACGTCGAAGCCGGCCTCGATGAAATAGTTGGAGAACACGTCGTTGATCGGGCCCGTGAAATAGGTCGCGCCCACGAAGCGCTTGACCTTGAGGGCCTTGAGGGCGCGCACGTGGTTGCTGCCGGAGGTGAACATCGGCACCTGGTATTGGCGCTCCCATTTTTTCAGGAGCTCGGCCTCGCCCTTGTGGCCGAGCAGCATGAAGGGCGGCGCGCCCTCGGGATGGATCAGATCGCAGCCCGCATCGGCGAGCTGCGCCAGCAACGGCTCGTACGGCGCGATCGCGCGCTTGAACTCGTCGGTGGTGCCTTCCCGGATCCCGAGAAAGAGCGGGATCACCCCGATGCCCTCGGGCAGCATGCGGATCAGCTCCTCGAGACCGCCCGGCCGCAGGGTCGGCTTGACGCAGCCCAGCACGCCTCGCCAGCTGGTGAAGGCCATGGATACACCTCGTTTGCAGGAGCGATCTATTCCGCGCTTTGCGCGACTTTCTTGACCCGCGCCACCACCCCCGGCGGGGTCTTGTAGATTTTCTCGATCAGCGCCTGAATCTCGCCGCCGCGGGTGATCTCGAGATCGAGCTGGCGCTTTTCCGCATCGGCCCGGAACTCCGGATCGCTCATGGTGTCCTCGAACGCATCGCGCAGGATGGCGACGACTTCGTCCGGCACCCCCGGCGGGGCGATGAAGGGACGGCCGAACTCCGAATTGCCGAAGGCCATGTCCATGGCGGCGCGGTCGTCGTCGTCGCGGGCATAGTCGTAGATCCAGGACACATCCGGAAGCTCGGGGTGCTTCTTCAGCCCGAACTGGACGAAGGGGCGGATCTTGTCCTCGCGCAGCCAGTTGCCGTTGGTGGCCTTGACGCTCGCCCAGGTGATGCCGACCTCGCCTCCGACCTCGCCGCGCTCCATGGCCAGCATGCCCTGCTTGGTGCCCTGATAGCCGGGAATCATCTTGATCTTGGCGCCCAGGATGGCATCGACGAACAGCGGATAGAAGTTGGTCGCGCCGCCGGTGCCCGCCACGATGAGCTCGTTCTTGAGGACGTCGTCGAACGACTTGATGCGCGTCAGGTGCCAGGCCACGCCCACATGATTCTCGCGCAGCGCGCTGCCGAGCCAGCGGAACTGCCGGGGATCGAACTTCACCCGTTCCGGGTAGACCAGGGGATCGGTCGCCAGCAGCGCGTTGACCGCGCCGATGACGGTGCCGTCCTTGGGCGCCACATTGTAGATGTAGTTGCCGGCGACCAGCGAACCGGCGCCCGGCATGTTCTGCACCACAATGGTCGGATTGCCGGGGATATGCGGCTTCATGTATTGGGCGAGCAAACGCCCGTAAGCGTCATAGCCCCCGCCCGGTGCCGAACCCACGATCAGGCGGATCTGCTTGTCCTTGAAATAGGCGTCGGCAGACCTGGCGGGAACCGGCGGCGCAAGCGCAAGCAGGCCAACGCAGAAAGCCAACAAGACAGCATCGACCAAACTACGCCCGGCGCGGCGCCGGCGTGACGATGCGGTGATTGAACGGATCATGCTGCGGCCCTCGTTGACGCTACCTGCGACCCCTTGGAGGCATTTCGGACCTAATGTCGTGCCCCGTCAAGGAACCAGACTGCCGCGTCGGGGGATTGTGGGGACGGGCGGGCAAACGGCGCCCGAGGCCGGGCAAACCGCCCAAAGGTACCCAAATACGGCGGGATGATGTCGCTAAGGCCCGGTAAAGCCGCAAAATCTTGGGAAAGTGTGGCCCCCCACCGCTGGCGCCGGTCCGGGTTGCGCTCTATAGTTACCGAATTGTAAATTCGCCAACTCTCGGCAGGGGGGCGCGGGGTCATGGATTTTGTCCGCCGCCGTATGCTGATGCTCTCGGGCGCCACGCTGGTGTCCGTGGGGGCCGGCGTCGCTATGGCGGGC
>DASYFD010000103.1:0-1666 GCA_036498625.1 Xanthobacteraceae bacterium | reverse complement strand
TTATCGAATGGCACGATTCATGCGGGGGATTGAGGATCAACGGCAAGGCCCAGGTCCTCGACATGAAAGGCCAGGTCATCCCGGGTCTCTACGCCGGTGGCGAAGCCAGTGGAGCTCACTTGATGCATGGCCTCGGCAAAGCCTGCACTCATGGCTACATTGCCGCCTCCAACGCCGTGAACGAGCGCGCCTGATAGTCGCCTGTTTTGATGAGCCTGGTATGGTGGGCGCGTAACGCGCAAAGTCCGGTGGGGCCCGTCGCCCCATCGGACAGTCTCTCAGTGGCAGACCCATGACGGCCGGAAAAACGACAGCACAGGTTTTTGAACTGTTTGGACTGCTTGCAACGGCTATCAGCCGGTCTCACGGCGGCCGATGTGGCTGCTCCGGAGGTTGCTCCCAAGGTCACGACCCCGGGGGAGGCGGTTTACGGTGGGGGCACGGGCAAGGCCCGCGCGTCCTGAGGCTCTCGAAGGACGAACCATGGCGGTGTCTACGGCGCGGCGCGTGCCGCGCGCCGCTCATCCCAGGAACTTGCGCACATGCGCCAGCAGCGCCTCCGGCTGCTCGTTCGGAATGTCGTGCCGGCAATCCACTTCGGTGATGGCGATGCTCTTGAACTCGCTGCCGATGCGGCCGAGCGTCGTGGGGTCGAGCCGGTCCGAGCGCAGCGCATGCACCAGCATGGTGGGGCATTTCACCGCGGCCAGATCCTGCCAGACGGTGCGCGGCGCGCGGCGCGGCAGGCTTGCGCCTTCACCCTGCGGCGTGGTGTTGCCGTTGTCGGGATCGCGCTTGAGCATGTAGCCCTTCTCCAGGCGGATCAGCGCATGCAGCGCACGCTCGCGGTCGCTGCCGACCCGCGGCGGGCTGCTGGCCTTGGCGAAACCCGCCATCATGGTCTCGACCGATTCGTACATGGTGGGCGGATTGCCGATCTTGGGCCGGTTGGGGTCGCCGGGCTCGCCGCCGAGCGGGCTGTCGAGGATCATCAGCTTGGCCGCCTTGTCGGGGAAATTGGCGGCCGCCGAGATCACCACCCGCCCGGAGGCGGAGTGGCCCATGAAGATCACCTGGCTCCATCCCATGTGGTTGACCACCGCCATGGCGTCGCTCACATGGGCATCGAGCGAATAGTCCTTGCTCGGGCTCCAATTCGACTCGCCCCAGCCGCGCCGGTCGAACGCCACCACCTCGCGGTCGCTCGAAAGCGCCCCGGCGACGCCGATCCAGTCGTAGGAATCGAAATAATTGGCGCCATGCATGATCACGATCGGGGTCGCGCCGCGCGACCCGAAGGCGCGGTAGAAGATCGAGACGTCGCCGGACTCCACGCGTCCGATCCGATGCGGCACATTCGCCAACGCCATGTTGCTCTCCCCAAGGTTGCGATTTTTTGTCGATTGCCAATTTGCTCGATCCGAACGATAGCAGCGCGCCGGGCCGGGCGGAAGCACGCGCGCGCCCGTGGAATGCTCGCGCCCATGCGCTATACTGCCGCCGCGCCGCAGCCGGCTTAACGATCGCCGAAGGTTCTGTTCGCTCAAAGAGCGGCCGCAAGGGGAGAGAAAATGACGCATCGTCTCGCAGCTTTGGTCGCGGTCCTGGCCGCCATCGTGGCGACGCCGGCCGGCGCCGCCGATCTCAAAGTGATCTCGGCCGGCGC